>DASYAC010000325.1:0-3189 GCA_036501585.1 Steroidobacteraceae bacterium
CAGATCCTTTGCATCATCGAAGCCATGAAAATGATGAACCAGATCGAGTCCGACAAGGCGGGACGCGTCACCGCGATCCTCGCCAAGAACGGCGAGCCGGTCGAGTTCGGCCAGCCGCTGTTCATCATCGAATAACCGCGATGATCGAGAAAGTCGTCATCGCCAACCGCGGCGAGATTGCGCTTCGCATCCTTCGGGCGTGCCGCGAGCTCGGCATCAAGACCGTCGCCGTGCATTCGACCGCCGATTTCAACACCAAGCATGTCCTGCTGGCGGATGAGACCGTGTGCATCGGGCCGCCGCAGGCCGCGCTCTCGTACCTGAACATGCCCGCCATCATCAGCGCCGCGGAGGTGACCGACTCTGTCGCCATCCATCCGGGCTACGGATTCCTGTCCGAGAACGCGGATTTCGCGGAGCGCGTCGAGAAGAGCGGCTTCATATTCGTCGGTCCGCGCGCCGAGACCATCCGCCTGATGGGCGACAAGGTCTCCGCGATCAAGGTGATGAAGGCTTCGGGCGTGCCGTGCGTGCCGGGTTCCGACGGTCCCGTCGGGAGCGACGCCGACGAGAACTTCCGCATCGCGAAGGATATCGGCTATCCCTTGATCGTCAAGGCCTCGGGCGGCGGCGGCGGCCGCGGCATGCGCGTGGTTCACACGGACGCCTCGCTCCTCAATGCGATCAGCGTCACCCAATCGGAGGCGCTCGCGGCATTCGGCAATCCGCAGGTCTACATGGAGAAATTCCTCGAGCGGCCGCGGCATATCGAATTTCAAATACTTGCGGACAATTACGGCAATGTGGTGCACCTCGGCGAACGGGATTGCTCGATGCAGAGGCGCCATCAAAAGGTGCTCGAAGAGGCGCCCGCACCGGGGCTCACCGCCAAACAGCGCAAGACCATGGGAGAGCGGTGCGCGCGGGCATGCCGCGAGGTCGGATACCGCAACGCGGGCACGATGGAGTTCCTGTACCAGGACGGCGAGTTCTACTTCATCGAGATGAACACCCGGGTACAGGTCGAGCACCCGGTGACGGAGCTCGTCACCGGCATCGACATCGTCAAGGCACAGCTCCTCATCGCGGCGGGCGAGGCTCTGCCCTACACTCAGAACGACATCCAAATCCGCGGCCACGCAATCGAATGCCGTATCAACGCCGAGGACCCGAAGACGTTCGTCCCCTCGCCCGGACCGATCAGGCTGTGGCATTCCCCCGGCGGCCCCGGTATCCGCGTCGACAGCCACGTCTACACGGGCTACAACGTACCGCCGTTTTACGATTCGATGATCGGCAAGGTCATCGCCTCCGGCGACACGCGGGACACGGCGATCGCGCGCATGCGCAATGCCCTCGCCGAGATGGTCGTGGAAGGGATCAAGACCAACATTCCCCTGCATCAGGAAATTTTCAATCACTCGGCATTTCGGCAGGGCGGCACGGACATCCACTATCTGGAGCGGCGGCTCGGATTGAAGTGAACGCCGACGGAGTTCCTGCGAGCACCTGCTTGCCGCACGATCATGCTGTATGAGATCGAATTTCCGCTGGCGAGCCTGAGCTCGGACGCGGTCGAGACCGCTCTCGAGGACATCGGAGCGATTTCCATCACGTTCCTCGATCGCGGCGATGAACCGGTGCTCGAGCCGAAGCCCGGCGAGATCCGATTATGGAGCGACACCTCGGTGCGCGCGCTGTTCGATGACTCCCGCGAGGCCGCAAGCACCATGGGAGAGCTGGCTTCCCGTTTGGGCTCCCACATCACGGGTTCGGCGCGGCTGCGCGCGGTCGAGAGCCGTGACTGGGAACGTGTCTGGCTTCAAGACTGGAAATCCCTGCGGTTCGGGCGGCGGCTCTGGGTATGCCCGACCGTCGAGGAGCCGCCCCAGGAGCCGGACGCCGTGGTCGTCCGGCTGGACCCCGGCTTGGCGTTCGGCACGGGCACGCATCCCACGACGGCGCTCTGCCTGCAACTGCTCGACGCGTTGCCGCTCGCCGGCCGCTCGATGATCGATTACGGGTGCGGCTCCGGGATCCTGGCAATTGCCGCCTTGAAACTTGGGGCTGCCCACGTCATCGCCGTCGACCTCGACCCGCAGGCGCTGCTCGCCACGCGCGACAATGCCATCCGCAACGAAGTCGCGGAACGACTGGAGATACAGGGCGTGCCGCCCTCCCTTCCCGCCGCAGACCTCGTCGTCGCGAATATCCTGGCCGAGCCCTTGATCGAGCTTTCCCCGATCCTCCGGACAGCCTGCAAGGCAGGCGCGGACCTCGTGCTGTCGGGAATCTTGAAATCTCAGGCCTACGCGGTGAAAGCCGCGTATACCTCAGGGTTTGATATCGTGCAGGTCTTTGGGCGCGAAGACTGGTGCTGCATCCACGCGCGGAGAGCGTAGCTTGTACACGCAGTGCATGAAATGCGAAACGGTGTTCCGCCTGTCGGCCGAGGTGCTGCGCGCCGCGGGCGGCCAGGTGCGCTGCGGCCGCTGCGGCGAGGTGTTCAATGCGCTCGCGCGGCTTGCCGAGGATCCGAGTGCCTTTCCCGCCGGCGAATCGTCGCTCGAGATGGAAACGCGCGCCAACCAGATCTTGGAATCGGCCGTACCGCCGCTGCAGCAGCCGGGCGCATCGTCGGGGAGCAGCCAGGAAATCATCGAAATCGAGGATATCGACTCCAGCGGCGTCGATGTCGCGCGCCTGCAATTGGTGGAAAAGTTCGTGGAGGATATGCCGCCGCCGCCAACATCCGCGAGCGTCTCGGCGGAGGTGAGGAAGGCGCCAGCGCCTCCAGCCCCGCCGCCCCGCCCACCCCCGCCGGCCGCGGTTAACCCCAAGCCCGCACCCGCACCCGCGTCCGCGCCCGCGACCGCACCCGCGACGACAGCCGCGGCTGCGCGAGCACGCGCGCACAGCGCCGCACCGGCGGCGGTTGCGCCGGCGGCGGCGGCATCGGCAACACCGGGGGCGGCGGCGGCGGCGGCGCCGGCATCGGCATCGCCGGCTGCGCCGGCGTCGCGAAGGACTCCAGCGACAGCTCCAACGCCAGCAGCCGCACAAGCGCCGGCCGCGGCACCGGCCCCCGTCCCGTCCGCGCGAGCCGACGAGGCGCTTCTCGACGACGGCTCGATGGAGTTCACCTTGCCGCCGGGCGAGTTGGACCGCGTCTTCGTCGAACGCCTGGCG
>DASYAC010000326.1:0-23597 GCA_036501585.1 Steroidobacteraceae bacterium
CGCTGCTGTAGTCGAACACCGTGCCGGGATCGTGCGCCATGGGCTTGTCGATGACATACTGAACCCAGTCATCGGTCGCCTCCATGAGGCTCGAGTCGCTGCGCGGATCGTCGTAGGGCACGTCCTCGATCCAATCCAATCCGGTGCGCATGGTGAGAACGTCCGCGAGCGTCATGCGGCGCTTGCGCTCGTCGACGTTCTTGACGGAACCCGCAGGGAAATAGTGGAGTACGGGTGTGTCGAGGCCGGCCTTGAAGTCGCCGCGGGTGATGGCGATGCCGATCGTGGCCGAGGTCACCGTCTTGCTCACCGATTGCATGGTGTGCATGCGGGTGCCGTGATAGTACGGATGCCAGACGGGGTCGAAGTAGTTGTAACGCCCGGTCAGTCGCGCATTCAGAGGACCCTTGGTCTTGGCCTCCTTTGCGTAAATCGTGGCGTAGTCGTGCGGGTAGTGGCGGCTGAACACCTCCTCGCCGCAGCGAAACACCTCGAAACTGTCGACCAGGCTGTACTTGCCATGGCTGATATCCGAATCCAGATCGGCCAGCACATGCTCATCCAGTCCGACGCCGCCGGGGGTACCCCGAGGCCAGCCATGGGTGGGCCACTTGCTCGATGCAGCGGACGCCGCAACGCCGACCGCTGCCGTCAAGAGCACGCCGAATACAAGTTGTCTCCGCCGATCGATGACTCCCATATCCACTCCCATGTTGCGGTCACATCGCCACTATTCGTTCCGCCTGTCGGGCGGCCGGCGGATGCTGCCGAGCGTGACGTTAAATTGTACCGACAAAGCGGCTGCATCGATCAGCGCCGGCGACGGCCGCGAGCTCCTTCGCCAGGGCGCTGCCCTCTTCGTCCGCCAAGGCGGCCTCCTGCAATCGCGCCAGCACCGATGCGCCGTCCGCCCGCGCGGCCAACGCATCGAGTTGCCCGACGAGCGCGCTGAAACTGCGCCAGCCTCGCTCATGGGTCTCGCCGTAGCCCTTGACCAGCCGCTGAGCACGCGCGAGCTCCACCGCCAAGGCGTAGTTCTTCCCGGCAAGATCGGCGATCCGCGCCAGCCACTCCTCGATGCGCGCATTTTCTTGCTCGTATCTGAGCGTCCCGCGCCGCCAGCGCCTCATGCCTCCGAGCAGATGCAGTAGCAAAAAACCGCCGATGGTGCCGGTGCGCACTTGCTTTCCGCCGGTCCAACGCGCGAGCCAACGGCGCAGGCGAGGCGACGCCAGCACCCACCGCCCGACCCTCGCCGGCAGCGAGCCCGCGATCTCCTCGATTCGCGGCTTCATGAATTCGGTGATGCCCAGCAGCTGACCGGGCTCGGCGCGGACTTCTTCGCGTACACGAGCGAAGCGGGCCGAGCGCGTCTTCAGATCGGCGACCCGGAAGGTGTCCTCGAACGTCATCCACAGGGCGAGACTCCGCGCCGTTGCCTCCGTGAGCGTCCAGGTCCCGTGCGGCACGCGCTGAACATCGAGGGCGGCGATTCGCTCTACGCGATCCAGGTACAGGCCGGCGTAGATCGGATCCTGGTAGTCGATGGCGCGGCGCACGCCTTCCAGAGCCAGCGGCTGCAGCGGCGCGGCCAGCCGCCGCACCCGATCGAGCAGGGGCTGCAGCGCCGGTGAGCGGGCGCGCGCAGGCACCTCGGCGAATTGCGCCGCGGCGCTCGCCGGCGCGGGCGCACGGGAAGCCGACTCGCCCGCTTCGGCGAGCCCGCAGGCATCCTCGAAAGCGGCCAGATTGGTCGCGACGGCGATGCCGCTCTTCTTGATGGCGGACTCGAAGGCCGCCTTGCGAAACGGCAGCACGCCGCTGCCGCAGAGGGCGCCGAGGAGCACGGAGCTGATCACGCTGCCATGCCGCTCGGCGAGCGCGTCCATGTCGAACAGGACCATCCGTTTCGCCTGGCTGCGCACCAACTCCAGAAGCTGCCTCTCGTCCGCCGCACCCTGTCCCATCGCGCTCTTTTCACCGATGGCGTAGGAGCGGTGCGAGGACGCGATCAGCGTCGTGCGTTCCGGATCGACGAGCCCGCGCTGTATCGCCCGGCCGGCCTCCGCCAGCTCGGAGGCGAGCACGCAGTCCACGTCTCCCGATCCCGGCATGAGCGCCATGACGGGATCGCGTCCCGCCCGGTCGGCGGCGGCCCGGGGAAAGAACTCGAGGTAGTAGATCGTCGCACCGGTGCGCTGCGCGACACCCGGCACGGAGGTGGACTGCACGAGGTGATTCTCGGCTTCCGCGATCTCGATCAGCCAGTCGGCGAGCACACCGCCTCCCTGGCCGCCCAGAGCCGCGATGGTCAACTTGATCGGCCGCTGCGGGCTCATGGTCTAGAGCGCGAAGCTCATCCGCTTGCGCTCGCTCCGCCGCTGCAAGGCGCCGATGACAGAGGCCCGCAGCCTGGCCAGCAGACGATCCCAGCGGGACGGGTTGTATACGAGCTCGGCGCGATAGAAGGACGGGCAGAGCACGGCGGCGTGCGCCACTTCGCCGCACACCCCGCAACCCACGCAACTGTTATCCACGTGCGCGACCGGGTCGCCGCGCAGGGGGTCGGGATTCTTCTTCACCGTCAACGACGGGCATCCCGACAATCGAATGCAGGAATGGTCCCCGGTGCAGGTATCGGCATCGACGCCGAAGCGCTCGCGCACCACGCGCTCGCCCTGCTGGATGGATTTCTTCATGAGCGGCCGCACCCGGCGCTGACGGTTGAGCTGGCACTCACCCTCGGCGACGATCACCTTGGGTCCGCGGAATTCCGTCGTCAGCGCCTCGCGCAGCACCTTCAAGGTTCCCTGCATGTCGTAGGTGCGGGTATGCCTCACCCACTTGACTCCGACGCCCTTCACGGCATCGATGATGGTGTTGTTGCCCTGGCGGTGCTCGTTGGCGGCACGCGAGGATGGGATGTCCTGACCGCCCGTTGCCGCCGAGTAGCCGTTATCGACGATCACGGTCACGTCGTCGTGGCGGTTGAAAACCGCGTTGCCGATTCCGCTGGTGAGACCGTTGTGCCAGAAGCCGCCGTCGCCCATGACGGACATGGCGCGCTTCCCGCCTCCGGTGCCGAGCGCCGACGCTCCCGCCGGCCCCAGGCCATAGCCCATAATGCTGTTCCCCATGTTGAAGGGCGGCAGCGTCGCGAACGAATGGCAGCCGATATCGGCGCTGATGTGCAGGGGGCCGGTCTCGCGCTGCAAAAGCTTCATGGCGGAGAACAGCGGCCGCTCCGGGCAACCGGTGCACAGTCCCGACGGCCGGGGCGGGATCAGGGCCGCGAGGCGCCCGGCGGCCACGAGGGGGCTCTCGGCGGCCGTTCCCCGGGCAGCGGCTTTGGGGGTGCCGCGCAGCAGCTGCGGCGCCCAGCGAGCGATGAACTCCCCAAGCCCCTTGCGCAGCACATCCACGCTGTACTCGCCATGCATCGGCAGCACATCCTTGCCCTCGAGGCGCGCGGACAAATCGTGTTTGCGCAGAATCCGGCTCGCCGCCTGCTCGATGAACTCGGGCTGGCCCTCCTCCACCACCAGCACCGCACGCTTGCCGGTGCAGAACCTGATCCACTCGTCGGGAACCAGCGGATAGGTGACATTGAGGACGTAGAGAGGAATCCTGCTCGATCCGAAGACATCCGCGCAGTCGAGGAGCTCCAGCGCCCGCAGCACGCTGTTGCACAAGCCGCCCTGCAGAACGAGCCCCAAGTCGGCCGCATCGCCCGCGATGAAGTCGTTCATCCCCTGCTCGGCGACGAAACGCAGCGCCGCCGGGAATCGCTCGTGGATCTTTTCCCGCTCCTGGGCATAGGTCGAGGGCGGCAGGATGATGCGGCCGTAATCGCGCGAGGGCGAGGCGAGCGCATCGGCCGCGGAGAATGCGGGACGCCGGTTGTTCTTGGCGGTGAAGCGCCCGTAGACGTGGCAGGCGCGGATGCGCAGCATCAACATCACCGGACTGTGGCTCGCTTCGGAAAGCTCGAAGCCCTGTTCGACCGCGCGCACGATCTGCGGCAGATGCGGCCGCGGATCGAGCAGCCATATCTGAGACTTCATGGCGAAGGCGTGAGTGCGCTCCTGCATGATGCTCGCGCCCTCGCCGTAGTCCTCGCCGAGGATGATCAGCGCGCCGCCGCGCACGCCCGAGGATGCAAGATTCGCCAGCGCGTCCGACGCCACATTCGTGCCCACCGTCGATTTCCAGGTGACCGCGCCGCGCAGCGGATAATTGATCGAGGCGGCGAGCATGGCGGCCGCAGTGGCCTCCGAGGCGCTCGCCTCGAAATGGACGCCGAGCTCGCGAAGGATATCCTCAGCATCGGCGAGCACGTCCATCAGGTGGGAGATCGGCGCCCCCTGATATCCGCCTACGTAGGCGACCCCGGACTGCAGCAGTGCCTTGGTGACGGCAAGAATTCCCTCGCCCCGGAATTCGGCTCCTTCGCCGAGCCGCAGCGATTGCGTTTCCTTCTCGAACGATCGCTCTGCCACGGGTCGATTACCTCATACGGGAACGAGCGCCAGCACCCGCAGCGGGCTGCCCGAGCCGTTCACTATCTTCAGGGGAGGCGCGATCACCACCGCGCCGGTGGGCGGCAGCTGATCGAGGTTGGCCAGACTCGCGAGCCCGAACTTGTTGGAACCGTGCATGATGGTGTGGCAGGGGAACATGGGCTCGAATCCCGCGGCCTGCCCTGCGTCCGTGCCGACGGTTTCGACGCCCACGCCCAGGATATCCCGCTCGCGCGCCAGGAACGGCACGCATTGCGGATGAAAGCCCGGGGTATGCGGGCCGTCCGCCTGGATGTTGAGAAACGCCTTGGCGGCGGTCCGCTTCGACCAATCGGTACGGATGAGGACCCAGGCATGCGCGGGAATCCGGCCGTGTTGCCGCTCCCATTCCTCGACGACGCCCTGGGTCAACAGGAAGTCGGCGTTCTCCCGAGCCTGCCGCGATACATCGATGACGCACGCCGGACCTATGAACCGATCCACCGGAATGTTGTGCGTGGCATTGTCGGGATAGTCCTTGCCCGTGATCCAGTGGATCGGGGCGTCGAAATGCGTCCCGGTGTGTTCGCCGCAGGCGATATTATTCCAATACCATGCCGGACCGCGCGAGTCGTAGCGCGAAATCTCCTCCAGCGAGAAGGGCTTGGAGGGCGCGAACTGGGGCGGCAACGGAATCGTGGGGGTCCCGGGCTCGAGCGGCAGGGTGAGATCGACCACCCGGATGCTGCCTTTCACGATGCCGCCGACCAACTGGGAGAGCGTATCCATGGTTCGAACCCTGCGCGCAAAAGATAATTGACACTTCAAGTATCCAGAAATATATCATAGGCGGCAAGCCCGCGATACATGTGCCGGAGGAGCTCGCAGCTCATGAAGAGAATCGTCTGTCCAGGCGGCGGCCCCGCGGGATTGTATGCCGCGATCCTGTTGCGAAAGGCCCTGCCTTCGGCGAGCGTCGAGGTATACGAGCGCAACAGACCCGACGACACCTTCGGCTGGGGCGTGGTGTTTTCCGATCAGACCATGGAGAACTTCCGCGCCGCGGACCCGGCCTCGCATGCCAGCATACTCGCGGATTTCCATCACTGGGACGACATCGACGTTCATTTCGGCGGCCGTCGATTCGTCAGCGGCGGCCATGGCTTCGCCGGCATCAGCCGCAAGCGCCTGCTGAACATTCTGCAGGAGCGCGCCCGTACACTGGGAGTACATCTGCGATTCCAGCATGAGGTGGATGATGAGCGGGATTTCGCGGACGCGGACCTCATCATTGCCGCCGACGGCATCAACAGCAAGACCCGCGACCGCCATGCCCAGGTGTTCGAGCCCGGCATCGACACCCGTCATTGCCGATTCATCTGGCTGGGCACCACCCGGCCCTTCGCCGCTTTCACCTTTGCCTTCGAACGGACGGAACACGGCTGGTTCCAGATCCACGCCTACCAGTTCAGCAAGGATCTCTCCACGGTAATCGTGGAGACTCGGGAGGAAACCTGGAGGGCGCATGGGCTCGACCGGTTCGACACTGGACAGTCGATCGCCTTCTGCGAAGCGCTGTTCGGCCGTTACCTCGACGGCCACCGGCTGCAGAGCAATGCCGGACACCTTCGTGGATCGGCCTGGCTGAACTTCAACCGGGTACAGTGCATGCGCTGGCACCACGGCAACGTCGTGCTGATCGGAGATGCCGCCCACACGGCGCATTTCTCCATCGGCTCCGGTACCAAGCTCGCCATGGAGGACGCCATCTCGCTGTGCCGCCACGTCGCTGGCGGCGGCGCAGGCGGCATCGCGGGCGCCATCGCGGGCGGCGCCGACCTCGATCGGGCGCTCCGCGCCTACCACGAGGAGCGCAACGTGGAGGTGCTCAAGCTGCAGAGCGCCGCGCGCAACCGCATGGAATGGTTCGAAAACGTCGCGCGCTACGCGCACCTGCCCCCGGAGCAGTTCGCCTACAGCCTGCTCACCGGCAGCCAGCGCATCGGCCATGACAATCTGAAAACGAGGGACTCTCGATTCGTGGAGCGCTACGAGCGGTGGCTGGCCGGCCGCGGCGGCGGCGAGGACCCGCGGCCGCCGATGTTCCTGCCTTTCAAGCTTCGCGGACTCGAATTGGCCAATCGGGTGGTGGTCTCGCCGATGGCTCAGTATTGCGCGGTTGACGGGGTCCCCGACGACTGGCATCTGGTTCACTATGGCCACCGGGCGCTCGGCGGGGCGGGCCTCGTGTACACCGAGATGACCTGCGTGTCTCCCGAGGGCCGCATCACGCCGGGCTGCACGGGGCTGTGGAACGACGTCCAGCGCGACGCCTGGCGCCGCGTGGTCGACTTCGTGCATGCGCGAACACCGGCGAAGATCTGTCTGCAGCTCGGTCATTCGGGACGCAAAGGCTCGACTCAGCTCGGCTGGGAGAAAATGGACCATCCGCTGCCGTCGGGCAATTGGCCCCTGCTGGCGCCGTCGCCCCTGCCTTATTTCCCCGACCTGAGTCAGACGCCGATCGAGATGACCCGGGCGGACATGGATCGGGTGCGGGAAGAGTTCGTGCGTGCCGCGCGCCGCGGACTTGAGGCCGGATTCGACATGCTCGAGCTGCACGTGGCCCATGGCTATCTGCTGGCCTCCTTCCTGTCTCCACTGACCAATCGCCGCACCGATTCCTTCGGCGGCGACGTTCGAGGCCGCCTGCGCTTTCCGCTCGAGGTGCTGGACGCCGTGCGCGCCGAGTGGCCGGACGACAAGCCCCTGTCGGTACGCATTTCTGCCACCGATTGGGCCGACGGGGGACTCACTGCGGAGGATTTGCTCGCCATCGCGCGCGCATTCAAGGGCGCAGGGGTGGATCTCATCGATGTCTCGACCGGACAGACCGTCCCCTGGCAGAAGCCCGTGTACGGCCGCATGTGGCAGACACCGTTCGCCGACCAGGTGCGCAACGAGATCGGCATCGCCACCATGGCGGTCGGCAACATCTACGAGCCCGACCACGTCAATTCCATCATCGCCTCGGGCCGGGCGGACCTATGCGCCATCGCCCGCCCGCACCTGTCGAATCCCGCGTGGACGCTCGAAGCCGCCGCAAAGCTCGGATTTCACGCGCAGTGGTGGCCGCAACAGTATCTGTCGGGGAAGAGCCAGCTCGAGCGTAACCTGCGGCGTGCCGCACAAACCGGCGGAGGCGCCTGAATGAACGAGAAATCCACGGCGTTTGCCGATCGTCACGCGATAGTCACCGGTGCGGGCCGGGGCATCGGCAGCGCAATCGCCAAAGTGCTGGCCGCCGAGGGCGCGCGCATCTCTCTTCTCGGGCGCGACCGGGGCAGGCTCGCGCAGCTCTCGGAGGAATTGGGCGGAGAGAGCCGTGCCGTCCCCGTGACTGTCGACGTTGCCGATGCGGCGTCCGTCCAGGATGCCTTCGTCGCGGCGCGCCGGCATTTCGGGCCCGTGCACATTCTGATCAACAACGCGGGCCGGGCCGCGAGCTCGAAATTCGCGGATACCGATCTCGCCCTCTGGAACGCCATCCTGGCTGTGAATCTCACGGGCACGTTTCTGTGCGCACGCGCGGCGGTGCCGGACATGCTGCAGCTCGGCTTCGGCCGGATCGTCAATATCGCCAGCGTCGCGGGGCTCAGGGGCGCCGCTTACATTTCGGCGTACTCGGCATCCAAACACGCGGTGATCGGCCTCACGCGCTCGCTGGCGCTCGAGTTCGCCACCAAGAGCATCACCGTGAACGCGGTGTGCCCCGGCTACACGGACACCGACATGGTGAAGGATGCCGTCGCCAACATCAGAGCCAAGACCGGCCGCGGCGAGAGCGAGGCGATGGCGGCGCTGGTCGCCCCCAATCCTCAGCGCCGCCTCATCACGCCGGAGGAAGTCGCCCATACCGTGCTTTGGCTGTGCAAGCCCGGCACGGAGAGCGTCACCGGCCAGAGCATCGTGATCGCCGGTGGAGAGGTGACGTGATGGCCAAGGAAAAGACTGCCTTGAAGATCGCCGACACGCCGGTCGATGCGGAAACCCGGGTGCACGACGATCATCATCAGTCGCTGCGATTATGGCTGCGGCTGCTGACCTGCACCAACCAGATCGAAATCGCCATTCGCCAGAATCTGCAATCGAGGTTCGGGACCACTCTGCCGCGCTTCGATCTCATGGCGCAGCTGGAGCGGGCCCCCGAGGGGCTGAAGATGAGCGAGCTGTCGCAGCGCATGATGGTGACGGGCGGCAACGTCACCGGCGTCACCGATGGACTCGAGAAGGACGGTCTCGTGGTGCGCGAAGTCGACAGTGCCGATCGGCGCGTGTTCCGCGTCAAGCTCACCGCGGAAGGCGGACGGCAGTTCCAGCGCATGGCCGCCGAACATGAACGATGGATCATCGATCTGTTCGGCCCACTGGGCATGAAGCAAAAGAGGCAGCTGGGGGAACTGCTGGGCGAACTGAAGACCCATGTCAACCAACGACGCAACGGCTGAGGACACCATGACACCCACCCCGCCGCAGACGCCCACCCCGCCGCAGACGCCCGCCCCGCCGTCCACACCAATCCCGCCGTCGGGAACGCAACGGTTCCGAGCCGGGGATTACCGGCCGCGGCATTTTCAGTGGCGCCTCGATGGCCGGGTCGGCGTGGTGACCCTGAATCGACCGGAGCGCAAGAACCCGCTCACCTTCGAGTCCTATGCGGAGCTGCGCGACTTGTTCCGCGCGCTGGTCGCGGCCCCCGAGGTCCGCGCCATCGTCGTCACGGGAGCGGGCGGAAATTTCTGCTCCGGCGGCGACGTGCACGAAATCATCGGTCCACTCACGCGCATGGGCGCGGACGGACTGCTCGACTTCACCCGCATGACCGGCGATCTCGTCAAGGCGATGCGCGCCTGTCCGCAACCCATCGTCGCGGCGGTGGACGGAGTCTGTGCAGGCGCGGGCGCCATCCTCGCGATGGCATCGGACTTCCGCCTCGGCACTCCGCGGGCGCGGACCGCGTTTTTGTTCACGCGCGTGGGGCTCGCGGGCTGCGACATGGGCGCCTGCGCCATGCTGCCGCGGATCATCGGCCAGGGACGCGCGGCCGAGCTGCTGTTCACCGGGCGCTCCATGTCGGCCGAGGAAGGCCACGCGTGGGGATTCTTCAATCGTCTCGTCGCCCCGGACGCCGTACTGGCCGAGTCGCTGGAGCTCGCCGCGCAGATCGCACAGGGCCCGACGCTCGCCCACGCCATGACCAAGCAGATGCTGCACCGGGAGTGGGACATGCCCATCGATGCCGCCATCGACGCGGAAGCCGAGGCGCAGGCAGCGTGCATGCAGACGGAGGACTTCCGCCGCGCCTACCGCGCCTTCGCGGCGAAGCAGAAGCCGCAGTTCGAGGGGAATTGACGGCGATGCGCGGCGGCGATTTTCTCGAATGGCCTTTTTTCACGGTGCAGCATCGCGAGCTGGCCGCCCGCTTGGACGACTGGGCCGGACGGCACCTTACATCCCATGCAGGCTCGGAGGACCGCGAGTCGGTGGACCAGGCCTGCCGCAAGCTGGTGCTCGACCTGGGGCAAGCCGGCTGGACGCGCTACTCGGTGCCGAGCGACTTCGCGAATCCCGTCGCTCCATCGTCGGGGACCGCGGCGGCGGGCGGGTCCGATCAATCCGGCGGCGAGCGCGCGGGTCATTTCGACGTTCGTTCCCTGGCCCTGATCCGCGAGACCCTGGCGCGGCACGATGCCCTCGCCGATTTCGCGTTCGCCATGCAGGGCCTCGGCAGCGGCGCCATTTCCCTGGCCGGCTCGCCGGAGCTCAAGGCTCGCTATCTTCCGCGCGTGGCGGCGGGAGAGGCCATCGCCGCCTTCGCCCTGTCCGAGCCCGATGCCGGCTCCGACGTGGCAGCCATTCGATGTGCCGCGCGCCCGGACGGCGATCACTACGTGCTGGACGGCGAGAAGACCTGGATCTCGAACGGAGGCATCGCGGATTTCTACTGCGTCTTCGCGCGCACGGCGGCGGCGGAGCAGCGCTCGGACGGCTCGATCGCGGCGCGCGGCATCGGCGCCTTCGTGGTCGATGCCGGCACCGCGGGACTGGATGTCTCACGGCGCATCGATGTCATCTCGCCCCACCCGCTCGCCACCTTGAGCTTCCGGAATTGCCGAATCCCCGCCGGCCAACGGCTGGGGGCGGAGGACGGAGGGTTCAAGCTCGCGATGCAGACTCTCGATATTTTCCGCACCTCCGTGGCCGGCGCGGCCATCGGATTCGCGCAGCGCGCGCTCGACGAGGCGATCGGACACTGCAGGGCGCGCCGCCTGTTCGGCAAGACGCTCGCGGACTTCCAGCTCACCCAGGCGGCGCTCGCGGACATGGCCGCCGGCATCGATGCCGCGCGGCTGCTCACCTATCGCGCCGCCTGGCTGCGCGACTGCGGCGAGCCCGCCACCCTGGAAGTGGCCATGGCCAAATTGACCGCCACCGAATCCGCTCAGCGCGTGATCGACCGCGCGGTGCAGATGTTCGGCGGTCGCGGCGTCGCGCGCGGCGAAATCGTCGAGCATCTGTACCGCGACATTCGCGCACTGCGCATCTACGAGGGCGCCACCGAGGTTCAGAAGCTGATCATCGGGCGCGAACTTCTCAACAGGAACAAGCACACATGAGTCTCACGCAATTTCAAGTGCTGCTCCCCGAAGGCTGGCCGCGGCCCGCGGGCTACAGCAACGGAGTGGTCGCCGAGGGCCGGCAGATCTTCATTGCCGGGCAGGTGGGCTGGGACGCGCAGGGCCGGTTCCCGAGCGCCGACATGGCCGGTCAAGTGCGGCAGTCGCTCGACAACATCCTCGCGATACTGGCCGAGGCGCAGGCGCGGCGGGAGCACATCGTACGGCTCACCTGGTACATCACCAGCCGGGACGAGTATCACGCGGAGCTGAAGCGGATCGGGGCGGCGTACCGCGCCGTGATGGGCAAGCATTTCCCCGTCATGAGCGTCGTACAGGTGTTGGCGCTCATGGAGGCGCAGGCCAAAGTCGAGATCGAAGCCACGGCCGTCATTCCGCACGCGCGGTAGGCATGCGACGGTGCGCCGTGGCGGGCGATGAGTCATTCCGCCCCTCTCCGCCGGGTGGCAGGCACCACTATCCAGGTTACGAGCACCAGGGCGGCGAAGGCTGCATACGCCGTCGTGAACGCCCAGGCGGGCGCATCATAGAACATGAGCCGATGAGTCCAGCGTTCGATGAAACCGCCGGTGGTATGACGGCCGCGCAAGGTGTCCTCCCAGACGGTCAGCGGACACGGTATTCCCAGCAGAGACTCGCCGGCCACGAAGAGAATTGCCCCAAGGTGGGCTACCCGCCACGGCCAATATCTCACCCAGCGCCAACGCAATGCGACGCCGATGTAGACGATGGGAAGCCCGCCGACGATGAACAGCACGATGAGCAAATGCGCGACTACGATGGCATCGGCGAGCATCCAGGGAGATTACCTGCGATTGCGAGTTGCTGTCCCGCAATACATTACGCGCTGGCGAAGCCGGAACATCGTCGCATCGATAGTGTCTAACCGCTCGGCAGCGAACGCGTTCTTTCATCGGCTTCGTAGGCTATGCGCGCGGATTGGCAGCCATAGGGGCCGGATAAGGGGGACTCATGGAAATGAAGCAAATGCGCGACTGGGTTATCACCTTGCTGGGGTTGTGGATGATGGTGTCTCCTCGGGTGCTGCACTTCGCAACTATCCACCCGGGCATCCAATCGAGTGCGATCTGGTGTGCCTGGCTGGTCGGAGCAGCCATCATTCTGGTGACGCTGGGCAGCCGTTTTGTCGTCGTGGCATGGAATCCATGGCAGGACGGAACCAATGCCGCGCTCGGACTTTGGTTGATGATCTCACCCTGGGTACTCGGCTTCGCGGCGCAGACGACGGTGCGAACGAACTCCCTCGTCGTAGGGTTTTCCGTGGCCGTGCTGGCGCTTTGGGCCATGGTGGTGGACACGGATCTACGCAAGTGGATGGATGCCTGGATGCATCAGCATCATCTGTTGCATAGGTAGATCGGCGCCGCGAAGCGGCGAGAATCGGCGCCGAAGAGGCGGAGTCGATGCGAGGCAGAAGGCCGCGCAGCGGTCTCCGATCCTCTTCGGCCGGGGCGGAGCGGGTATCGATCTCGACCCCGCCTGACGCTAGCTGCATCGCCGCATACCCCCACAGAGCTTCCGGTCCGCGTTCAGCGCGACGCGATGATGCGCCGCAGGGGCCGCCACGGTGAGCTATGATTCAAACTAATTATCTTCACGCGGACGATGAAAACGGCTCATGGCTACGACGGCGCTTGAATTCAGGCACATGGAGACGCTCCTGGCCCTGTCCGAATGCGGGAGCCTGTCCAAGGCGGCGGAGCGTCTTTGTTTGACGCAATCCGCGCTTTCCCATCAATTGAAAGCCCTCGAGGGCCATTACGGCGCGGCGGTGGTCGAAAAGAACATCCGGCCGCTGCGATTCACGGCGATCGGCGAGCGGCTGCTGACCCTGGCACGCTCGGTGCTGCCGTTGGTGGCGGAAGCGGGACGCGACATCGCCAGGCTGGCCGAAGGGCACGCAGGACCCTTGCGCGTCGCCGTACAGTGCCACAATTGCTTCGACTGGCTGATGCCGGCGATGGACTCATATCGCTCGCTGTGGCCCGAGGTCGAGCTCGACATCATCTCGGGTTTCGTGGTCGATCCCTTGCCGCTGCTGGAGCGCGGCGAGGCCGAGCTCGCGGTCATTCACGACCAGCAGCCGCCGCACGCCCATGTGGTGTTCAGCCCGCTATTTCGATACGAAAGCGTCGCGCTCATGAGTCCCCGGCACCGGCTCGCCGCCAAGAGCTGGCTCGACGCCTCCGACTTCGCCGATGAAACGCTCATCACCTATCCCGTGCCCGACGAAATGCTCGACCTCATGAAGCATTGCCTCACGCCCGCGGGCATCAATCCCAAGCGCCGCACCGCCGAGCTGACCGTGGCGATACTGCAGCTGGTCGCGAGCGGACGCGGCATCGCCGCGTTGCCCTCGTGGACCGTCGGCAATTACATCGAGCGCGGCTACGTGGTCTCGCGGCCCATCGGGCAGGCGGGATTGCGCTGCGAGCTGTATGCCGCCACCACCCGAAGCGGCGCTGAGGCCGCGTACATCCGGGAATTCATCGCATTGACGCGCACCCAGAGTCTGACCGAGCTTGCGGGGGTATCGGCGCTTTGAGACCCGCGCGCATGAGGCGCAACAGCTCGTGATCGAGCAGATCGCGCGCCAGCGTCACGCGTGCGTTACCTCGGAGAGAGCGAGCTCGGCGCGCAGGCTTTCTCGAATCAGGTATTTCTGAACTTTTCCGCTCACGGTCAGCGGAAATCCGTCGACGAACCGCACGTACCGCGGCACCTTGTAATGCGCGATCTGTCCGCTGCAGTAGCTCTTGATGTCCTCCTCCGTGACCCTCTGGCCGGGACGCAGTCGGATGCAGGCGCAGACCGCCTCGCCGTATTTCGGATCGGGCACGCCGACCACCGCCACGTCGAGGACGGCCGGATGGCGGTACAGGAACTCCTCGATCTCCCGCGGCGAGATGTTCTCGCCGCCGCGAATGATGAGGTCTTTGACGCGGCCGACGATGTTGCAATACCCCGCCTCGTCGATCACGGCCAGGTCGCCGGTGTGCATCCAGCCGCCTTCGTCGATCGCCTCCCGGGTGCGCTCGGGATCCGCCCAATAACCGCGCATCACGCCATAGCCGCGGGTCAGCAGCTCACCCGCCGTGCCGCACGGCGCGACGCGTCCCTGCGCATCGATGATCTTGACCTGCACGTGAGGATGCACCCGGCCCACGGTGCTCACGCGCCGCTCGAGCGGGTCGTCGGGCCCGCTCTGAAAGCTCACGGGACTCGTCTCCGTCATGCCGTAACAGATCGTCACCTCCGGCATGTGCATCTCGGTCACCACCCGGCGCATCAGCGCAATCGGACAGGGGGATCCCGCCATGATGCCTGTGCGCAGCGTCGACAGATCGAACTCGCCGAAGCGGGGATGCTCCAGCTCCGCGATGAACATGGTCGGCACGCCGTGCAGCGCCGTGCAGCGCTCGCGGGCGACCGTCTCGAGCACGGCGAGCGGCTCGAAGACCTCACCTGCCAGCACGCTGGCCGCACCGTGCGTCATCGCGGCGAGTACGCCCAAGACCATGCCGAAGCAGTGATAGAGCGGCACGGGGATGCAGACCCGGTCCCGGTCGGTAAGCCTCATCCCCTCACCGACGAAGAAGCCGTTGTTGACGAGATTGAAGTGCGTGAGCGTGGCACCCTTCGGCGTGCCGGTGGTGCCCGAGGTGAATTGGATGTTGAAGACCCGGTCGGCGTCTTCGAGCGCCTCGAGCGATCCCATGACCGCATCGTCGAGGCCGTCCCCCTGAGCCCGCAAATCCGCGAAGGAAAGACAGCCGCTCACAGTCTCCGTGCTCAGATGGACGAGCGTGCGAAGCTCCGGGAAGGATGCGCTATGAAGCCGCCCCGGAGCGCCCCTCGCGAGCTCCGGAATCAGCGAGCTCAGCATGGCCACGTAGTCGCTGCTCTTGAACCTCGGGGCGAAGACGAGCGCCCGGCAGCCGACGAGGCGCAGCGCGAACTCGAGCTCGGAGGTTCGATAGGCGGGATTGATGTTGACCAAAACCAAGCCGGCGCGAGCCGCGCCGAACAGGGTCAACACCCACTCGAGACAATTCGGTGCCCAGATGCCGATGCGCTCTCCCGGCTCGAGGCCGCACGCAACCAAGCCGCGCGCGACCCGCTCGACCGCGCGGTCGAACTCCGCAAAGCTCATTCTCGTGGACTGATGAGGTACGACCAGCGCGGTGCGGTCGGCTCCCTCGTTTACGGCGCTCCTGAGCACGGCATCGACGGTGCGGTAAAGCAGGGGCCGTTCGCTGATGCCCGACACGAAGCTCGCTGCCGTTGGCTTGCCCGCCTGATGCATGGTCTATGGCCGGTCCCTTGGGGAGTCTTTGGAAATGATAGCCCGCATCGACCCCGAATTCACGCGGCAGCCCGCGATGCAGATAATCGAAGCCGAGCATGAAATGAATTAGCCCCCGCGATCCCGATATGTATCAAAATGGGGTCCATGAGCCACAACAAACCCATGACCCTGTACCGTCTTCGCGACATGCATGCGAAGGGCGAAAAGATCGCCATGCTGACCTGCTATGACGCGGCCTTCGCACGCGTCCTCGATGGCGCCGGCGTGGATACCCTTCTGGTCGGAGACTCGCTCGGGACGGTGTTGCAGGGCCGCCCGAACACCCTGCCGGTGTCCATGGATGACATGGCTTACCACACCGCCTGCGTCGTTCGAGGAAATCAGCGCGCGTGGGTGATCGCGGACCTGCCTTTCGGCAGCTACCAGGAGTCCATCGAGCTCGCCCTGCGCCACGCCGTTCGGCTGATGCAAGCCGGTGCCCAGATGGTGAAGCTCGAGGGCGGGGGCTGGACCGCACCGATCGTGCGCCAGCTGGTCGATCGCGGCATCCCGGTCTGCGCGCACCTGGGGTTCACGCCCCAGTCGGTCAACGCCCTGGGCTACCGCGTCCAGGGACGCGACGAGTCGGCCGCCGGCGTGCTGAGAGAGCACGCGGAAGAGCTCGCCGCCGCCGGAGCGGCGCTGCTCGTCCTCGAAATGGTTCCGGCTTCCGTCGCGCGTGAGCTCACCCAGCGCTTGTCGATACCGACCATCGGCATCGGGGCCGGCGCCGGATGCAGCGGCCAGGTGCTCGTGCTGCACGACATGCTAGGCCTGACGCCCGGCGAGCCGTTCCGATTCGTGCGCAATTTCATGGAGGGCAGCGCCGGCATCGAGCAGGCGGTGCGGCATTATGTAACGGACGTGAAGGCCGGTCGATTTCCGGACGACAAGATTCACGCCTTCTGATCCGACCCTCGTGCAAATAACCAGAACGATTGCAGAATTGCGGCGCGCCGTGGCCGCCCGGCGCGATGTGACGTTGGTCCCCACCATGGGAAACCTGCACGACGGCCACCTCTCCCTCGTACGCCTGGCCCGGCAGCGCAGCGGGATCGTGGTGGCGAGTGTCTTCGTGAACCCTCTGCAGTTCGCGCCGCACGAGGACTTCGCGACGTACCCGCGCACGCTGGAACGTGACTGCGAGCTTCTCGCGAACGGCGGCTGCGACATCGTATTCGCGCCGTCCGAGCAAGAGCTGTACCCGGAACCCCAGGGATACAAAGTGCATCCACCGCCCCTCTTGGCCGACATCCTGGAAGGCCAGGTGCGGCCAGGCTTCTTCATCGGGGTCTCCACGGTCGTGCTGAAGCTGTTCAACCTCGTGCAGCCCTCCGCCGCGGTGTTCGGCAAGAAGGACTATCAGCAGCTGCTCGTGATCCGCGACATGGTGCGGCAATTGGCATTGTCCATCGGCATCCTGGCGGCCGAGACCGTCCGCGATCCCTCCGGGCTCGCGCTGTCGTCCCGCAACGGCTATCTGAACGACCGGCAGCGAGTCGAGGCCGCCCAGCTCAACGCCGTGCTGCGCAACGTGACGGCGGCGCTCGGAGCCGGCCGCACTGATTTTTACAACCTCGAACGGGAGGCCGCCGACGCCTTGACCGCGCGGGGCTGGCGTCCCGACTACATTGCCGTCAGGAATCAATCGAACCTGCAAGCACCGGTGACCGGCGAGCGCCTGGTCGTACTCGGCGCCGCCAAGTTGGGCGACACGCGGCTCATCGACAACTTGGAGGTGTAGCGGCATATGAACGGCCTGCACTTCCCGACCATAGATTGATGCTATAATGCATCATAATTGATGCGAACGAGGAGAACCTGTGAGAACTACCGTCACCATCGACGATGATCTCTACCAGACGGCGCTGGAGGTCGCCGATCCAGGCATGGATAAGGCCGATTTATTTCGCGAAGCGATGAAGGTGTTCGTACGCGTGCAAGCCGGTAAGCGCCTTTCCGCCTTGGGCGGCAAGGCGCCCAAGATGAAGATGATCCCGCGTCGTCGGCCCTCGGAAAGTCCACGTCGTTGAGCTTGGTGCTTGCGGACTCGTCCGTTTGGGTCGCGCATTTCCGCCGCGCCAACCCCATACTGCAATCTCTGTTAGCCACGGGCCTGCTCTTGTGCCATCGGCTGATCGTGATCGAAATCGCCTGCGGCACGCCCCCGGCACCTCGACAGCGGACACTCAACGACCTCAAGATGCTGCAACAACCTGTGATCGCGACGACCGATGAAACCCTCACCCTTATCGAAAGGGAGCAACTCCAGGACTCGGGCTGCGGGGCTGTCGATATGGCGCTGCTCGCCTCCGTCCTGCTCACTCCTGACGCTTTGCTATGGACCCTCGACAAGAATCTTCATGCCTTGGCGACACGCTTGAAGGTCGTCTTCAACGATCGATGACCGTTATTCTGAATGGCAATGGCGTCCTCAACGCCTTCGCCGCCTGGTTTCTGGGGCGAAAATGATCTACCCCCTCACCACCTCGTAAGGCCGCATCATCTCGTTGTCCTCGTGCTCCAGGATGTGGCAATGCCAGACATACCGCCCGGCATATCCCACGAAAGGCACGATGATGCGCGTGACGGTCTTGGCGTTGACGCGCACGGTGTCCTTCCAGCCCATCTCGTTCGCATCCGGCGCCATCGCGGGCCCGAGGTACCGGAGCGTCCCTTGCGTCATGTATTGAAATCCGTCGAATCGGCGGCGATCCAGAATCTGGAACCGCACCAGGTGCAGATGAATGGGATGCGTGTCGTCGGTGAGATTCACGAATTCCCAGATCTCGGTACTGCCGAGCACGGGCTTCTCGGTGATCGGCGCATGCCAGGGCGTCTTGTTGAGCAGCATGCCGGTCGATTCGGCGACGAGATTCAAGCTCTCGTCGAGAGTCAGTCGCCGCGTCTTGACGGCCGCGCTTTCCGCGATGCGCGGCACGGCGCGCAGCGACTGGGGTAAAGCGCTTGGGTCGGACACCGGCCGGTCGCTCACCCTGAATTCCATGAGATCGAAGGCATCGCTGGCGAGCACCACCCGCGTGCCTCGATGCGAGGCGAAATCGACGATGAGATCGGCGCGTTCCGCCGGCGCCAATTGCACGTATCTGACGGCGACCGGCGCGGGCAGCAGCCCTTGATCGCCGCCGATCTGGTACAGATCGATTCCCTGCGGGAACGACAGGCGGTAAAAGCGGCCGTTGGCGCCGTTCAGCACCCGCAGACGGTATTTGCGCGGTTCGACCTCCACGAACGGGAACGCCTTGCCGTTCACGAGCTGCAGCTCGCCGAAAACCTCCGGCACCCAGGGATGTTTGGGATCGGCGGCGACCGGGTAGCTCAACCGGCCATCGAGGCGCACGTCCCGATCGAAAATCACCAGCGGAAACTCGTACCTGCCGGCGGGCAGTCCCAGGTCGAGCTCCTTCGCGTCGCGGATCACGTGCAATCCGAACAGGCCGGCGTAGATATTCAAGCGATTGATGCCCATCGCGTGATCGTGATACCAGAGAAGCGCGGCCTCCTGGTCGTTCGGGTAATAGTAGGTGCGCGCCTTCCCGGGCACGTACCAGTCCTCGGGGTATCCGTCGTTCTCGGGACTGGCTTTGGCGCCGTGCAGGTGGACGACGCTGCGCACCTCGGGCACGCCGATTTCCGCACCGTGCAAGGAGTGATCGATCGGCAGGATGTGCTTGGGCGGAAGCTCGTTCGCCCATTCGACGGCCAGGCCCTCGCCGCTGCGGGTGTCGAACATGACGCCCGGGACCGTCCCGCCGTACGACCAGAGCGTGGTGGGCGGAAGATCCCGATGAAGTTTCGCCGACACGGCCCGCGCCGCCGCCCGGTACAAGGGCACGCGAACGCCGTTCTCTCCCGGTATCTCGTAGCGGCCGGCCGGGCGCGCGACGACCGGAAGCGGCAGCGGATCGACGAAGCGCGCCAACCGGCTCGGATCCACATTCGGTACCGTGCTCGGCGCCGTCGCAATCATCGGATGCGAATAGGCGCGCCGGCCCGCGGCACCCATGGCCGCGGCGCCCGCCAGGGCAAGGCCCGATTGCCTCAAAAATCTACGGCGGGTGGTCAAGCTACGGCGACTGCTCAAGCCGTGAATCTATCCGCTTGCTCGCGCCAGCGAAAGGGGGCACGGGTTCCGTCTCCCGTGCCCCAAGCAGCGAGCGAATGATCGATTTCGCTACCAGCCGAAAAAGCTCTCGACCGTCCCGGTGCTCGGATTGAGCTGATAGGGGGCGAGGTTCAGGGGCAGCAGGCCGAAGTCGAACATGTTGTTGATGGGGTTCGCAAGAGCGTCGAACGAGCCGCCGCCGATGCGGGTGCTGCCAAGCCAGTTGTCCTCGACGAAGCGCAGAATCGAGGACTGGTCGGTCACCGTGTGATCGACGAAGTTATGCCGGGCCCATGGCGAGATCACCAGCATCGGCAGGCGCGGTCCATAGCCGCAGCGCCCTTGAGCGTGGAGCGTCCCGCTCGCCACACCCGCGAGCGCCGTCGCGCCGTTGCCGCAGGCGCCGGTCCCGCTCAGCGCATCCGCCGCCGTGCTCGATTGGTTGACGATGGGGCCCATTTGATGGTCATACCAGCCGTCGGAGTCGTCGTAGGCGATGACCACGGCGGTCGATTCCCAATCGCGCTGCTTCTGCAGGAAGTTGATCACATTGACGATGAACGTCTGCTCATCCAGCGGATCCGAATAGCCCGCGTGGCCGTCCTGATAGCCGGGCGCCTTCAAGTAGGACACCGCCGGGAAGTTGCCGGCATTCACGGCGTCGTAGAAGTCCTGGATGTCGTACTGATGGTTCGCCGCATCGCCGTTGTGCCCGATCATCGCCACCGATGTGGGCCGCGTGTGCTTCGGGTTGGCGGTGGAAACGTAGTACTGGAAGGGCTGATGGTGCGGGATGTAGTCGGCCTTGAGGGTGTTGGTCACCGTGGACAAGGTGCTGCGCTTGCAGCCGGTGGTGCCGTTGGCATTCACCGTCTGGAGGTCGAATCCTCCCTCGAAGAATCCCCAGGTCACGCCGGCGGCCGTCAACAGATCGCCCACGTTCTTGCCGCTGAATTGCACGACCTCGCCCGTCGTGGTCGAACACAGGTCGCCCACCGGATCCGCATCGCTGATCAAGGTCAACCCGCCGGAACCGTCGCCGATGGTCGAGCCGCCGGGATTCAGGTCCGTGGTGACGCCGTTCAGCTGTCCGGAGATGAGATTCACGGCGCCGTCCGTCGACGGACCGAAGTTCGTATCGAAGGAGTCGTCGCTCATCGCGTAGCGCTGCGCGTAATTCCATATCGCGGTCACGGTGTTGCCGTCGTAATAGCCCATGGTCAACCCCGTGGTGAGCGCGATCGGCGTGCCGGTCGGCGGCGGCCCGGCGGTGCCGACGGAAGCCGGGAAGGCATCCATCAAACCATGATCGAACGCCACCTGCTCCGGCGTGTAGTCGTGGTCCTGATCGGCGGTCGCGGCCTCGCTGCGATCCAACCGGAAGGGATTGGTCGCGCCCGCGCCGTTCACCTGCGTGTTGAGCGCGTTCGGATTATTCGTGAGCAGCGCGCCCGACAGGCCGTTCACGGCGGGAGTCTCCGGTGCCGCGACGAACTTGGGCTCGCCGGACGGATTGGCCGCATGCGGATAGGTTGCAAAATAATGATCGAATGACACGTTCTCCTGGAAGATCACGACCAAGTGCTTGATGGGGGTCGCAGTGGGACTGTTGCCTGTACTGCCTCCGCCCGGCAGAGCGAAAGCGGGACTGAGAACGGCGGCGGCAATCAGCGCCGAGAAAATCGGGGTGGTGAGCTTCTTCATGGGGTCTCCGGCCATGGGTTCTTGGGATTCGGCCGGGGAGAATTGTTGGCGCTGAGTGTGAACCTTGAATTACAAGCCAGTTAATAACGAATCACACCCGAGCAGATCGGGCCGCCACACCGCCGTTTGATACGGCCGAGCAGCGCCGAAGTCGAGAATTCAGGTGAATTCCGGCCGCCAAGGTAGGAAATTTCCTACGCCGCGCGTCACCGATTCCTCAACAAACGTCGCCAGGGTCAGCGATGACGCGCCGCTGGCTGCGTCATGGCCCCGGCGGCAAGAGCTATTTCTTCTTTCGGCTACTCTTCTTCTTGGGAGGAACGTGCGCGCCCGACCGCCTCGCCTCGGAGAGACCGATTGCGATGGCCTGCTTGCGGCTCGTCACTTTCTTGCCTGAGCGGCCGCTCCGAAGGGTCCCACGCTTTCGCTCGTGCATCGCCCGTTTGACCTTGCGGCTGGCACTCTTACGTTTGGCGGCCATGTTAACTCCTCACGCGGCCTTGAATTGTGATTGCATCTCTCGCTTGCGGGCAAGGAGCTGCTGGCCCAGGGCTGCGAGGTCCATGTCGGATTTCTTCGCCTCGGCGAACATGCCGCCCGGCTGTTCCTCCTCCTTGACATGATGCTTGATCATCTCGGAAAGCACGGTCACCTTCGCATCGAGGTAGTCATCCTCGATCGACATCCCTTGGATCTCGGCAATGAGCTTCTTGGCGCCGGCGTGCTCGACCACGGCCTCATGATGCATCTCCTTGTCCTCGGTTGCCTGCAAGAAGGCCGGGTAGAAGACCTCTTCCTCGATCATCGTATGAACCGTGAGGGCCTCGCAAATCCTCGAGACCAAGTGCTGCTTTCTTGAGGAGCTCCGCGCTCCGTCATATTCCGAAAACCACGCCTCGACCTGTCGATGATCTGCTTTGAGGAGCGATATCGCATCTTGGGAGGCGTTTTTCCTACGTGCGCTAGCCATGAGTTGGTTTTCCAGTGAATTTATGGGTTGGTGCAGCCTGCACCAATTCCCCAGCCGGACGTATCAGTGCAAATCGATAAATGGCGTGGGACTTCCCTGATCCCGCCGTTGGCCCCCTCTGATTCAATCACCAATTACGGCAGATGCTTCCGCCGGGAGAAGTAAACGTGGAGCTTCCGTGCGCGCCAGATCCCGACAGCAAGGGCGATCCAGACCGCGAAAGCCGCTCCCAACACCGCCGCCGCGTTGTAGTCGGGAAGAGCCTTCCAGACGATGAAGGCGAATGCACCGAGCGCGGCAGATCCCAAAGCCGCACCCCGGGCATCGAGGCCCACGGCGAGACGGCCTCTGATCGTCGCGGGGATCCCTGCTTTTTGCTTTTTCTCTCGCTCGTGCTTATCGAGGAGCGTCGCACCCGCCGGAAAGATCGCGGGAAACGCCAAGAATAACCCCCCAAGCTCCGGCCCAAACCCTTTGGCAATCAAACCGGCCAGGACCGAGACCAGGCCGCCCAGTAGGAAGCGGGTGAGATGCTCATACCACTTGATGTTCCGCAGGGAAGAAAAGTCGGCCAGTATCTTCATCGCGCCTTATCTCAACCACGCCGCCCAAAAGCCAAAGGCACCGACCGCCCAAACCGCCAGAAGCGCCAGGGTTGCCGGAGCGGCCTTCGCGTGTTTCATCCCGATGAAGTACACGCACGACACCGCATACAGAAGAAATGCGGCGGCTCCCGCGATCATCGATCGCGCCTCGATCGCCGCGTACAGCTTGCCTTGGCTTAGGATGGTAAAGCTGAGCGTTGCCAGCGCGACCGAAGGGGCGGCACCAAAAAGCCCGGCAAAGCCCTTGGGCCTCAGGACATCGGCGATCAAGGCGAAGATCGAGACGATGGCACCGCCCACGACAAATCTCACCACCAGGTCCATCGCTTCTCTCCTCGGAAGACACGCTCTCGTCGGAGCTTGACGCACAGGCACTGTCAGCGTACCGGATCCCTGCCTTGAACGGGCCGGCCGCGGCCAGTCGCCGCCCAGAGCCGGCTTGCCAGCAGGCGCGCGCATAGCCATTTGATACCATGCGGCCCACGATCACTCATCCAGCGAGAAGCCCTGTGAGAACCCACCTCGGCGCGCTCACCGCATTGACCCTCGTCATCGCCCCCTGCGCATCCATCGCAAAGAACGCCCTGCTGTCGCTGGGCATGGAACACTTCAGGGACACCGCGTCC
>DASYAC010000327.1:0-27183 GCA_036501585.1 Steroidobacteraceae bacterium
CGCCTGAAAGGTGTTCACGTAGTAGTACGAGGAGTACAGATCGTAGGTCCATCCGTCGATCACGTCGCCTTTGGTGTCGACCACCAGGCGGAAGTTTTGATGCTCATAAATGGAAGTACGGCCTCCGCCCTCGATGTTGCGGCGACCGATTTGCACACCCGCGCTATTGCCTTTTGATCCTGGATTGGCGGTGTCACCTGCAATTTGAGCAGGGGTGCAGACGAGCGATCGCTCTTGGGAACTCAGAGAGGGTTGCTGCAGTTGATGAGCTCATTGTTGTCCGCCGTGAACGGGTAGCCTCCGATGAATAAACCCGCCGGCGCGACGACGGCAGTCGATCGGTCGTCCATCCAGCCGAATTCCATGTACGGCTTGACGTAGCACCGAGCAGGAGAGCAGCGGCGAGTTTCTGGAGATCGTCCCGCCGGAGCGCGTCGTCATGAGCTGGCGCTGGAAAGGCGGCGTGGAAGACCCCGGCGAATCGCGGATCGAGATCACGCTCAAAGCCGTTTCCGAAGGCACCGAGCTCACCGTCACCCACTCGCAACTTCGCGACGAGGACACGCGCCGCAAGCCACGAACAGGGCTGGAGGGGCTCGCTCGACAAGCTGGAAGCGCGTTTCACGTCCCGGAATACACGAGCGATCCTCGTCGCTCATCCGTGGCAAATCCGGAGCCGGCACCCGCGCGGATGTCTTGAATGCCGCGCCACACCGCGCCACACCGCGCCACACCGCGCTCGGCGCTCAGCCCGGCGATCTGCCCTCGGGGTACAGCATCCGGCGCAGCACCTCCGCATCCTCGCGGCCGACCGACGCCTGGTAGTAGCCCTTGCGGATCCCTACCTGCTCGAAGCCCAGGGAGCGGTAAAGCCGCGAGGCCACCGCATTGGACGGGCGAACCTCGAGGAAGGCCTCGTACATTCCGGCGATCCGAGCCCGATCCAGCATATACAGCAGCATTTTCCGGGCGAGGCCCCGGCATCGATACTCCTCGCGGATGCAGACATTGAGGATGTGCGCCTCGCCGGCGCCGACGGACATGATGCCGTATCCCGCCATATCCGCGGCCACTTCCACGACGCGGCAGACGTAGCCCACCCTCAGGCAGTCGCGGAAAATGCCCTCGCTCCAGGGAAACTGATAGCCCGCCCGCTCGATCACTCCGACCACGGGAATGTCCAGTTCATTCATCGGCCGGATGTCGGCGGCCGGCAGCTCGCGCTCCCGCTTAACGCTGGACACGAGCACACACCTCGCGCGCGAACTTGAGATCTTCCCAGGCCTTGCGCTTGTCGGTCGGCGTGCGAAGCAGGTAGGCGGGGTGATAAGTGACGACCAACGGTACACGGGCAATGCCGAAGGAGTGCACCTGCTGCCGAAGCCGGGCGAGCGGCGCGTCCGTCTTGAGCAGGTTCTGCGCGGCGATGCGCCCCACGGCGAGCATGACTTTCGGGCGCAGCAGCGCGATCTGCCGCTCGAGATAGGGCAGACACTCCGCACTCTCCGGCGGCGCGGGGTCGCGGTTGCCCGGGGGCCGGCATTTCAAGACGTTGGCGATATAGACCCGCTCGCGCGCGAGACCGATGGCGCGCAGCATGGAATTGAGCAGCTGCCCCGCGCGCCCGACGAAGGGCTCCCCGCGCCGGTCCTCCTCGGCGCCGGGCGCCTCTCCGACGACCAGCCAGTCGGCGTTAGGGTCGCCCACACCGAATACGGTCTGAGTGCGACTCGCGCTGAGCGCGCAGCGGGTGCACGCCGCCACCCGGGCGCGAAGTTGCTCCCAATCGAGATTCTCTTCGCGCAGCGCCGGCTGCGGACCAAGCGCCACGGGCCCGGCGGCTTGCGGTTCGGCCGGCGGCGCAAGCGGGGCGGCCGCCTCGTCGGACGCCCGCGCCGAGCGCAGCACCCAGGGCGTGAAGCCCATGGCTTTGAGGTACTCCTTGCGCAGCGCCGGATTCATGCGGCCGTCGGGAGGTTGCGCGAGCGCCGGCGGAAGAGCTTGCGGTACAGCCATACCGTCGGCGCGGACGCCGCGTAGGTCCCGAAGATCAGCAGCAGCGTGATGGCCGGATACAGGAAGATGAACACGAAAGCGAGCGGAACCAGCACGATCTGGGTGAACCGCACCCGCCCGCCGGCGTCGATGTGCTTGAAGCTTTGAAACGCGAAGCGGCTGATCATCAGCGCACCGGCGCAGGCCGTCACCACGAACGCCACGATGAGTCCCGGCAGGCCGATGTTGACCTTGTCGCTCGCCAGCCAGATCAGGGCGGCCACGATGGCGGCGGCGGACGGACTCGGCAAGCCCTCGAAATAATGCTTGTCCTGAGTCGCCGACCGGGAATTGAACCGCGCGAGCCGAAGCCCGGCCGCCGCGGCGTAGAAAAAGCACACCAGCCAGCCGAGCCGGCGCCACAGCGGTCCGTATTCGGCGATCCGCGCCACGCCCCATTGGTAGGTCACGATGGCGGGAGCCAGCCCGAAGGACACCATGTCGGAAAGGCTGTCGTATTCCTTGCCGAACGCGCTCTCGGTATGAGTCCATCGCGCGACCCGGCCATCGAGCCCGTCGAACACCATGGCCACGAATACGGCCACGCCCGCATGGTCGAATCGCCAGTCGATGGCGGCCACGATGGCGTAAAAGCCGGCGAACAATGCCCCCGTGGTGAGCAAGTTCGGCAGCCAGTACACCCCGCGGGGCCGGGATTCTCGATCCTCAACGTCGCTCATGGGCTTCCATGATACAGGAGCACGCCCGTAAGATACGCGCCCATGCGCTTATCCCAGTATCCGATTTCCACGCTCCGGGACGTTCCGGCCGACGCCGAGGTCATCAGCCACCAGCTCATGCTGCGGGCCGGGATGATCCGCCGCCTCGCGGCCGGACTGTATTCCTGGCTCCCCATCGGCCTCAAGACCTTGAAGAAGGTTGAGCGGATCATCCGCGAGGAAATGGACCGTGCCGGCGCCCTGGAGCTGTGCATGCCGACGGTGCAGCCCGCGGAGCTCTGGAAGGAATCGAACCGCTGGGGCAAGTACGGGCCGGAGCTCCTGCGCTTCAAGGACCGCCACCTGCGGGAATTTGTCTACGGGCCCACCTTCGAAGAAGTGATCACCGACATCGCCCGACGGGAGCTGCGCAGCTACAAGCAGTTGCCGGTGAATTTCTATCAGATCCAATCGAAATTCCGCGACGAGATCCGGCCCCGGTTCGGCGTGATGCGCGCCCGCGAATTCCTGATGAAGGATGCCTATTCGTTCCATATCGATCAGGCGAGCCTCGCGCAGGGCTACCGGATCATGTACGACGCCTATACGCGCATTTTCTCGCGCATGGGTCTCAGGTTTCGCGCCGTCCAGGCCGACGGCGGGAGCATCGGCGGGGACGTATCGCAGGAGTTCCACGTGCTCGCGGACTCGGGAGAGGATGCGATCGTCTTCTCCACGGCCGGAGACTACGCCTCCAACATGGAGACTGCCGCGACCCTGGCGCCGTCCGGGCCGCGTCCGGCCGCAACGCAGACTCTCGCCAAGGTGGCGACGCCGAACGCGCACACCATCGCCGAGCTCACCGCCTTCCTCGGCGTGGATTCGAAGCAATGCGTGAAGACCCTCATGGTGGACGGGAGCGACGGCGACGTGGTGGCGGTGGTGCTGCGCGGCGATCATGAGCTCAATGCGGTGAAGGCCCAGAAACTTCCCGGCGTCGCGAATCCGCTGCGCATGGCGAGCGCCGAGCGCGTGCGTCAGGCCACGGGCAGCGATCCGGGGTCGATCGGCCCGATCGGCTTGACGGGCAGGATCTATGTGGATCATGCCGCCGCTCATCTCGCCGACTTCGTCTGCGGGGCCAACGAGAAGGACGTGCACTTCACCGGCGCGAACTGGGGCCGCGATCTGCCCGAGCCGGCATCGCAGGACATCCGCAATGTGCAGCCGGGAGACCCGAGTCCCGCAGGCAAGGGCACGCTCGAGATCGCACGCGGCATCGAAGTCGGGCATATCTTCCAGCTCGGCCAGCTGTACAGCGAGGCCATGCACGCGGCCGTGCTCGACGAAGGCGGCAAGTCCGTCACCATGTTCATGGGCTGCTACGGCATCGGCGTGACCCGCGTGGTCGCGGCCGCGATCGAGCAGAATCACGATGCCAACGGCATCATCTGGCCGGAACCGCTGGCCCCGTTCAACGTCGTGCTGGTGCCGATCAACTATCAGAAATCGGAACAGGTACGCCTGGCGGCGGACCGGCTGTACGAGGACTTCAAGGCCGCCGGGATCGACGTGGCGCTCGACGACCGCGATGCACGCCCCGGCGTGAAATTCGCGGATGCGGAGCTCATCGGCATTCCGCACCGCATCGTCATCGGCGACCGGACCTTGGCGGGTGGGAAGCTCGAATATCGCCATCGGCGTGCGAGCGAATCCACGGAAATCCCGCTGGCAGATGCCCTAGCCTATATCAGGGACCAGCTGAAGCACTGAGGAAGAGCGTGCCACCGCGCCTCGGACGATTTGCCGGACCGCTCCTGGCGGCTTTGATGGTCGGCGCTTCGCTGCCGGGGGCCGTGTGCGCCGATCAACAGCGCGATCCGGAGCTCAAGGAGCTCCTGGAGAAAATCATCGTCAGCCACGACTGCTTCGTCGACAAATACGAGTCCGAGGTTTGGTACAAGGCCATGGAACCCAGGCTGGCGCCCTATGTTCCCTCGCACGAGGACCGCATGAGCATCCTCGACCACGTGTACTGCGAGGCCAAACGTGATCCTTCCCTGGTCCTTCCGCCGGACCTCGTGATGGCCATGATCGATGTGGAGAGCCGCTTCGATACGTGGGCCGTGTCGCCGGCCGGTGCGGTCGGCCTGATGCAGGTGATGCCCTTCTGGCCGCGCCGGCTGGGCGTCCAGAACCAGCTGGTTCGCATCGCACCCAACATCCGGATGGGATGCGAGATTCTGCGTTTCTACTTGCGACAGGAGCATCTGAATTGGGCGCGCGCGCTCGCGCGCTACAACGGCAGCGTCGGCCGCAACACTTACCCCGCCCTGGTGATGCAGCGCTGGCAGCGCGTCTGGCGGTTCTAACCGGAGAGGCGCCGGCCGCGGGAGGCGCGCACCGGCCTTCGGGAAGCGCGCGCCGGCCGCGGTGAAGGGCGCGGCGGCGAGCAGCGCTAACGGACCTCGAACGCCGGTTCCAATTCGCGAGGAGATTCGTCGACGGTGAGTTCCGCGACGCTGTCGACGCGGGCGCCTCTCGGTCCCCGATGCAGCCACGAAAGCAGTTCCTCGACGGCAGGGACGGCGCCGTGAGCGAGTACCTCGACGGACCCGTCCGGCAGATTTTGAGCGTATCCCGCAATCCCCAAGCGCTCGGCCTCGCCGCGGGCGCTGTGACGGAAGTACACGCCTTGAACTTTTCCCTCGATACGGAATCGACGAGTAACCCGGCTCATGGAATCGGCAGTCGGGTCCCGGTCGTCAGGGCGAGACCGGTACTTTGGCGGGCTGAGCATCCCCGTGCTGGGTGGCGTTGAGCGCCGCCGCCGCATGACGCTTGGCCTCGAGCGCGGCCAGGCGCGCTCGCACGTACTCCTTGGCCTCGAGATGGGTCTCAGCTCGCTCGATGGCGGCCTTGGCCGCATACAAGTCGGGAGAAGTCGAGGCTGGCGCACCCGCCGCCATCGCTGCGGCGATTGCCTGACGAGCGTCGCTCATCTCCTGCACGGGGGGGCCGTGGCAGCCCAACAAGCTGATAATGCCCACGAACACAGCAATCAGGCGCAACATATCGGTCCGACACTAGCAACAGCATGCAGGGCCGTCAAACCAGCGGCGCTGGACAATCCGGCAGCCGCTGCAAATAATTCGTTGCGCCGACGCAGCACCTTGCGCAGAACGGCACCATTTCCCACGGGAAGCAACCATGCATGAAATTCTGGTTTTGTATTATTCGCGCCAAGGCAGCACGGCCGCCCTGGCCCGGCAGATTTGCCGCGGCGTGGAGACGGTCGCGGGCATGAGAGCGCGACTGCGGACCGTGGCGCCGATCGCCACGACGGTCGAGCGCCCGGGCCCCCAGGTACCCGAGGACGGACCGCCCTACGCCGCGCACGAGGATCTCGAGATCTGCAGTGGGCTCATTCTCGGCAGTCCGACGCGATTCGGCAACATGGCGGCTCCTCTCAAGCATTTCTGGGACGGCACCAGTGCGCTCTGGCTCTCCGGGGCCCTGGTCGACAAACCCGCTGCGGTATTCACCTCCACCCAGACGATGCATGGCGGGCAGGAATCGACGCTCCTCTCGATGATGCTGCCCTTGCTCCATCACGGCATGTTCCTGGTCGGCGTGCCGTACAGCCAAAAGGGCCTCTCCGAGACTCGCAGCGGCGGAACTCCCTACGGTGCGAGTCACGTGGCCGCGTCCAGCGGGCATGGCACGCTGGCGGAGGCCGAACGAGATCTCGCCCTGGCGCTCGGAGCCCGCGTGGCGTCGCTGGCGTCCCGACTGCAGCGCGCCGCTTGAGCTTCGCACAGAAGGCCCGCGTCGCGACCGTGTGTCTCTGGGGCGCGGTCGCGGCGAGTTTGCTCTGCTGGTATACGGCAGGCTATTCGTGGCTGCTCTGCGTGCTGGCGGCTGCGCCGCTCCTCGCGCCGTTGCCGGGCCTGGTCCGCGGGCGCCGTTACACCTACGCGTGGGCGAGTCTCTTCGCCATGCCCTACGTAGCGTTCGCGGTCACCGAGCTTCTGGCCAATCCGGCGGCGCGCGGCGTGGCATCGCTCAGCTTGTTGCTGGTGTTCGTGTGGTTCTGCGCTATGGTTCTGTACCTGCGTGCTTCTCGAGCGCGTCTCGAATGAACGGTACGGTGAGACGGCGCTGGGCGATGAGCGATGCCTCGTCGAGCTCATCGAGGACATCGAACAGCGAGCGCAGATCGCGCGGGACGCGCTTCATCAGATAATCCAGTGTCTCCGGTGGAAGCTCGAGCCCGCGCTGCTTCGCGCGAAGCCGCATCGCCTCCCCGCGCCCGGGTTCATCGAGATCGCGAACGTGGTACACGACGCAGGCACCGGCCCGGGAACGCCAATCGTCGAGCCGCCACCCGATTTGCCGCGGCGCCGCCGCCGCCGCAAATATCAGCCGGCAGTGCGATTCGGACGCCTCGTTGAACAGGCGGAAGAGCGCCTGCTCCCAGTCCAGATCGCCTGCAACCGCTTCGGCATCGTCGATGCACAGCACCCGGCAGCGCGCATACCCGCCGAGCGCTTCCGGCGGCAGCCTCGCGGTACGATCCAATGGGAAATACGCCGCCCCCTCGCCCGCCTGCGCACACACGGCTTGCAGCAAATGCGTCTTACCGCAGTCTTTGCCACCCCACAGCCAGAGCGGATCGCGGCCCGACCCTTGGAGCGCCGCCACGACCTCGGCATTCCGGCCGGCCGCGAAACTGGCGAAGACCGCATGGGCGCGTGGGCGAACGCCGAGCGGAAGCTGTTTCATGTGAGGCCGGACCGATCCGCGGGAACAGCCGAGCGCCGGGCATTCGCCTTCCGGAACGCCGATTCCCCGTACCGAAGAACATAATCCATGCCGCTGATGACGGTGGTCACGAACGTCGAGGCACCGAGCGCGAGCAATGCCCACACGGGGGGGACCGCGAACTGCTCACGCCCGATCACGCAGAGGATGTAGAGCGCCTGACAGAGCGTGTTCAACTTGCTGATGACGCTCGGATGCGCCGTGATGGGACCGAGACACCATCGATAGGCAACTGCACCGAGCACGATGATGAGATCGCGCGCCACCGCCGTGGCCGTCATCCACGGGGGTACCAGATGAAGCACGGCGAGTACGATGAAGGCGGTCGCGAGCAGGAGCTTGTCGGCGGCCGGATCGAGGATTCCTCCGATCGTCGTCTGCCAGCCGAAGCGCTTTGCGAGATAGCCGTCAGCCAGGTCCGAGGCCGCCGCCGCGAAGAACAGGCCCAGCGCGACGACCAGCTCGCCTCGAAGCAGGGCGAGCGCGATCGGAATCACGAGGAGAATCCTGAGTGAGGTGATGAAGTTCGGTATTTGGCGGAGCCAGACGGGTGTCAATGACGCAGCTCGAATCGTTGGATCCCATTTTCACCGGCGCTCCCCGGCTGCAAGCGGCCGCTCAGGGGGAGCGCATTTTGCAACGCCTCCGCGCCGCCTCGGGTCGTCAGGCGGAATCGGGCCACGTTGCCGTTCAAAGCCTCCACTCCGACATGCGAGATGAACGCGAGCGATTCGAGATAGCTCTGGACGTAAGCGTAGTCCTTCAGATCGTTCACGCCGACGATCTCGATGACCACGGGGGCGGCGGCGCCGCTCACCGCGAAGAGACCCGCATACGTGTCGGCTGCGCGATTGATGCCCTCGGCGGCCGTGCCGGAGAACTCGCTGCTCCGGTCCTGAAACAGGAAAGTCCATCGGACCCCCGCGGCGGCGCCCGCGGCGTTGGCGTGTCCGATCAGCGTCCCCGCCCCTCCGGCCCGATGGCCGATGTCGGCAAGCGTGCCGGAGCTCGCCGAACCGACCGCGGCATAGTCCAGATGGTTACGCTGCAAATCCGCCGTGCTCGGCCAGATCACCGGCGCTCCGCGCTGGTAGGCGGCCGCATCGACGGCAGCCTTGATGTCCGAGGTGTCCTCGGCGGTGATGACGGTCCCCGCCTGCGCGCCTCCCGGCACGGCGAGCCAAACGTAGGTCGAAGGCCGCTCCCGGCCCCACAGGGGTTGATTGTTCTGCGCCAACCAGCGGTCGATGGCGGCGGCGTCGAAAGACACCCAGAGCTGGCCGTCCTGGGTGTCGCGGTATTGCTGCACATAACGGCGCGCATTCCCGAGGAGCGGGCCGAAAACGGGATCTTCATCGACGGTCCTTCGTCCCGTCACCCGCGTAAGGACGACGCGAAGCGCCGCCTCGAAAGCGGCCGGCTTCGACGCCTCGGAGCGATCGGTCACGGGGACCTTCGCCTGGTAGACCTCCGCCCGAGTCAGTGCGGTGCTCGAGTCGGCGAGGCAAAGACCGGCGATGCTCAAGCACAAAAGCGCCAGAGGATGCAAATATCGAGCGCAAATATCGCGGTAGTCTCGTGCCATGGGGTAATCGCGTAAGCCCTTAAGTTATAGGTGTAAAATACCACAGCTTGCCGGCCCGCCGGGCCGGCGGAACAAGGGAATCGAATGACAGAGCCTGAGCGTGCAACCGCCACCTACCGCGCCGCCGGCGTCGACATCGACGCGGGAGAGGAGCTCGTCGAGCGCATCAAGCCGAGAGTCAAGCGCTCGCTCCGCCGCGAAGTGCTGGGGGGCATCGGGGGCTTCGGCGCGCTGGTGGAGATTCCGCTCGAGCGATACAAGAGGCCCGTGCTCGTGTCGGGGACGGACGGCGTCGGAACGAAGCTGCGCCTCGCCATCGATACGGGGCGGCACGATACGGTGGGCATCGATCTGGTCGCCATGTGCGTGAACGACGTGGTGGTCCAGGGCGCCGAGCCGCTATTCTTCCTGGACTACTACGCGACCGGAGCGCTCGACGTGAATGTCGCCGAGCGCGTCATCGCGGGCATCGTCGAAGGCTGCGTGCAAGCGGGCTGCGCGCTGGTCGGCGGCGAGACGGCCGAAATGCCCGGGATGTATCACGGAAAGGACTACGATCTCGCCGGCTTCTCGGTGGGAGTGGTCGAGAAAGATCACATCATCGACGGATCGCGCACCGCCGCAGGCGACGTGGTGCTCGGCTTGCCCTCCTCGGGCCCGCACTCCAACGGCTTCTCGCTGATCCGAAAGATTCTGGAGATCAGCGGCGCCCAGGTCGCGGCACCCGTCCAAGGAACCCCGCTCATCGATCGGCTGATGGCTCCCACCCGAATCTACGTCAAACCGCTGCTCCAGCTGATGGGGGAGATCGAAGTTCATGGGGTGGCGCACATCACCGGCGGCGGACTGGTCGACAACGTGCCGCGAGTGCTGCCCGACGGACTGGAAGCGGTGCTCGAGCGCCGTGCGTGGAGCCGTGATCCGGTGTTCGAATGGCTGCAGAGCGAGGGGCGCGTCGCGGACGAGGAAATGTACCGCGTGTTCAATTGCGGCATCGGCATGACCGTGCAGGTCGGCCGCGCCGATGCCGACCGGGCCATGTCCCTTCTGATTCGGGCCGGCCAGCCGGCGCTCGTGATCGGCGAAGTACGCGCCGGCACCCGCGGGGTGGTTATCGCTTGAGCGACCCTGCCGATCGTGCGCCCCGGGGTCGATCGAGTGCCCGTGGTCGATAGAGAGCCCGTGGTTGATCGAGTGCCCGTCGTCGTGTTGATTTCCGGACGCGGGTCCAATATGCGGACACTCGTCGAACGCAGCCGGGATCCCCGGATGGGCTACCGCGTCGCGGCGGTCCTCTCCGATCGGCCGGACGCGGCGGGACTCGCGGTCGCGGCGGGCCTCGGTGTGCCGGCGCGGGCCCTGCCCGCACCGGGGCGGGGCGCCGCCGCGGCCGCCCGGATCGCCTACGATGCCGAGCTCGCCGCGGCGATCGAGGAATATGCGCCCTCGCTGATCGTGCTCGCGGGGTTCATGCGCATCCTCTCGCCGCAATTCGTGGCGCGTTTTCCGGGGCGAGCCCTGAACATCCATCCCTCGCTCCTGCCGAAGTATCCGGGCCTCGACACCCATCGACGCGTCCTTGAGGCCCGCGATGAGGAGCATGGCGCCACCGTGCATTTCGTGACCGCGGAACTCGACGGCGGGCCGCCCGTCATCCAAGGAAAGCTCTCGGTGGAGCAGGGAGAGGATGCCGAGCACCTCGCCGCTCGCGTGCATGGGCTCGAGCACCGGATCTACCCCCTGGCCGTCCAGTGGTTCAGCACGGGACGGCTGCGCTATGCCGACGGCCGTGCCTGGCTGGACGATAAGGTACTCTCTCGTCCGGTGCTCTACGATGGCACCGAGGATCGCTGATGCGGAAGGGGTCGTTGATGCGCGAACAGGCGGCACGCTATTGTTTGGCACGCGGGAGATGGGCGGCGATGGCGTCTTGCGTTGCGGCGGCATCGCTCGCCGCGGCGGCGCCGGGGCGCTCGGCTGACATGCCGCCCGCCGCCGACTCGTTCCCGGAGCCCTTCGCGGCGCACTACGTCGCGGCCTGGCGGGACATTACCGTGGGCACGAGCGACCTCCAGCTGGAGCGGGACTCTCAGCCGGGACACTACCATTACACATGGACCATCAGCGCCAGCGGGATATTCCGGCTGGCCTATTCTCACGACGTGACTCAGCAGAGCTGGTTCGGCGTGGTCGACAACCACGTACGCCCCGATCACTACCGCGGCGAGCAAGGCTCGTCAACCGTGGCCTTCGCGTTCGATTGGGACACGGGGCATGCCTTCGGATCGTCCGAGGGCAAACCGATCGATCTCGCACTGAAACCGGGGGCCCAGGACCTCATGTCCATCCAAGTCGAGATCATGCTCGACCTCAAGAACGGCACCATGCCTCCGACCTTCAATATCATCGACAAAGATCAGATGAAGGAATTTGTGTACACGCGCGAGGGCACGGCAAAGCTGCCGACGGAGATCGGCACGCTGGATACGGTGATCGTCGCCAGCCGGCGCAGCGCCACGGACAGCCGGGTGCTGCGCATGTGGTTCGCACCCGACTTGGGCTACGTGCCCGTGCAGGCGGAACGCCGCCGCGACGGCAAGCTCGAGTTCGCGATGCGGATCAAGACTCTGACCCGCGCCGGCGTGCGTTATCCGCCCACACCGGCGGACGACTGAGCGCGCCGACCGCCGCGGCCGATTGCTCGGAGGCGACTCGGACAGCGCTGCAGGGGCGCAGCCGGCCGTTCAGGTCTTCGGAAGCGTGACGCCGCGCTGTCCCTGGTACTTCCCGCCGCGGTCCTTGTAGGAGGTTTCGCAGACCTCGTCCGACTCGAAGAAGAGCATCTGCGCTACTCCTTCGTTCGCGTAGATCTTCGCGGGCAGCGGCGTCGTGTTCGAGAACTCGAGGGTGACGTGTCCTTCCCACTCGGGTTCCAAAGGCGTTACATTGCATATTACACCGCAGCGCGCATACGTCGAATTGTGCACGATGAAATCGTTGGCGACGAAGTTGTGCAGGGTCGGCACGGTGATGTCGAAGACCTCCTCGAATCCCGCGGGGTCGATGCTCTCGACCTCATCCCATACGGGTCCGTCAACGAGCGGAGTGAGATATGGATCGCCGGTCACGAGGGCAACTCGAGCCGCCGCGGAAATCGGCATGGATTGTCTCGAGCAGACGTGAATGCTGAGCGAGTTCAAGCTCGTCCCTCCAACCCGCGCCGCGGCGCCGGCGACCGCCCATGTCTCCTTGGGCAGCGTGTCGAAATTGCTCTTTCGCCTCGGTTGCGCGGCGATCATCGGAAGCACTTTTTCGTCGAGCAGGCGCTGCTTCTTCGAGCCTGGCGAGAAACCGACCCTCTCTGCAAAGCGCAGGATCTGATCCTTGTCGGTGATCTGTATTTTGCAGGCCAGGGTCCCGATCGCGGTGATCTTTTCGCGGATCAGCGAGAAGATCCCAAAGCGCAGCAGAAGATGGTGCACGTCCTCGATCAACCGTCGCGACGACGAGTAATACTCGAGAAAGAAGCACTCATCAGTATGATAAATGCTGCCGTCGCCGCTGAAGAGCGCTTGCAAAAACAGGCGCACCGACGGCTCGGGCGCTGTAAACACGATCTGCGGCACGAACTTGTCGACCGCGCCGACGTTGAGCCCGAGCTTCTGCAGCCAGGCGTGGGCGCGATTTCGTTCCGCGATTCCCCCTCTCCCTTTTCGATTGACCAGCCGATACCCGTAGCGTCCCTTGTAGGTGATCTCTCCCATACCGGAGGCCGCCATCGCGGATTCGAGCAACGCGACCATCGCCGGGTCCGCCGTCGTGTAGGTCGGGCTGTGTCCGGGGGTATTGCATTGGCCCTCCGAGATCATCAAGCCGAGGAGGGTCCCTTCCCAATCGGGGATCGGCGTCTTGCCGAAGACGGGAATCTCCCTGGCAACCGCGATACGATCTTCTGCGCGCAAATCGCTCAGGGGCACCCATCGATCGAGCATTCGAAATGGGTGATTGGCCGTCGCTCGAATGCGCAACCCCGCCCGGGTGCGCAACTCAAAGATCTCTCGCTTACCTTGGGGTATGAAGGCCGACACTCCCGCCGGTCTCAAACGCCAGCCGTCCCACGCCAATGTGCGCCTGCCCCAGCGCATCTCCGTGATCGGCACATAGGCGCCGGTTTCGGCGTCGACCAATCGGGTATCCCCCGTGACGCATTTTCCGAGACAAACCACGAGTGTGCTGCGCGGTATCCGGAAGTACTCCACCGTCCTCGCGAGCGCGAACGAGTTCGGCGGAATGATGCACACCGGCCCCTTGAAATCGACGAACGATTTCTCGTCGAAATTCTTCGGGTCGACGATGGTGGAATTGATGTTGGTGAATATCTTGAATTCGTCGGCGCAGCGCACGTCGTAGCCGTAGCTCGACGTACCGTAGGAGACGATTTTGCCGCCGTTGGCGACGCGCACCTGCTCGGCGGAGAAGGGCTCGATCATTCCATGCTCGGCGGCCATGCGCCGGATCCACCGATCGCTCTTGATGCTCATGTCGCCTCGACCGTGATCTTGGGGAACAGGGAGCTGTAGTCCTTGTTGAGGGTCGCCAGGCGCGCCGCGGCGCGCCTGGCCATCTGCCGATAGGCGAGCGCGCGGGCGCTCCCGGGGTCCGCGGCAACCGTCGGCGATCCCCCGTCAGCCTCCTCGCGAATCCGGATGTCGAGCGGCAGTTCGCCCAGCAATTTGACCCCGTACTGCTCGGCCATTCGGGCACCCCCGCCGCTGCCGAAGATGTGCTCGGCATGCCCGCACTGGCTGCAAATATGGATGCTCATGTTCTCCACCACGCCGAGCACCCGGACCTCCACCTTCTCGAACATCTTGAGCCCTTTGCGGGCGTCCAGAAGCGCAATGTCCTGGGGAGTCGTGACGATGATGGCGCCGCTCACGGGAACGCGTTGCGCCAACGTCAATTGGATATCACCGGTCCCCGGCGGCATGTCGACGACCAGATAGTCGAGCTGTCCCCAGCTGGTGTCGCCCAGGAGCTGGGTAAGCGCCTGGGTCACCATCGGTCCCCGCCAGACCATGGGCTGCTCGGCATCGATCAGGAACCCGATCGACATCACCTCCACCCCGTGGGCCCGAAGCGGCGTGATGTGCTTGCCGTCGGTCGTCTGCGGCTTGATGCCCGCCAACCCCATCATCTGCGGCTGGCTCGGCCCGTAGATGTCGGCATCCAGAAGCCCCACCCGCGCGCCCTGCGCCGCCCAGGCGAGCGCCAGATTGGCCGCCGTGGTCGATTTACCCACGCCGCCCTTGCCAGAGGCCACGGCCACGATATTCTTGACGTGCGAGAGTGGCTTCAAGGTACGCTGCACGGCGTGCGAGGTGATGTCCGATCTCAATGTGAGGTCGAGCTGGGCCCCGCCCAGCTCGGGCTCCAGGAAGGTCCCAAGCGCAGGCAGGAGTTCCGCCCCGTAGTCGGCGCAAGGGAATCCGAATTTCAATTCGACCAGCGCCCCGTTGCGATGCACAGAAACGGACTCGACCGCGTTGGCCTGGGCCAGGGTCTGTCCCAGATAGGGATCGATAAACGAGGCCAGTTTGTCGCGGATCGGCGCCGCGGCGTCTTGAGGTGCAGTCATGGGGTTTATTCTAGCGCAGCCGGCCTCGAGCGTGCGGTATGGCATAATTCGTGAAAGTGAGAGATAAGCCCCCATCAACGTCCCGGATACAGTGAAAATGGACGTTATTGCAGGGAGCAGGATTCAAGGCAGCGAATGAGTTTATTCGCCAACTACCGTGCTGATCGGCTCATCGCCGATATCAAGTCCAGCGGCAATCCCAGCGGTCCCGAGGCCCAAAAAGCCCTGGAGAAGCTGGTCGCGCTCGGGCCGAACGCGATCGACCCCATCATCGTGGCCCTCACCACCGCGGAAAAGAAGGAAACCCTGGCCTATGTCGAGGCGCTGTCGAAGCTGATCGACTCGAAGACCCTGCCGCACGTGCTCAAGACCATGTCCGACGCGAACGGCCGCGCGGTCTCCGGTATCGCCTGGGCGCTGTCCTCGAGCCGCAGCTACCCGCCGAGCGCATTGCTGGACGCCCTCGGCAAGGAGGACATGCCGAAGCCTGCGATCCTCGACGTGATCGCGGCGCAGAAAGCCCGGTTCACCGTGCGGGATCTGTTGAACGCCGCCTATCAGCAGGAGTCCACCGAGCGATCGGGCCTGTTCAAGATCATCGCCGAGATCGCCGACGAATCATCGATCGACGACCTGGTCGCGCGCATCGAGGGAAAGGACCCCTTGGCGCGGCTCCACATCATCCAGGTGCTGTCCCGCTTCAACCGCCCGGACGTACAGCAGGCCGTACAACGGCAACTCAAGGACAACAGCAAGCTGATCCGCTCGGCCGCCCTGTCCGCGCTCGCGCGCATGGACGGGCCCATCGACGTGGCGCTCATCACCGGCATGCTCCGCGACCCCGAGATCGAGGTGCAGAACAAGGCCGTCGACGTGGTCGTGAAAGCGAACCATCCGGACACGGTCAAGCATCTGGTCGAGGTTCTGAAGGACGAGAACGAATACGCGCGGCGCGCGGCGGTGGAGGTGCTGAATGCCGTCGGCAACTCCAAATCGGTGAAGTACCTGCTGGAGGTGATTGCCGACAGCGACTGGTGGGTGCGTACCCGGGCGGCGGACGCGCTCGGCAAGATCGGCGGTCCGCGCGTGGTCGACGCGGTGATGACCTTGATCAAGGATGAGAACCAGGACATCCGCCGGGCAGCCATCGAGATTCTCAATCAAACCAAGGACGAGCGCGCCGTGGCTCAGCTGATCGAGGCGACCCGCGACCGCGATTGGTGGGTGAGCGAGCGGGCCGTGGATGCGCTGGCCGAGATCGGCACCACGAAGGCGCTGCCCCGGTTCATCGAAATGCTTCAGGCGGGAGAGGCCAAATCCCTGCCGACGGTGGTTCGCGCGATCGGCAAGGTGGGCGATCAAAAGAGCATCGAGCATTTGCTGCCGATGCTGCAACGGTCGGAAAGCGAGATCAAAGTCGAAGCCATCGCCGCGCTCACCAAGCTGGCCGACGAGCGCCGCGCCGAGACGATCCGCGTCAGGCTCCAGGCGATCTCGAGCGGCGACGGAACGATCAGCCAGGCCGTGGCGCGTGCCATGACGGAGCTCGACAATCGTTTCTCGAGCACGCAAGTGGCCGCCAACCAGCGCGCGGTCCAGATGCAGGAGCCGTCGAAGACGCTGCTCATCGAGAATCAGGACCTGGCGGCGGTCATCAAGGAAACCGAGACCCAGGCGCAATCCGCCAAGCTCGACATCGCGACGCTGAAGCCGGGCGACGTGATCGAGGGACGCTACAAGTTCATCGAAAAGATCGGCAAAGGCGCGTTCGGCACGGTTCTCCTGATGGAGGATACCGTGGTGGAGGAGCGTCTGATCCTCAAGTTCCTGAACGCCAACGTGTCCTCAGACGAGGAGATGATGAAGCGGTTCGTGCACGAACTGCGCTACAGCCGCAAGATCACGCACAAGAATGTCATCCGCATCTACGATTTCCTGTATATCCGCGGCAATTACGCCATTTCGATGGAATATTTCCCGTCTCACACCCTCGGCGGGGAGATCGTCAACGAGAAGCCGGTCGAGCTCAAGCGCGCGGTCAAATTCGGCATCGATATCGCGACCGGCATGGCGGTGGCCCATCAGGCGGGAATCGTTCATCGCGACCTGAAGCCGGCCAATGTGCTGATCGACAACTCCGGACTTCTGAAGATCGTGGACTTCGGCGTCGCCGCGGCCCAGAGCCAGAGCGACACTCAGCTCACCAAGACCGGCTACGTCATCGGCTCTCCCAAGTACATGGCGCCCGAACAGATCCTCGGCAAGAAAGTGGACGAGCGCGCCGACATCTACAGTCTCGGTGTCATCTTGTACGAGCTGTTCACCGGGATCCCGCCCTACTCCCGCGGCGACCATATGTCCGTCATGTATCAGCACGTCCAGGGCAAGGCCCGCCCGCCCATCGAGGTCAACAAGGCGCTGCCGGTGGAGCTCAACGGCCTGATCGTGAAATGCATGTCCCTGGACAAGGCCAAGCGCGCTCAGTCGATGGACGAGTTGCGGCTCTCGTTGGAGAAGTTCCTGTAGGCTCTGCGCCGGCCCGCGAGGCAGGCCGGACCCCTTCTGACCGACAGATGGACGCCCGGGCTTAGACGCAGCTCACGTTTATCGCGCCTCGACGGGCTAAACACTCGTAAATCCAAGCGCTTACGGGTAGCCTTTTACGTTATGGCAAGAATCGACGCCTTTCTGAGGCTGGGTGTCGCCCAGGGCTGCTCCGATTTGCACCTGGCGGTCGGCGTGCCGCCGATGCTCAGGATGCATGGCGACCTGTTGCCGATCAAATTCCGGGACCTGGCCGAAGCCGAGCTCGAGAGCTACATCACCGAGGTGATCACCCAATCGCAGATGAAGACGCTGCGCGAGGGGCACGACCTGGACTTCTCCTACGTATCCGCCGAGGGCGGACGGTTTCGCGTCAACGTCTTCCGCAAGGAGACCGGCATCGGCGCCGCATTCCGGGCGATTCCGACCCAGATGCCGAGCATCGACCAGCTGGCGCTGCCGCCCATCGTGAAGAAGCTCTGCGATCAGCATCAGGGCATGATCCTGGTCACGGGCTCCACCGGCACCGGCAAGACCACGACGCTTGCCTCGATGATCGATTACCTCAATACGACCCGGAATCTCAACATCATCAGCCTGGAGGATCCGATCGAGTTCGTTCATCGCAGCAAATCGAGCCAGGTCATTCAGCGCGAATTGGGCACGCACTTGCCCTCCTTCGCCGAAGGGGTCCGGGCGGCGATGCGCGAGGATCCCGATGTGATTCTGGTCGGCGAAATGCGCGACGCCGAGACGATCTCCATGGCCATGACGGCCGCCGAAACCGGGCATCTGGTGCTCGGCACCCTGCACACCACCAGCGCGACCAAGACCATCGACCGCATCATCGATGCGCTGCCGGTCGAGGAGCGCGAACAAACCAAGAGCTTCCTGGCCTCGAGCCTGATTGCGGTCATCACCCAGGTGCTGCTCAAGACTCCCGATCAGCGCGCGCGGCGGGCGGTCTGCGAGGTCATGGTGCTCACCAAGGCGATCGGAAAGCTCATCATGACCGATCAATCCCACCAGATCCCGAGTCAGCTTCAGATGGGCAAAGAGTACGGCATGCAGCTCCTGGATCAGGCGCTGCTGCAAGCCATCAACGCGAAGGAAATCGACCCGGAACAGGCTTACCTGTACGCCAGCGACAAGCGCCAGTTCCAACGATTCGTCACCGATCTTTCCGGTGTTCCTCCGATCGAGAGCGCCGCTTCCTGACCGCCATGGCCGCCATCGACGCATTCTTGATGCAGGTTCTGGAGCGCGACGGCTCGGATCTGCATTTCCTGGCGGGGGATGTACCCCGCGTGCGCCAGTACGGAGAATTGAAACCGCTGCGTCCCGAGCCTCTCCAAGCCGAGATGGTGCAAACCACGCTCTACGAGATCATGCCGAAGCTCGCGGTGGAACGCTTCGAGTCCAAGGATGGCACCGACTTCGCCCACAGCATTCCGGGGGTGGCGCGCTTCCGGGTCAACGTCATGCGGCAATTGAACGGCATGGGCGCGGTATTCCGGGCGATTCCCTCCAACGCGAAGACCGCCGACGAGCTGAAGCTCCCGGCCGCCGTGCGCGACCTCTCCAAGATGAACAACGGGCTGATCCTCGTCACCGGCAAGACCGGCTCGGGCAAATCCACGACGCTTGCCGCGATGATCGACGACATCAACACGCGCGAGAAGGGCCATATCCTCACCATCGAGGATCCGATCGAATTCGTGCACAAGAGGAAGAACTGCCTCATCAGCCAGCGCGAGATCGGCGTGCACGCGGCGACCTTCTCGAGCGCGCTGTTGTCCGCCCTGCGCGAAGATCCCGATGTGATCCTGGTCGGCGAGCTCCGCGACCTCGAGACCATGAGCATCGCCGTCACCGCCGCGGAAATGGGCATTCTCGTCATGGGGACTCTCCACACGAACGGCGCCGCGGCCACCGTGGACCGGCTGATCAACGCATTTCCTGCGGACAAGCAGCCGCATGTGCGCACCATGCTGTCCACGAGCCTGCGCGGGGTGGTCTCTCAGCAGCTCATCCCGAAAGCCGACAAGAAGGGCCGTGTTGCGGCCCTCGAGATCCTGATCAACACGCCCGCGATCGCCAATCTGATCCGCCAGGGCAAGATGGACCAGCTGGAAAACGGGATGCAGACCGGGGCCGGCTCGGGTATGCGCCTGATGGATGCGGCGATCCAGTCGCTGCTCGATCAGCGCATCATCACCGGCAAGGAAGCGTACAAGAAGGCCATCAACAAGAGTCGATTCGAGCCGCTGCGCGAAGCGGGCTGAAGCCGCCGGCGCCCCGGCTGCATTTGCGGCGCCCGCCGATGCGCCGCCATGGCATAATTTTCGCATGTCCAATCGACGCCGAATCCTGGTTACCAGCGCTCTGCCGTACGCCAACGGCCCCATTCACCTGGGCTACGTGCTCGAGGTGGTGCAGACCGACGTATGGGTCAGATTCCAGAAATTGCGGGGCCACGAGTGTTATTACGTCGGCGCCGACGACACTCATGGGACGCCCATCATGCTCAAGGCGCAGGCCGAGGGTATCGCCCCGGAGGCGCTGATCGACAAGGTGAACGGCGAGCATCGGCGCGACCTCGCCGAGCTGTTGATCGGCTTCGACAACTACGGCTCGACCCATTCGCCCGAAACCCGGACCCTCTGCGACCGGATGTATCTGCGCCTGCGCGAGCGCGGCTGCATCGACAAGAAGAGCGTCCGGCAGGCGTACGACGAGAGCGCGAAAATGTTCCTCCCCGATCGCTACGTCAAGGGCATTTGCCCGGTGTGCGGCACGGCGGACCAATACGGAGATTCCTGCGAGAACTGCGGCTCGACCTACACGCCGGCCGATCTGAAGAATCCGGTCTCGGTGGTCAGCGGAACGCCGCCGATCTGGCGCGAATCGGAGCATTATTTCTTCAAGCTGAGCGCCTTCGAGGAGCGGCTGGCCGGGTTCGTGAAAAGCGGGGCCGTACAGGAAAGCGTCGCGCGCAAGCTCGAGGAGTGGTTCTCACAGGGACTCAAGGACTGGGACATATCGCGCGACGCGCCGTATTTCGGCTTCGAGATCCCCGATGCGCCCGGAAAGTACTTCTACGTCTGGTTCGACGCGCCGATCGGATACCTCGGCAGTTTCGCCCAGCTGTGCGAACGCACCGGAGTCGAGTTCGACGACTTCCTGGCCGCGAATTCGTCGGCGGAGCTGCACCACTTCATCGGCAAGGACATCCTGTACTTCCACTCACTGTTCTGGCCCGCGGTGCTCGAGGCCGCCGGCATGCGAAGACCGACCAGCGTCCATGCGCACGGCTTTTTGACCATCAACGGCCAGAAGATGTCCAAATCCCGGGGCACTTTCGTCACGGCGCGCCGCTACCTCGAGATCCTCCAGCCGGAGTATCTGCGCTATTATTTCGCCGCGAAGCTCGGTCCCGGCATCGACGATCTCGATCTCAACCTCGATGAGTTCGTGACGCGATTGAACTCGGACATCGTCGGCAAGCTCGTCAACATCGCCAGCCGCTGCGCGGGCTTCATTACCAAGAGCTCGGGCGGCGCCCTCGCCGCGGCGCTCCCCGACCCTGCCCTGTACGCGGTGTTCACGGCTGCCGGCGAGGCGGTCGCGGCCTCCTACGAAGAGCGCGACACGGCCGGCGCGATGCGCGAGATCATGGCCCTCGCGGATCGCGCCAATCAGTACATCGATGGCCACAAGCCGTGGACGCTCGCCAAGCAGCCCGACAAGGGCGCCGAAGTCCAGGCGGTGTGCACTCAGGGGTTGAATCTGTTTCGCGTGCTGATGATTTACCTGCAGCCCGTGCTTCCGCGCATCGCGGGCGAGGCACGGCGTTTCCTGCAGGAGTCCGAGTGGAGCTGGGGAAGCGCCTCGAAGCCTCTGCTCGGCACGTCCATTCTGCCGTACCAGCCGCTTGCCACCCGGCTGGATTCCAAAGCCGTATCGGCGCTGATCGAGCCGGCCGCCGATGCCGGAGCGGCCGAGCCGAAGCGCGCGGCCTCGACGGCGAGCGCGGCGGCCCCGGGGGCCAAGGCCGCAGGCGCACCCGCAACGGCCGCCGCCTCATCGGCCGCCGCCGCGACGGCCGCCGCGGCGCCGGCGGCCCCTCCGGCCCCGATCTCCATCGAGGATTTCATGCGGATCGATCTTCGCGTCGCGAAGATCCTCGAGGCCGACCTCATCACCGGCGCGGACAAGCTGCTGAAACTGCGCCTGGATGTGGGTGAGCTCGGCGAGCGGCAGGTCTTCGCCGGAATCCGTGCGGCCTACGATCCCAAGGCGCTGGTCGGCAGGCTCATCGTCGTGGTCGCGAATCTCGAGCCCCGCAAGATGCGCTTCGGCACCTCCGAAGGCATGATGCTCGCCGCCGGTCCGGGCGGGACGGACATTTTCGTGCTGTCTCCCGATTCGGGCGCGGCGCCCGGCATGCGCGTCAAGTGAGACTCATGCGCCCGGATGAGGGAACCGCCGCTACGTCCCGCGCCGCACGCATCGACGCGCTCCTGCCTCAGACTCAATGCACCCGCTGCGGATATCCGGCCTGCCGCCCGTACGCTGCCGCCATCGACCGCGGCGAGGCCGACATCAATCAATGTCCTCCGGGCGGCGCCGATACGATTCGGGCGCTCGCCGCCTTGCTCGGGCGGGAGTTCAAGCCGCTGAATCCGGCGAACGGCGTCGAGTCGCCGCCGAGTGTCGCCTGGATCGATGAGGAGCGATGCATCGGCTGTGCCCGCTGTCTCGCCCCCTGCCCGGTCGATGCCATCGTGGGCGCGTCCAAGTTCCTGCACACCGTGATCACGGACCGGTGCACGGGCTGCGAGCTGTGTCTGCCGCCATGCCCGGTCGATTGCATCGAGATGCGGCCGGGGCCCCTGCCCGCTATCGATCAGCCTGCCCGCAACCGGGAACGCTACGAAGCTCACCACGAACGCTTGCAGAGACGCGCGCAGGAGCGGCAGCAGGAGCTCACGGCGCTCAAGGCCTCCGCGGGATCCCGAGCCGCCGCCGCTCGGCCGTGATGCGGCCATCGTGAACCCTCAAAAGCGGCGGGCGATTTTCGAGCGGCTCCGCGAACACAATCCGGGGCCGCGCACCGAGCTGAACTATCGCACGCCGTTCGAGCTGTTGATCGCGGTGATCCTCTCGGCGCAGGCCACGGACAAAAGCGTGAACAAGGCGACGGCGGGACTCTATCGCGCCGCCAACACGCCGGCGTCCCTGCTCGCATTGGGCCTTGCCGGCATCACCCCGTACATCAAGTCGATCGGACTCTACAACAGCAAGGCGAAAAACATCATGGCGACCTGCGAGGCGCTCCTCGCCCGGCATGGCGGCGAGGTGCCGCGCACCCGGGAGGCGCTCGAGGAACTTCCCGGGGTCGGGCGCAAGACCGCCAACGTGGTGATGAACACCGCCTTTGGCGAATCGACCATGGCCGTCGACACGCACATCTTCCGCGTCGCCAACAGAACCGGCCTCGCGCCGGGCAAGAACGTGCGCGCGGTAGAGGACAAGCTCATGAAATTCGTGCCGCCGGAATTCCTGAAAGATGCTCATCATTGGCTGATCCTGCACGGACGCTATGTGTGCACGGCGCGCAATCCCGCCTGCCCCCGCTGCATCATCGAGGACCTCTGCGAATACCGGCACAAGACGAAAGCTCCCGCGCGATTGAGCACGCCCGCGCCATGAGCAGCGCCGATGAAGCTCCGCCCACCGGCGGCTACACCCGGGATCAGCTGCGGCAGAGTTACGCGGATGCCTGGCGAAAGCACCTGGCGCGATCCCCGTTGACCCCTCTCGAGGCGCTCATCGTCGATGTGATCCTGCTGCACCCCGAATACCACGCGCTCGTTCAGGACGCCCCCGCCGCCCTTGCCTTCGACTCCCCGCCCGGCGGGACCCAGGAGAATCCTTTTTTACATATGGGGCTGCACCTCGCCGTCCGCGAACAGCTCTCGATCGATCGGCCGCCCGGCGTCCGTGCCTTGTTCGAGTCGCTGACGGCGCGCCTGGGCGATGTCCACGACGCCGAGCATGCGCTCATGGAATCGCTCGCCGAGACGCTCTGGGAGGCGCAGCGCAGCGGCCGCGCGCCCGACGAGGGTCGCTACCTGGAACTCGCCAGAGGCCGGTTGAGCTCGGCCGCACGCTGACTCTTCCAAGGTTAAGGAAGTTTCATGCGCGCTTCATCGGTGCACGAAGCCCCCGACGCTATTCTCCGGCCATAGTACGCCCGGCATCGGCTCATACGGACTGCAGGGCGAGCACGCTCGAGGGTACATCATGCGCACGTTTCTACCGGCGGCTCTCGCCTGCCTGGCGCTGGCTTCCGTGATGGGCGGCTGGCTGATCGCCGCCACGGCCGGCGGCAGTCCGGCCAAAGTGCCCGCACCGGCCTCGCCTCCGCCGACGGCGCCCCCGCACCCCGCGTCCGCGGCGGGTTCATCGATCGACAACGACGCGCCGGCGAGACACGCCCGGCGAACCGCTTGTCTCAAGGACGCAAAAAGCAAGAAACTGGTCGGCGCGAAGCGCGACGACTACGTCAGGAATTGCGTGGGCACCCTCTGACCGGCCGCCGCTCAGCGTTTCGGGATATACAGATCCGTCAGCGTTCCCTCGAACGCTTCCGCCGAGAACGCCACCGTCTCCGACAGCGTCGGATGCGCATGGATGGTCAGTCCGATATCCGCGGCATCCGCGGAGAGCTCGATCGCCAGTCCGACCTCGGCGATCAAGTCGCCCGCATTCGTGCCGACGATGCCGCCGCCGATCACCCGGCGCGTCTCCTTGTCGAATAGCAGCTTGGTGAACCCTTCGTCGCGGTTGATGGCGAGCGAGCGGCCGCTGGCCGCCCAAGGAAACATTCCTTTCCCGTAGTCGGTGCCCCGCGCCTTGGCCTCCGTTTCGGTGATGCCGACCCAGGCGATTTCCGGATCGGTGTACGCGACCGACGGAATGCAGCGCGCGTCGAAGGAGGACTTGTGCCCAGCAGCCACCTCCGCCGCGACCTTGGCTTCATGCATCGCCTTGTGCGCCAGCATGGGCGCCCCGGCGATATCGCCGACGGCAAAGATATGGGCCACGTTGGTCCGCATCTGCCGGTCGACGCCGATGATGCCGCGCTGGTCGACCTTGACGCCGGCCGCCGCGGCGTCGATGGCGTTCCCGTTGGCGCTGCGGCCGACGGCGACGAGAACGCGGTCGAAGTCCTGCGGGGCGGGAACGTCGGGACCCTCGAAGGTCGCTCGCAATCCCCCCGCATGCGGCTCGAGCTTCGCGACGCGCGTGCCCAGCATGATGCGCGCGTAGCGCTTCTCGATGCGCTTCTGCAGCGGGCGCACCAGGTCGCGGTCCGTGCCCGGCATGAGGCCGTCGCTCAACTCGACCACCGTGACCGTGGAGCCGAGCGCGTCGTACACACAGGCCATTTCCAGGCCTATGATGCCCCCGCCCACCACCAGCAGCCGCTTGCCCTCCTCGGGGAGCTCCAGCGCGCCGGTGGAATCGATGACGCGAGGGTCGTCCGGGAATCCGGGCAGGCGCAGCGACTCGGACCCGGCGGCGATGATGCATTGCTTGAAATCCACGCGCCGAACGCCGTCGCCGGAGCGCAGCTCCAGGGAATACGGACTCACGAATTTCGCTTCGCCGCGCAACACCTCGACCTTGCGCTGTTTGGCAAGCAAGCTCAGACCGTTGGTCAGCCTGGTCACGACTTTGTTCTTCCAGCCGCGGAGCCGTGCGCGATCGATCTGCGGCGGCGGAAAGACGATACCGCAGTCGGCCATGTCCGCCGCGTCCTCGATGACCTTGGCCGCGTGCAGGAGCGCCTTGGAGGGAATGCAGCCGACGTTCAAACACACGCCGCCGAGCATCGGCCAGCGCTCGATGAGCGTCACCTTGAGTCCCAGATCGGCCGCGCGAAAGGCCGCCGTGTAGCCCCCCGGCCCCGCGCCGAGGATGACGAGATCGAGCGCGCCGGGAGGCGCGCCGGACGCTGCGTCGGGCGAGATCTGCGCCTTTGCGGCCGGCGGCGATTCGGCGCCGGGGCCGGGGCCGGTCGGCGCGGCCGGTGCGGACGATCCTTCGGCGCCGCCCGCGGGCTTCTCGCTCTTCGCCTTTTGGGCCGCGGGTTCCTTCGCCGCCGGCGGAGCCTCGCCGGACTTCTGGTCCGCGGCTTTCGGCGCTGCCTGATCCGCCACCTCGACGGTCGCGATCACCATGCCCACCGTGACCTGCTGGCCCTTCTTGACGCCGATCGAGGTCACTTTGCCCGCCGCGGTCGAGGGCACGTCCATGGACGCCTTCTCGCTTTCGAGCGTGATCAGCGGATCGTCCACGCGGATCTCGGCGCCCGGCGCCACCAGCACATCGACCACGGCGACATCCTTGGAGTCGCCGATGTCGGGAACCCGGACTTCGACGGTGCTCACAGCATCGCCTTCACATCGCCCAGAGTCTTGCTCAGGAAGACGACGAAGCGCGCGGCCTGGGCTCCATCGATGACTCGATGATCGTAGGACAGCGACAGCGGCAACATCAGCCGCGGAATGAACGTACCCTTGTCGAACACCGGTTTTTGGCTCGATTTGGACACGCCCAGAATGGCGACCTCCGGCGCATTGATGATCGGCGTGAAGGCGGTGCCGCCGATGCCCCCCAGACTCGAGATCGTGAACGAGCCGCCCTGCATTTCCGCGGCCGTGAGCTTGCCGGCCCGCGCCTTCTCGGACATCGCCGAGAGGGCCCGTGCGATGTCGAACAGATTGCCGCGATCCGCATCGCGAATCACCGGCACCACGAGACCGTTGGGCGTATCAGCGGCGAATCCGATGTGAAAATATTTCTTGAGGACGAGATTCTGGCCGGACGGATCGAGGGAGGCATTGAATCGCGGAAACTCCTTGAGGGCCACGACGCATGCCTTGACGATGAAGGCCAGGGGCGTCAGCCGGACGCCTTCCTGTTCCGCCTTGCCCTTCAGGGCCACTCGCGCGATCTCCAGGTCGGTGATGTCCGCCTCATCCTGCTGCGTGACGTGAGGTAGATTGATCCAGCTCGCCTGAAGCCGCGCGCCGGAGATCCGCTGAATGCGCGACAAGGGCTGAACTTCGACGGCGCCGAATTTCGCGAAGTCGACTTCCGGCACCTTCGGGAGCGATGCGCCCGCGGCGCCCGTGCCGGCGCTCGCGCCAGCGCCAGCGCCAGCGCCCGCGCCCGCGCTGAGGAGATTCTTGACGTAAGCCTTCACATCCTCCTGCGTGATGCGAGACTTGGGCCCGCTTCCCGATATCTTGCCGAGATCGGCGCCGAGCTCGCGCGCGAACTTGCGGACCGAGGGACTCGCGTAGGCCTTGGCAAAGGCCGCCTCATCGACGGAGGTCTCCGGACTCGAGCTGGCCGCTGTTGCCGCGCCCGAGGAGGTTGCCTCGCTGGCAGGGGAGACCGCCGATCCGTCTCTACCGGCGGGCGACGCCCCCTTGGCACCCTTCGCGGCGTCGCCCGGCTTCGGGTCGACGGCGGACTTCGCGGCGGCGCCGGCCGCGTTCGCGTCACGGGCTGGCTTGGCATCGCCGGCTGGCTTGGCATCGCCGGCAGATTTGGCATCGCCGGCAGATTTGGCGCCGCCGGCAGATTTGGCGCCGCCGGCAGATTTGGCGTCGTCGGCAGATTTGGCGTCGTCGGCCGTCGCCTCCGCTGCGCCGGGCCCCTCCTGCGCCTCGCCGCCGCTCTCGAGGAGCAGTATCAGGCTGCCTTCGGAGACCTTGTCGCCCTTCTTGAGTTTGATCTGGGCTATCCGCCCGGCGGCGGGAGACGGCACGTCCATCGCCGCTTTTTCCGTCTCGAGC
>DASYAC010000328.1:0-9699 GCA_036501585.1 Steroidobacteraceae bacterium
GGCCGAGCTGGTCGGTGCCGAACCAATGGGCGCGCGAAGGCGCCGCGAGTGTGTTCAGGATATCGTCCTCGAACGGATCGAATGGAACGAGGTGGCGGCCCCACAGGGCGCAGCCCATCCAGAACGCGACGATGGCCGCGCCGGTGCCGAAGGTGCCCGAGCGCAGCAGCAGGCGCCAGCGAGTCCTCATTCGGCCTCCCCGAGACGAATGCGCGGATCGAGCAGTGCGTGGAGCACGTCCGCCGCGAGACCCGCCAGCGTGTAGATGACCCCGACGATCAACACACCGGCTTCGAGCATCGGGAAATCCCGGTCGCGCGCGGCGGCGTATATCAGGCTGCCGATGCCCGGATACCGGAACAGCGTTTCGACCACGACGAGCCCGCCCACGAGGTAGCCCAGCTGGGTGGCGGTCACCGTGATCGTCGGCAAGAGCGCATTTCTCAGCACGTGGCGCCAGAGCACCGTGCGCGGCTTCAATCCTTTGAGGACGGCCGTTCGGGTGTAGTCGGCCGCCAGGGCCTCGATGGTTCCGGCGCGCGCCATCTTCGCCAGGTACCCGAACAGCACCAGCACCAGCGGCAGCGATGGCAGCAGGAGATAATGGATCTGCGTGATGAGCCCCGCGCCGGGCGGCCAGTTGGCGGCGATGGGCAGGATCTTCAGCCATATCCCGAAGACCATGATGAGCACGATGCCGGTGACGAATTCCGGCAGGATGGTCGCCGACAGGCCGATCAACCCGATGAGGCGGTCGATGAGGCGGCCGGCGTGCAAAGCGGACCAGACCCCGCCTGCGATACCGAGCGGCACCACCAGCACGAAGGCAACCGCGCCGAGCTTCAAGGAATGTTCCAGGGCGGCCACGATGAACGGGGCGACCGGCGCGCGATAGGAATAGGATCGGCCCAGGTCGCCCGCCGCGAAATGCGCGATCCAGTCCCAGTATTGAACCAGCGCCGGCCGATCGAGTCCCAGCTGATGATCGAGATGGGCCACGGCACCGGCATCCGCGAGCGGCCCCAGGATGGCGCGCGCCACGTCGCCGGGAAGCAGTTGCCCTCCGGCAAAGACCATGGCGCTCAAAAGCCCCAGAGTCAGCAGGGAAAGAGCGGCGCGCTTCGCCAGGATTCGGCCTATGGTCACACGTGTCAATAGTAGCCGTGGGACGATGCCGTCACGGGCCTCGGCTGCTCGACGCCATCGATCAGAATGCGATCGACGAATTCATCGTAGAAGCAGACCAGACCCTGGATCCGCTTCGCTTCATGCACCGGCTCGGGGTAGTACCAGACCATGTTCTCGTGGCGTTTCCCCCGGACCGTCACATGGTAGTAGCTGGCGATGCCCTTGTAGGGACAGCGCGAGATGTATCGGCTGGGGCTCAACAGATCGAGGCGTGTGTCGCTGATGGGCAGGTAGTAGCGGGTCGGCATTCCCGTCTCGAACAGAAAGGTGGCCCTGCGCGAATCGGCAACGGTCTCGCCGTCCACCACGACTTGGACATGCCGCGACGACGGCAGGCAATCGAGGCGTCGATAGGGGTCGCGCGCGTGCACGAAGACCTCCTCGTCCTCTTCGTACCAGTGGTTCATCTTGTTCCAATAGAACGCCATATGGTCGGCGATCGGCGGACAGCCTTTGACGGGCTGGAGATAGCGCCAGCCGGCGTCTTCGACCAGCGTAACCCCGGTGTTCACGGAGTAGTGCGTCGCGGTGCCCTTGAACGGCGATTCCGTCGCGGTGGCGCTCGGCATCAGAAACTCCTGACGCACGTCCTTGATCGGAAAATAATAGACCGGAAGATGATCGGACTCGTACATCACCAGCCCTTCGGTGGTGTCGGCGATGTAGAGGTCTCCGACCTTGATCCGCAGCCGCTTGGGCGAGGGCATGGTGAAGACCACGTAACCGGGCTCGAGCGGATATTGCCCGATGGTATCGAGGATCGGAAAATGCGGGCCGCGGCCTCGCAGATGGGGCTTGCGCATCGGGCTCAACTCCGGGTGACGCGATCGAGCAGGAGGCCGGCCGCGATGGGAACGAGACCGGTGACGTTTTTGCGCACCGGCACCAATAGATCGGGGAAATAGCTGATGATCAGCGGCGTTTCGTCGAGCAGCAGCTCCTGGATATCCCGGGCCGCGCTGCGCTGCGCCTGCAGATCCAGCGCCCTCACATAGCGGGGGACCATCGCGTCGTAGGCGGCGCTCTTGAAATGCGCGGCGTTCCAAGGCGCATTGCTCATCAGCGGATTGCCGAGCAGCGTATTGGGCACTCCCCGATGCGCGTAATCCGTGATGCCGAGCGTGCTGTCGAGCCAATCCGACTGCCCGGGAATCGATTTTCCGTAATACAGCGCCTGTGTTTCGATCTTCAGGCCGATTCTGATGCCGATCGCTTTGGCGAAATTCTGCACGAGCTGCGCATATTCGGGGATGTCGGTGTACTGCTCGGTCGTCAGCGTCACATCGATGCCGGAGGCGAGGCCCGCGGCCTCCATCAGCCGTTTTGCCTCGGCGATATCCTGGTCGCGCTGTGGAACCGTGGGGTCGGTCGACGGATACAGGGGTGCGAACGGGCTGTCGTTTCCCATCGCGCCCATGCCGCGGCACAGGCCGTCGACCAGCTTCTTGCGGTCGAGGCTGAGCGCCAGGGCCCGGCGCACGCGCTTGTCGGTGAACGGTGCCACGTCGCACCGCATATGGAGCTGGCGATGGTTGGCCGAGGGCACCCGCAGGATCCTGATGTCGGGATTCGCGCGAATCGCGGGGCTCATGATCACCGGGACGGCGTCGAGCACGTCGACCTCGCCGGTCTGCAAAGCGAGCAGGCGCGGCTGAATGTCGGAGTAGAACTTGAATTCGATGCGATCCGGCAGCGCCTTCGGGCCCCAATAATCGGGATTGCGGACGAACGTCGCCCCTTCCCGCGGGCGGTAGCGCTCCAGCCGAAAGGGCCCGGTCCCCATGAAGTCGCTCTCGTAATTGCCGCGATAATTCGCGGGCAGAATGACGGCGTTGTAGTTGTCGATGGACACCGCGTAGGGGAAATTGCCGTTCGGTGCGTCGAGGTGAAAGGCGACGGTGTAATCGTCGATCTTGCGCGTGCCGCCCTTCGACAGCATTCCTTTGAACACCGACAGGGCGTTCGATACGCCGCGGGGATCCGAGAGCCGATCGAAGCTTGCCACCACATCCTCGGCGCGCATTTCCGCGCCGTTGTGAAACTTCACCCCCCGCCTCAGCTTGAAGGTCCAGACGCTGCCGTCGCGGTCGTGCGACCAGCTTTCCGCCAGCACCGGCCGGAGCGTCAGATCGGGCTCCGTCACGCAGAGGAACTCGGCGACCTGGAATATCATCTGGTAGCTGCCGCTGTCATTCACCAGTACGGGATCGATGGCGCCATGCGGCATCGCGACCGCCGCTCGAACCTCGCCCCCGGCCGTTCCCGCGGCGAGTGCGCGGCGCGGGCCGAACCCGAGCCCCTCGGCGGCGGTGAGAGCGCTCAACAGCGGCAAGCCGACACCGAGCCGGCTGGCGTGCCGCAGAAACGCGCGCCGATCGATCCGGCCGGTCAATAGATCGTCGAGCAGGCCGTTCTCGATATCGCCGAGCTCGCGCCTGGCGCCGCCGATCACGGTGCTCGTCTTGGTCATGCGCGTCGCATGGGTCATGCGCGTCGCAGCGGCGCCGGTCTGCGCTTACTCTCTGCCGCCCGCATTGGCGCCCATCAGCTGGCGTCTCGCATAATGTAGGTGGCTGGTGACGATTGCCACGGCGGTTTCCGTGTCGCGGGTACGAATGGCCTCATAGAGGGCGAGGTGCTGTTGATTGTATTCGGCGATGCGCTGCGGAGTGAGGACTTTGTCCTTCATGGCATTCCACTGACTGTGCATGCGCACGGTATTGATCTGGCGGTAGACCCACACCATGAGCGGATTGCGGGTCGCTTCGGAAATCAGCTGATGGAATTCCTCGTCCCACAGCGTGAAGCTTTCGCTGTCGCCGCTCGATGCCTCCATGCGCGCGATTGCGCCCCCCAACCGCTCGATGTCGCGCCCCGTGGCGTTCAGCACGGCCAGATGCACCATTTTCGGCTCGATGCCGAGGCGCACTTCGATCAGCTCCAGAGGACTCGTGAGCTCCGCGATGCCCTCGCTGTCGCCGGACCCGCGAAAATTCACGAACGTACCCGCCCCGAGTCGGCGGGTCACGAGCCGCTCCGCCTCGAGCCGGTTCAGGGCGGTGCGGATGGTTGCGCGCGATGCGCCGAAGGACGAGGCGAACTGGCGCTCCGCCGGCAATTTCTCGCCGTGCATGTAGCGGCCGCCGAGGATGGCCTGGCGAAGCTGCGCGGCAATCCACCATGAATCGGCCACCCGATCGAGGAGAGCGGGCTCGTTGCCAGGGGCATCGCCCCTGTGCGTCCCTGAAGTGGGCGTCCCTGAAGTGGTCTCACCAATTTCGGCCATTGCCAAATCCTGGGTGAAATTTGGTGCAACTTTGGTTTGATATCGGCACAATCCTATGTGACACTATCCGAGTGCCGAGTCAAGCCCCGCGGAAGTTTGAGCCAAGCCCACCGGGCCCCAGGAGTGCTAATGATGCCCATGATGCCCGTCCGCCCACTATCCGCAATCGGTGACGCCTGGCGTCTCCCAAACCGGAATCGACCCACGATCGACGCATTTCGACGCCTGTTCGGCGAAAATACGACCAATGTCGGTGCAGATAGGACCGATGCACACGAGGGGTCGCTCCATGACTGATTTGGACGCCCATGTCAATGCTCCGGGCCGAGCCGATCTGGTCAAGCAGGTGCGGGAGAAAATTGATCGGCTGGGCATCCAGTACGTCTACTTTCAGTTCATTTCGGTGACCGGCCGGGTCGTCGGCAAGGGTATTCCGGCCGACCACTGGGAGCGTACGGCTGAACGTGGGTTCCAATTGGTCTACGGATCGACCGCCAATTTGTTCGTCGATCGTCATAAGAATTACATCGGCTACGGGGCCGAAGCCTCGGAGCTGGTCGGCATTCCCGACCCCGAGACGTTCGTGCAATTGCCATGGGACAAGCGCGTGGGGCGGGTGTTTTGTACCTGTTTCCGCAACCGCGAAGAGAAAACGAACCCGGGCGGCCACCTGACTTCCGACTGCCGCGGGAACCTTCGCATCATCCACGAGCAGTTCAAGAAGGCGCACAAGGGTCTGCATCTTCGCGAAGGCTGCGAGCCCGAGATGATGTGGCTCAAGAAAGGCGCGGACGGTCTGCCGAGCGGTGGATTTTCCAAGCCCAACTGTTATCACATCGATCAGTTCGAATCGCTCCGGCCCGTCTTCATGAGAGCGATCGAATATTCCCGTGCCATGGGACTCGACATGATCCAGGGCGACCACGAGGACGCGCCGGGCCAGCTTGAGCTCAACTGGATGTACGACGACTGCCTGCGCACGGCCGATCGGCTCACCACGTATCGCCAGATCTGCACCCAGGTCGCGCGCGAATTCGACCTGATCGCCTGTTTCATGTCGAAGCCATTCATGGGCGTTTCGGCGTCCGGTTGTCATCACAATCTCTCGCTCTGGCGCGGCGGAGAGGAAAAGCTCAAGAAACTCGGACACGACGAGTTGCCGGGACTCGAGCAAAACTTCACTTATCTGGAGGGCGGCGAGAACACCTTCATGCCGCTGAAGGGTGAAGCCAAGCCGGGTCCGATCGGATTGCATTGCATCGGCGGCCTCATCAAGCACGTGGGCGGGCTGACCGCGATCGGCTCCTCGACCGTCAATTCGTATCGGCGGCTGTGGGACACCGGCTTCTGGGCGCCGGTCTACGCCGACTGGGGCTATCAAAATCGTACCTGTGCGCTGCGCATCTCGGCGCCGGGACGGTTCGAATACCGGTCGGTCGATTCGACGGTGAACCCCTATTTGATGGCGGCGGGCATCCTCAAGGCGTTCGAGGACGGCATCAACCACAAGCTCGATCCGGGCGAGCCCGAGGAGCGCAACATCTATGCCGCCATGGCCGCCGGCAAGAAGGTGAAGAAGCTGCCCATGTCCCTCGGCGAGGCGCTGGATGAGCTGGAGAAGGACGAGACCGTCAAATCCGCGATGCCGGATGAGATGTATCGCGTGTTCACTCACTACAAGCGCGACGAGTGGGAGAAATTCATGGCCACCGTGACCGAGTGGGACTTGAAGCAATATTGGGACTATTTGCCGTGATCGCAGCGGCCGCCCGGCCCTGAGCAAGGGCCCGGCCCTGAGTTAAGGAGAGTAATGCATGTGTGGAATCGCCGGATTGATTCATCGCGGCCGCACCGGTGAGGTGGGCCGGGAAATGACCGAGATGCTGAAGTCCCTGAAACACCGCGGGCCGGATTCGACCGGCTACGCGCTCTACGGCAAGCCGCAGGGCAAGGAGCTGGTCATACGCTTCAAAGTCGCCGAACAGGACGAGATGGCGAAGGGATTCGACATTCATCGCCAGGTGAAGGAGCGTCTGGTCGAGATCCAGCGCCGCCTGGGCGAGATCGGCGCGACCATCACCGAAGAGCGCGAGGCGACGGAATACGCGCACCGCTATCGCATCGCCTATGACGGCGATTTGCGCAAACTGGCCAACTACGTCGAAGACGTCGACGGTGCCGAGATACTCTCGATAGGCCATGGCCTCGAGCTGATCAAGGATCTCGGCGATGCCGATCAGGTCGCCGGACAGTATTCCCTGCGCGGTTTCGTCGGTACCCACGCCATCGGCCACACCCGGATGGCGACCGAATCGGACGTCGACATCCGCTCGGCCCATCCCTATTGGGCCTACCCGTTCGCCGACGTCTCGGTGGTGCACAATGGCCAGCTCACCAACTACTGGAACGGCCGGCGCGCCCTGGAGCGGCGCGGGCATCGCTTCGTGTCGAACTGCGACTCGGAATTGATCGCGGTTTATCTGGCGGACCGGATGGCCGAAGGCGCGACGCTCGAGGATGCCATGAAGGCCTCCATCGAGGAGCTCGACGGCGTGTTCACCTATCTGGTGGCGACCTCCAACAGCCTCGGCATGGCCAAGGATACGATGGCCGCCAAGCCGATGGTGCTTTACGAGAGCGACAAGTTCATTGCGCTCGCCTCGGAGGAAGTGGCGATCCGCAGCGTCTTCCCGCACGAGATCAATACCTTCGATCCCTATGAGGGCGAAGTGCGCGTCTGGAACAACTGAAAAGACATCAAGCCCCCGAGGGAAACCATGGCAGTCACGACAAAAGCGACCGAGCTGGGAATGCACACCGAACAGCTCTCCGGACGCTCGCAGCAGCGCTTCTTCCATTCGGAAGAACAGGAGCGGTTCACTTATCCGCAGTCATTCGAAGTCGATTTCAAGAAGCGCACGCAATTCGACGCGGCGTCGATGAGCACCCGCGAGATCAACCTGAAGCTGCGCGAGCTGATGAGCCAGGGCTATGGGTCCATCGCCATCAAGAACCCCGGCGCCAAGCATTCTCTCGCGGTGGGCATCCTCAATCGGCTCAACCTGACCATCGAGGGCAGCCTCGGCTATTTCGGCTGCGGCTTGATCGACGGCCCGAACATCCATGTGAAAGGCCGCGTCGGCTGGTCGTGCGCAGAAAACATGCTCGCGGGCACGGTGGTGATCGACAAGAACGCGGGCTCGACCTTCGGAGCGGCCCTGCGCGGCGGGGACCTCGTCTGCAAAGGGGATGTCGGCGCCCGGGTGGGTATCGACATGAAGGGCGGCACCATCCTCATCGGCGGCCGCGCCGGCGCCTTCTGCGGCTTCATGATGCAGCGGGGACGCATGGTGATCCTGGGCGATGCCGGCAAGAACCTGGGCGACTCGATGTACGACGGCACCATCTACGTCGGCGGCAAGATCGATGGGCTGGGCGTCGATGCGGTACCGGGCGAGATGACCGACCTCGATGTGCAATGGCTGGAGCGAAAGCTCAAGCAGTACGGTCTCGAGGCGCCCAAAGGCGCCAGGAACATGCAGAAGATCCGCGCGGGTCGGCAGCTCTGGAACTACGACAATCTAGAGCCGGCCGAGAAGAAGCTCATCCTCTAAACGCAACGCATCGAGAAAGGACGAGAACATGGCGAAGGTAAAGAAGGCGCCGGCCCCGGCGACGACCACGAAGAAAAGGCTCGATCGAAACACCAACGTGCTCGGCGGAAGCTTCATGTTCCCGCCGCATGTCATCGACGACATCCACATCAAGGCTCAGCTCGGCCGCTACCGCATGCGCGGCTTCTCGCTGTTCAAGAAAATTCCCAGCTGGGACGATTTGACGTTCCTGCCCGGCACGTTGACGCGCTTCGTGATCGAGGGCTATCGCGAGAAGTGCGAGACGAAGACGATCATCGGCCCGCGCGCCAAGCGGCCCCTGGTGCTGGACATTCCGATCTACATCACCGGCATGAGTTTCGGCGCGCTGAGCTACGAGGCGAAGATCGCGCTGGCGCGCGGGGCGACGATGGCCGGCACCGCCACCTGCTCCGGCGAAGGCGGCATGATTCCGGACGAGCGGCGCTATTCCTCGAAATGGTTCTATCAATGCATCCAGTCGCGCTACGGCTTCAACCCGAATCATCTGCGTCTGGCGGACGCCTGCGAGTTCTTCATCGGCCAGGGTTGCAAGGTGGGCCTCGGCGGCCATCTGATGGGCCAGAAGGTGACGGATCAAGTGGCCGAGATGCGCTCGCTCCCGGCGGGAATCGACCAGCGCTCGCCCGCGCGCCATCCGGACTGGCTCGGACCCGACGATCTTGCGCTCAAGATCGAGGAGGTTCGCGAGGCGACCAACGGCGAGATTCCGATCCAGCTGAAGCTCGGCGCGGCGCGCGTCTATGACGACGTGCGCATGGCGGCGAAGACCGGACCGGACAGCATCTACATCGACGGCATGGAGGGCGGCACGGGAGCCGGCCCGCACATTGCGACCGAGGAGACGGGAATCCCCGGCATCGCCGCGATCCGTCAGGCGCGCAAGGCGCTCGATGACGTGGGCAAGACGGGCGAGATCTCCCTGGTGTACGCCGGCGGCATCCGCAACGGCGGCGATGTCGCGAAGGCGCTGGCGCTCGGCGCCGATGCCGTTGCGATCGGCCACTCCGCTCTGATGGCCCTCAACTGCAACAAGGACATCCCGGAAGCGGACTACGAGAAGGAGGTGGGCGTCGAGGCAGGACACTGCTACCACTGCCATACCGGACGCTGCCCCGTCGGGGTGACGACCCAGGATCCGGTATTGCGCAGGCGCCTCGATCCCGACGGTGCCGCGGAACGGGTCTACAACTTTCTTCACACCCTCGCCATCGAGTGTCAAATGATGGCGCGCGCCTGCGGCAAGACCAACGTGCACAGCCTGGAGCCCGAGGACCTGGCCGCGTTGACCATGGAGGCATCGGCGCTCGCCATGGTGCCTCTGGCGGGCTCGCAGCACACGGTCGGCCGGCCCGACATGACTCGTTATTGAGGGAAAGACCATGGCCAAGGTAGTCAAGCTCAACAAGTACGCACAGGCGCGTAGGTCGGCCAAATCCGAAAAGGCGGCCGGCAAGACGGTGGGGAAAACCTCCGCGAGGACCAACGGCGCCAAGGACGCGGGCGCCAAGGACATCGATCACTTCATCAAGACCTCGGGCCTGGACACCCGGCGGGAGAAGGAGATCGGGC
>DASYAC010000329.1:0-17018 GCA_036501585.1 Steroidobacteraceae bacterium
CCGTGAGGGGCGTGAATTGCGCCTCGGCCAGGTTGAACCGCTGCCGGAGGTCGATGATCGGCACGATCGCCCCGCGCAGATTGAGCACGCCGAGGACGTGCGGGGGCAGCTCGGGGATCCTGGTCACCGGCGCCCACCCGCGAATCTCCTGCACCTTCAATATGTCGACGCCGTAGCCCTCCGGTCCGAGCGAGAAGGTGAGTACCTGCCGGGCTCGAGCCGCGCCCGGCGCGGAAAGCCCGGATGAGCGTGCAGTCATTCCACCGTCTTCCTGAAGTGCGTTTGTTCTCGGCGCAGATTCTCTATAGATAGCGGCGACGCCGGCCTTTACTTTAGCTGCCACCGGCCGCCCACCGCCCGCCCGCGTGCCGCCGGCCGCCACCCGCCCGGCTAAAGTATTGGACCCATGCGTCCGATACCCCGGATGGGTCCGCATGATCCAAGGGCCGGTTCTTGCATGAGCTTTCAAACCGTTCATAACCACCAGGAAGGCATCGTTTACCAGCTGATAACCGCGATCGCTCCGCGATATCCGACCCTGTCGGACAATCAGGAGCTGCTGGCGGACGTCGCCTGCGTGGCGCTCAACCTGCTGTCCCCGCGCTACATTCGCCACGAGGTGGATCTGCAGTTCTTCATGACCGATGGGGAGCGCGCGCTGACTCAGGCGGCCGCACGCAAAGCGGTCGAGGCGGCTTTCGAGCGCATAGTGCGAAGTGGATAGAGGTCCTGGCGCCCTGGAAGAGGACGGCTCAGCGTGCCGGCGATGCTTTGTGAAGTGCGTCACGCTCCGCCCGGACCGGATCGAGGTATGAGCGTTTTTATCCGAGGAGCGCGATGTCGAACATGCTCAAAGCGCCGACCTACCGGTCCGAAGTGAACTCCGTGGCACCAAAGGGCGGCTCGACCCCCGAGGCCGTCAGAGCCTACGGGCTGGAGTTTCTGTCGAAGCTGGCGCGAGAGGTGTCGTCCGGCACGGTGGATCTGCCGTGTTTCCCGGACATCGTGGTGCGCATCCGCAACGAATTGGCCGATCCCAAGACCACGCCGGACCGCATGGTCATGCTCGTGGGCGCGGAGCCGCGGCTCGCCGCCCGTCTCCTGCAGACCGCCAATTCCACCGCATTCAATCAATCGGGCAAGCCCGTGGCCGATCTGCGGACCGCCATCACGCGACTCGGCCACCAGCTGGTGCAGAGTGCCGCCATGTCGTATGCGGTGCGCCAGATGAAAAGTGAGCCGTTCTTGCGTCCGATTGCGGACCGGCTCAAGGAGCTGTGGAAGGACAGCATTGCCGTGGCGTCTGCCTGCCAGACGCTCGCGCAGCGCACCCGCGTGAGTCCCGACGAGGCGTTCTTGACCGGGCTGCTGCATGGGATCGGCCGCCTGTACGTCATGGTGCGCGCCGCAGCACAGTCGACCGACGTCGGGGACTACGCTTCTTTCATGGATCTGGTCTCGGGCTGGCAGGCATCCATCGGAAAGGCTGTTTTGGAGAACTGGGCCTTCGGCGCCGAGATCTGCGACGCAATCGGCGATCAGGACCAGGTCGAGCGGGAGCGCAGGCGCAGGCATGAGCCCGATCTCACCGACATCCTGATAGCAGGCGTGCTGCTCGGCAACGCATTGAAGACGCCCGCGCCCCGCGAAATCGACGTGCAGGGCGTGGCGGCGTATGCCGCGCTCGGGCTCTCCTCGCAGGACTGCGGTGCCGTATTGAGCCAGGCGGAATATCACCTGGCTTCGCTGCAAGCGACCCTCGGATGCTGAGGCCGGACGATGCGCTCCGAACGGCGATCTTTCAATCTAGGCGGGTGAAAGGCATATGGCCAAAATGATACTGACCGTCGATGACTCCCCCTCGATCAGGCTGATGATGAAACTCACCCTCACCGGCGAGGGCTATGACGTCATGCAGGCCACCGACGGGGTCGAGGCGCTCCAATGGGCCCGCCAACAGGTGGCGGATCTCGTGTTGACGGACGTCAACATGCCGAACATGGACGGCCTCACGCTCATCAAGGAGCTTCGCGCGCTTCCCGGATACAAGTCCGTGCCCATGCTGATCTTGACCACCGAGTCCGGCGCGGACCGCAAAATACTCGGCAAGTCGAACGGAGCGACCGGCTGGTTGGTCAAGCCGTTCGACAATCGACAGCTGCTCGCAACCATCGCCCGGGTCATGTAGCTCCGGGCATCCACCTTCGCTATTGGAATTCCTATTATGAATGAGCTATCGGCGCAGCCTGCCGCTGCGGAAGATCCGAGAAACAGACTGGCCGCCATGCTGGCCGTGATGGCCGTGCAGATCGATGCAGCGTTGCAGGAGTCGAACCCGCCGGCGGCCACTCTGGTGGAGACGGCGCATGCGCTCAGCCAGGCGACCGAGACGGTCGCCCGCTGCGTATTCGATTTCTCAGGCTCTCCCACCCGTGTGTTTCAAGACCTCATGATGCTGCACGACGATATGCACGCGCGCGCCGCGAAGGCTGCCACCGCCATCCAGTTTCACGACCGCCTCGTTCAGTGCCTGACGCATGTCTGTGCGAGCCTCAATTATGTGTCCGAATTCCTGGCGAGCGGAGCGGCGATGAAGCCGGCGGAATGGGACGAGCTGCAGGAACGCATCCGCGGGACGCTCAGCATGGAGGAAGAACGGGAGCTGTTCGACTTGCTGAACGGCGGCCCCGCGGACGGTCCCACGCCGGCCAAGGCGCACGCCCAAGGGGGCAAGATCGAGCTCTTCTGAGCCATTGCCGGCCCGCTGACGGTTTCGTCGCCCGCCCCGCTGCGCCGGGGTCACTGAAGATCGATGTCGCCGTCGAATACGACGTTCACCTTGAGCCCCGCAATCTGCAGCGTCATCGTTGCCGGAAATGACTCGTTGCCCGCAATGACGCCGGCGGCGGTCGCTTTGGCTACGGCGTGCTCGATCTCCCGCTGCGAGTTGATGCCGACCATTTTCAAGAATTTCCGTATGCTCAGGTTCAGCGCGTCTTCGTTCATTGAAATCTCCGATAGGCCGGAACCGCGGCTCCGCACGCTCGCTAGAACATCTCCGACGCCCCCGGCGTCTTGATCTCGACCTCGTTGCGCGAGGCGATGTGCTCGCCGGTGATCATCTCATCGTACGCCTGGCCGGGCCCCACCATGGGATACACGCCGGCGTCCTGATCGATCATCACCTCGAGAAATGCGGCGCCCTGGAAGCGGATGAATTCCTCGACGACGCCCGGCACGTCGGCTTTCTTGTCGAGGCGCTTCGCGAACTTGAATCCATCGGCGAGCGCCGCCTTGACGAAGTCTTTGGTGTGCAGGCTCTTGTCGCTCGCGCTCAGCCGGCCCTTGAAGAACAGCTTCTGCCACTGCTTCACCATGCCGTCGCCGCAGTTGTTGAGCACCACGACTTTCACCGGCAGATCGTAGGTGGTGACGGTCTCGAGCTCGCCGAGATTCATGCGGATACTGGCATCCCCGTCGATGTCGATCACGAGCCTTCCGCGCTGGGCGAACTGCGCGCCGACCGCGGCCGGCAGACCGAATCCCATGGTCCCCATGCTGCCCGAGGTGAGCCACAGCCGCGGGCTCGAGAAATCGAAATACTGGGCAGCCCACATTTGATGCTGGCCCACACCGGTCGCGATGACGGCCTCGCCCTTGGTCAACCGGTTGATCTCCTCGATCACGTAGTACGGCTGAATGAGCGGGCTGTCCCGGTCGTAATTCATGGCGTGGCGGCTGCGCAGTTCCGCGCACCGCTCCTGCCATTCGGAAAAACGCGGCTTGAGCCCCAGGCGCCTGGCGTACTCGATGAGGGTCTTCAGCGCGTCGGGCATGAGGCCGACGTGGCTCAGGTCCACGCGTTTGACCTTGTTGATCTCCGAGGCGTCGATGTCGAAGTGGGCGATGAATTTCGCGCCCTTGGCAAACTTGGGTGGATTGCCCGCCACCCGGTCGTCGAAGCGCGCGCCGACGGCCATCAGGAAATCGCAGTCCTCGACGGCGTAATTCGCGAACGCGGCGCCGTGCATGCCGAGCATGCGCATGGACAGCGCATCCGTCGTGTCCACCGCGCCGATGCCCATGAGCGTCGTCACCACCGGGATCCGAAATTCCCGCGAGAATTCGCGCAGCGCCTGAGACGCTCCCGCGTTGACCACCCCGCCTCCGGCGTAGATCAAAGGACGCTGGGCCTCTCCCAACGCGGCAAAGAACGTCGCGCACGCGGCCTCCGGCAATTTCGCCGCCTCCAGCCGATTCATGCGCTGGCGATAGCCGGGAATCGGCAGGCGGCCGGATCCCTGGAATACGCCCTTCCAGTTCTGCACGTCTTTCGGGACATCGAGCACGACCGGCCCGGGGCGGCCGGTGCGGGCGATCTCGAAGGCCGTACGGACCGTCGCCTCCAGTTTTGTCGGGTCGGTGACCAGGAACACGTGCTTGGCGACGGCGCCCATGATGCTCGGTACGGGCGCCTCCTGAAAAGCGTCCGTGCCGATGGCGGTGGTGGCGACCTGGCCGCAGATCACCACGATGGGCACGGAGTCGGCCTGGCAATCCCGCACCGGCGTCACGGTATTGGTCGCGCCCGGTCCGGAGGTCACCAGCGCCACGCCGACCCGGCCGCTGGCGCGGGCATACCCCGCGGCCATGAAACCGGCGCCCTGCTCATTGGCCGGAACGATCAGCGGCATGGAGGCCGAGTGCTCCAGGTTGTAGCGAAAAACGGCGTCGTAAATGGGCAAAATCGCGCCGCCGCTGTACCCAAAGATGGTGTCGACGCCCTCGTCCGCCAGTACCTGAACGAGCATTTCGGCACCCGTCATGCCGGCTCCGGCCAACGGGTGGGCGCCCTGACTCAACATGTGGTCGCGATCTTTCACCGCCAAAGCCTAGCAGTTCTCGCCCTGGCGCCCAAGTGCCGCGCTCCCGTATCCTTCCAGGCACCATGCGGCACCTCATAGCGATACTTTTGCAAAATGAAGCCGGCGCGCTCACCCGCGTCACCGGCCTGATCTCCACCCGCGGCTACAACATCGAGTCCTTGTCCGTGGCTCCCACCAACGATCCCACGGTCTCGCGCGTCACCCTGGTCACCGTCGGCTCGGATTCCGTGATCGCGCAGATCAACGCCCAGCTGCAGAAGCTGGTCGACGTGGTCGCGGTCGAGGACATGACCAGCGGAGACCACCTGGCGCGTGAGCTTTTGCTGATCAAATTGCAGATCTCGGCCGATCACGTCGAGGCGGTGGAGGGTCTGTTGCGCCGCGTCGGCGGCAAAGTCCTGTCGCCGCAACCGTCGAGCTACATCGTCGAGCTGACCAGCACGGAAATCGAGATCGGCGAGTTCATCGCCCACGTCGCGGCGTTCGGCCGGATCGTCGAGGTCGTCCGCTCCGGGGTGCTGGGAATCTCCCGCTCGAATCCGCGATTGCACGCCGTGAAGTGAGCCGCGGCCGACACACCCCTCGAGGATCATTCCGTCTCATGCCAGAAATCGAAGTGAAACCGGAACATGCCGCCGACCCCAACAGCCGCCGTGTCGGCATATTGGTCGGCGTGGTCGGCATTTTCCTCTCGGTCGTCACCATTGCCTCGCATCGGGCGCATACCAAGGCGGTCATCTACCGCACGGAAGCAAACGATGATTGGTCCTACTATCAGGCCAAGAAGATCCGCGAGAACACCAACGACGTAGCCTCGACCGTGCTGGAGAGCCTCGCGGCGGACCCCGCCAAAGTCGCCGGATCCGTCCAGAAGCTCGAGGCGGCGCGCCGGAAATACGCGGACGATGCGCAGGCGCTGCAGGCCGAGGCCAAGTCCACGGAGGCGAAGACCGATAACGAGGAGAATCGCGCGTTGCGATTCGACATCGGCGAGGGACTGCTCGAGCTCGGACTCGTGCTGTGCTCGCTGTTCTTCCTGGCCCGTAACGCTCTGTTCCCGCTCTTCGGCACGCTCGCCGCCGTCGCCGGAATCGCTCTCGGGATTTGGGGGTGGCTGCTTTGACGAGGGGTTTCGCGGCCTATTCGGCCCGGGCAACGATCGTTCTCGCAATTGCGCTTCTCGCCGACGCCGTCGCGGCACCCTCTGCGCCGCCGCCGGCTGCAGCCGGCGCCCCCGGGGCCGCCGTGACCGCGCCACGCGCCCGCATCGAGGCCCGATCGGCCGATTTGCTCGCGGTCGGTTCTGTCCGTGGGGATCGCATGACCGTCCGCCTGAGCCGCATCGTCGACAATGCACCGGTCGGCAATGCGGTGGTCGGCGTCATGCTGCGGGGCGCCACCCATCCTGCAGTCGCGGAAGCCGACGGGAGCTATTCCGTCGAGACCCCGGATTTGAGCCTGCCCGGTCCCGCGTCGGTCGAATTTCTGGTGACGGTGGGCGACAAGCGCGAGGAGCTCAAAGGCACGCTGGCTCTCCTCGGGGAGCCGGGGCAAAGCGACGACAAGGGGAGCTCCCGGCAGCTCGGCTGGTGGGTGCTCAATTTCGCCGTATGTATCGGATTTCTGTGGCTCTGGAGCCGGCGCAAGTCCGCCGACTCCTGAAGATCCGAAGCCCGGACGCCCCGGGATCCGGCCTGCCTAGAAGCTTTGCATCGTCTGCACCAGCACTTGGAACCGGCCACTTCCGGGAACGTTTTTGAGGGGAAACGCGAAGTCGATATGCAGGACGTTGCCCAGGCCGCTGCGGGCATTGCCCACCCGTAGACCGAACCCGGCGTCGCTGAGCATGCCCAAGTCGCTGTTGCCCACGATGCCGGTTCCCCACGTCCTGCCGACGTCCGCAAAGACGGCAGCCCCGACCCGCACGAGCCGGAACGGATACCAATCGGTGAACACGCGCTGCTCGATCGTGAAAAGGCCCCGCGAAGTCCCCGCCTCGTAACGCAGCGGATAGCCGCGCAGTCCACTGTCGCCGCCCAGCAGAAGCTGACCGTCGGGGTCGAGCGAATGCGTCACGGTGCCCGAGAGCGAGCCGTACAGGAGCCAGTCCGGGCGCCAGCGCCAGTAATACTTCGCGTAAGCATCGCTGATCAGATTGCGGGCACGGTCGCTCTCGAATCGCGAGGAAAAATCCGCGCTCAAGAACAACTGCTGCTGGTAGGGCAGTTGGGCGCCGTGGGTCACCGCGCTCTTGACCATCAGCGCGTCATGATTGGCGCCGAAGGCCGCGTCGGAATAACCGATCTCCCCGGTGACCTCCGTGCCGAAATACAAATCTTCGGTCTTGCCGATCTGGTTCTCATCGCCTGCTTTGCCGTACTTGTCCTCGAGGATGTCGAAGCCTACGAATGGATAGGACAGCGTCCGCGGTGCCGGCAACGGCTTGGCCGGCAAGGTGGTCGCCGGGGTAGGCAGGAACTCGTTGCGATCGTAGTACATCCCGAACCGCAGGCGCCTGGTCCAACCGTCGACGAGGCCGGTGGACACACCGCCGCCGATCAGATAAGTGTGCTCGTTGTCGTTGAATTGGTCCGCGATATCGCCGAGCGAATAGCGGGAAATCGTACGATCGTAGCTCTGCGCCGAGAGCGTCGTGCTCCAGCGCGTATCGAGCGAATAAAAGGGTCTCGAGAGCTGCGCGCTGCGCTGGTTGCCGTCGGTCGAATCGACATAGGCGAGAGCGCCCGTCCAGCGCGAGCCGAGCACATTCGGGTCCGAATACTCCGCGAGCTTGCTGGTGCGATCGACGTTGCTGGTGCGCCCGACCTCGATCTGCTTGCCCCAGCCCAGAAAATTCTCGTCCTGGAGGTTGGCGTTGGTCGAGTTGGTCCCGCCGGAGCGCCCGAACGAGAGATTGGGGTCGAGCGTCCACACGTCCCGGGTGATCACCTTGACGTCGACCTTGCCCTCGGCGAAGCGGACCGGAACGACATGCGCATCGTAAATGAATACCAGCAGCCGCAAATTGCGCTCGGTTTCGGCGAGCTTTTCCGAGCTGTAGCGGTCTCCGCTCTTGAAGAGCAGTTGAGCGCGGATGGCGGCGGGCTTGGTGCGGATGTGCAGCCGATCGGCCAGCCGGTAAAGCCCCCTGTTCTCGCGCGGGTCGTTCTCGTCGAAGATATTGCGGATGTCGATGTCGATCTTGCCGATGACGGCTCCGGCCGCCTCGAGCTCGGCATCGCTCGGCAATCCGGCGGGCCGCGGCTCCCCGATTTCCGTGCGCTGTTTATCGGTCAGCTTCGCGGCACTCACGTGCACCGGGTAGCCGGACCCGACCAGCAGCAAGCTGCATGCCAGACAACGCCAGGGGCAGCGCGGAACGGCGCGGCCGCATCGTCGGTCAGAGTGCTGCGTTGTCGGTCTCGCCGGTCCTGATGCGCAGAACGCGCAGAATGTCGGTCACGAAAATCTTGCCGTCGCCCACCTTGCCGGTCTTGGATGCCCCGACGATGGCCTCCATCACCTGGTCCACGAGCTCGTTTTTCACCGCCACCTCGATCCGCGTCTTCGGAACGAAATCCACGACGTATTCCGCGCCCCGGTACAGCTCGGTATGGCCGCGCTGGCGCCCGAAACCCTTGACCTCCGTGACCGTCATGCCCGATACGCCGATTTCCGAGAGCGCCGCACGAACATCGTCCAGCTTGAAGGGCTTGATAATGGCAGTGATCAATTTCATTCGAGGACTCCGCGAGCATTGGGCCTGCCGCTCAATCCTATTACTATTCGCGCCGGGCAGCACGTCCATCTTGGGGCGCCCGGCGGCCCGGCATTCGGTGCAACGTGGCTTACGGGACGGCCCGCGACGGGTTATAAAGGCGGTCATGACATCGACGGTACTCATCATCGGCGGCGGCCAAGCTGCTGCCCAGGCGGTCGACACCCTGCGCCGCGAGGGCTTCGACGGGCGTCTCGTGCTGGTCGGCGATGAACCCCATCTGCCCTATCAGCGGCCTCCCCTGTCCAAGCAATTCCTGGCCGGCGAGCTGGCGGCCGACCGGCTGCCGTTCCGGCATCAGGCGTTCTACGACGGACACCGGGTGGAGGTCAGATTGGGCAAACGGGCGGCTCGGATCGATCGGGATGGACGGCGGGTCGTGCTCGAGGACGGCGAGGAGATCGCTTATGACCGGCTGATGCTGTCGATCGGCGCCCGCTCGCGCGAACTGACCTGCCCGGGCGCCGAACTCTCGGGCGTGCATTATTTGAGGGGCATCGCCGACGTAGCCGCGATCCGCGAGGGGCTCAAGCCCGGTGCGCGGGTGGTCGTCATCGGCGGGGGCTACATCGGCCTCGAGACCGCGGCAACCGCGCGCAAGCTCGGCTGCGCGGTGACGGCGCTGGAAATGGCGGATCGGGTGATGAACCGCGTGGTGGCATCCAGCGTCTCGGAATATTTCGCCCACGAGCATCGGACCCAGGGCGTCAAGATCGTCTGCAACACCCGCGTCGTGCGGCTCGAAGGGGCCCGCTCCGTGGAGCGCGTCGTATGCGCGGACGGCAGCACCTACGAGGCCGACATGCTGATCGTCGGGGTCGGGGCGGTTCCCAACACCGATCTCGCCGCGGACGCCGGCCTTCCCTGCGAGAACGGCATCGTGGTCGACGACCGGTGCCGCACCGCGGACCCTGCGATATTCGCCGCGGGCGACTGCACCAATCATCCCTCGCTTCGCTTCGGCATGCGCGTGCGGCTCGAATCGGTGGACAACGCGTTCGAACAGGGCAAGGCGGCCGCCCTCAACATGCTGGACCGCCCGACCGTGCACGACCGGGTGCCGTGGTTCTGGTCCGACCAATTCGACAACAAGCTGCTGATCGTCGGATTGTCCCAGGGCTTCGATCAGCAGGTACTGCGCGGAGATCCGGCGACCCGCGGATTCAGCGTGTGCTATCTGAAGGGCGGCGAGCTGATCGCCCTCGAAGCCGTCAACCACTCCAAGGACTACATGGCGGCCCGCAAGATGATCGCCGAACGCGCAAGGCCCGCCGCCGACAAGCTTGCCGATCCGCAAGTCGCGCTGAAAGACGCCGTTTGATGCCGAAAGTCGTCTTCATCGAGCCCTCGGGAGAGCGGCGCGAGATCGCGGCGCCCGTGGGTGTGAGCCTCATGGAAGCCGCGCGCCAGAACGGCGTGGACGGCATCGTCGCGCAATGCGGAGGCGCCTGCGCCTGCGCCACCTGCCATGTATATGTCTCGCCCGCCTGGTTGTCGAAGCTCAAGCCCCGCGACGAGATGGAGGAAGGCATGCTCGAGAATGCATGGCACCCGCGCGAGAACAGCCGGCTCAGCTGCCAGATACCGCTCACCGCCGACCTCGACGGCCTGGAAGTTACCGTGCCGGAGCAGCAGGGCTGACGGCGACGCCTCGATGCCTGCGCAGCAGGGCCGGCGGCGACGTCTCGATCGAATACCCCCTCAATCGAATACCACCAGTAGATCCTTGGCGTCGACGGCCTGACCGGGCTTGGCCAGGATCTCCTTGATCATGCCATCCTGTTCGGCGCGGACCGTGGTTTCCATTTTCATCGCCTCCAGCGTCAACAGCGTATCGCCTCGCGCCAGGCTTTGGCCCACACGGGCCGACACGGTGCCGATGGTCCCCGGCATGGGTGCCCCGACATGCTTGGCGTTGCCCGCCTCGACCTTGCGTCGAGGCGGACGCTTCGCCACCTGGCTCCTGTCGGCCACGCGGATCGGCCTCGGCTGTCCGTTGAGCTCGAAGAACACGGTGCGCGTTCCGTCCTCGTGGGCGTCGCTCGTCGCCACGTACTTCACGATCAGGGTTTTGCCGCGCTCGAGATCGATGTTGATCTCCTGGCCCGGCAGCATGCCGTAGAAGAACACGGAGGTGGGCAGGATGCTCACCTCGCCGTAGCTCGCCCGATTGGCGGCGTAATCCGCGAACACCTTCGGATACATGAGATAGGACGCGAGGTCGAAATCAGTGACGGCGCGACCGATCCTGGCCTCCGCCGCGGCCCGCTCCGCATCCATGTCCGCGGGCGGCATGAGCTCGCCCGGCCGGACGGTGAGGGGTTTCTTGCCGCCCAGAACCTTCTTCTGAAGATCCGCCGGAAAGCCGCCCGCCGGCTGGCCGAGTTCGCCGCGGAACAGCTGCACCACCGATTCGGGAAATGCCACGTCCACCTGCGGATCCCGCACCGCCTCGGGTGTGAGTCCGCTGGTGACCATCATGATGGCCATGTCGCCGACGACCTTGGAGGTCGGCGTCACCTTCACGATGTCGCCGAACATGGCGTTCACCTGAGTATAGGCTTCGGCGACTTCGGACCAGCGATGCTCCTCGATGCCGAGAGAGCGCGCCTGTTCGCGCAAGTTGGTGTACTGTCCGCCCGGCATGCCGTGTACATACACCTCCGAAGCGCCCGCGCGGATATCGCTCTCGAAGGCGACGTAGCCGCGGCGGACCTGCTCCCAGTACGCGGAGATCCGCCTGAGATTGTCCGGATCGAGCCCCGAGTCGCGCGGACCATGGCGGAGGGCCTCCACGATCGATCCCAGATTCGGCTGCGATGTGAGGCCCGAGAGCGCATCGACGGCGCCGTCGACGGCATCCGCACCCGCCTCGATCGCGGCGAGGACGCTCGCCGCCGCGATGCCGCTGGTGTCGTGGGTGTGGAAATGAATCGGCAGCCCCAGCTCCTCCTTCAGCGCCTTGACGAGCGTCGCGGCCGCGCGGGGCTGGCAGAGCCCCCCCATGTCCTTGATGCATAGCACGTGCGTGCCCATGGCTTTCAGCTCGCGCGCGATCTTGAGGTAGTACTCGAGGCTGTACTTGGTCTCGCGCGGATTGGTGAGATTGCCGGTGTAGCAGATGGCGGCCTCGCACAGCCGGTCCGTCGAGAGCACCGCTTCGATGGTCACCTTCATGTTCTCGACCCAGTTCAGGCAATCGAATACGCGGAACACGTCGACGCCGCCGGCGGCCGCCTGCGCGATGAAATAGCGCACCACGTTGTCGGGATAGTTCGCGTACCCCACGCCGTTCGCCGAGCGGAGCAGCGCCTGCAGCAGGAGGTTCGGCATGGCTTCGCGGAAAGCGGCGAGCCGCGCCCAGGGGTCCTCCTTCAGGAATCGCAGCGCCACGTCGAACGTCGCGCCGCCCCAGCACTCGACGGAGAACAGCTGCGGCAGGAGCGCGGCGTAATGCGGCGCGATCGCCGCCATGTCGTGGGTTCGGAAGCGCGTGGCCAGGAGTGACTGGTGCGCATCGCGCATGCTGGTATCGGTCAGGAGCACGCGCTTTTCCTCGAGCATCCATTGCGCGAAGCGCACGGGACCGAGCTCGTCGAGCTTTTGCTTGTAGCCCGCCGGCGGCGACGCCGGCGGCGCCAGGCGCGGAACGCGGGGGAACACCGGGGCCTTCGGCTTGGCGTCGCGCTTGCTGACCTCCGGGTTGCCGTTCACGATCACATCGCCGATGAAGGACAGAAGCCGCGTCGCACGGTCGCGCTTTCGGGGAATGCGGAACAGCTCCGGCGTCTGGTCGATGAACTGGGTGGTGTAGTCCCCGCGCAGGAATTGCGGGTGCATGATGAGCTGATCGAGAAAACGCAGATTCGTCACCACGCCGCGGATGCGGAACTCCCAGAGCGCCCGATGCATGCGTGCGATGGTCTCCTCCGCGGTCGGCGACCATGCCGTGACCTTGACCAGGAGCGAATCGTAAAAACGCGTGATGATGGCTCCCGAGTAGGCGGTGCCCGCATCGAGCCGGATGCCGTAGCCCGCGGGGCTCCGATAGGCGGTCACCCGCCCATAGTCGGGCACGAAATTGTTCTCCGGGTCCTCGGTCGTCACGCGGCATTGCAGGGCGTGCGCGTTGACTCGAATTTCCTCCTGGACGGGCACGCCGCTCTCCGGGGTGCCGATCCGCGCGCCTCCGGCAATGCGGATCTGCGCCTTCACCAGATCGATCCCGGTCACGCACTCGGTGACGGTGTGCTCGACCTGGATGCGGGGATTGACCTCGATGAAGTAGAACTTGCCGGTGTCGGCGTCCTGCAGGAACTCGACCGTTCCGGCTGCCCGGTAGTTCACCGCGCGCCCGATCTTGAGCGCCGCTTCGCACAGCGCGTACCGCTCCCCGTCGCTCAGGAACACCGCGGGAGCGCGCTCGACCACCTTCTGATTGCGCCGCTGCACCGTGCAGTCCCGTTCCCACAGATGCACGAGGTTGCCGTGCGAGTCGCCGAGAATCTGCACCTCGACATGGCGCGCCCGCCGGACCAGCTTCTCCAGGTACACCTCGTCCTTGCCGAAGGCCGCCTTGGCCTCGCGCCGGGCGGCGGCGACGGTCTCCATGAGCTCGCGGTCGTCCTCGACGATGCGCATGCCGCGCCCGCCGCCGCCCCAGCTCGCCTTGAGCATGACCGGAAATCCCACCTCGCGGGCCATCGCGAGCACCCGGGCCTCCTCCACCGGGAGCGGGGGCGTCGCCGGCATCACGGGAACGCCCGCGCTCGCCGCGAGGTTGCGGGCGGCGACTTTATTGCCGAGCTTGCGCATGGTGTCGGGCAGCGGACCCACGAATGTGAGCCCCGCCGCGGCGCAGGCCTCCGCGAATTCCGGGCTCTCCGACAAAAAGCCGTAGCCCGGATGCACCGCCTCGACGCGCGCCTCGGTGGCGATCCGGATGATGTCGGCAATGTCGAGATAGGCCTCGATCGGACCCTTGCCGTCGCCGACCAGATAGCTCTCGTCGGCCTTGGTCCGATGCAGGGAGAAGCGGTCCTCGCGCGAGTGGATGGCGACCGTCCGCAGGCCGAGCTCGGCGGCGGCGCGCATGACGCGAATGGCGATTTCGCCGCGATTCGCAATGAGGAGGCTCTTGATGTGACCGATCTTGGGGAATGGATTCATTTCTGAATGATGATAGCCTTGCATCGAGTCAGCAGCCAGGAAAGAAATTCACCCGATGTTCGGATTGGCGATTCACGGCGGCGCCGGGACATTGCCGCGCGCGGAGATGAGTCCGGAGCGCGAAGCGGAATATCGCGCCGGCCTCGACGCGGCGCTCGCAGCCGGCTTTCAAGTGCTCGACGGCGGGGGCTCGAGCCTGGATGCGGTGACCAGGGCCGTCGTCGCGCTCGAGAACAACGGGCTGTTCAACGCCGGGCATGGTGCCGTATTCACGCTCGACGGGCGCAACGAGCTCGACGCCTCCATCATGAACGGCGCGACCCTCGAGGCGGGCGCGGTGTGCGGCCTGACCCGAATCAAAAATCCCATCGAGCTCGCGCGCGCCGTGATGGAGCACTCGGAGTACGTGTTCCTGAGCGGAGCGGGCGCGGAGGAGTTCGCGGCGTCCCGCGGGTTCGAATTCGTCGGCGGCGATTATTTCTACACCGCCGCCCGCTGGCGGCAGCTCGAGCGCATTCGCGGCGGAGACGGCGGCCTCTCGCCGCTCACCATCTCGCACGTGGGTACCGTCGGGGCGGTCGCGTTGGATTCGGCAGGCCGGCTCGCAGCGGCGACCTCCACCGGCGGCATGACCGGCAAGCGCTTCGGGCGAATCGGCGATTCACCGCTGATCGGCGCGGGCACCTATGCCGACGACCGAAGTTGCGCCGTGTCGGCGACCGGGCACGGCGAGATGTTCATCCGCGCCGCGGTGGCGCACGACATCTGCGCGCGCGTGCGCTTCGGCGGACGGGACCTCGGCGAGGCCGTGCATCAAGTGGTGATGGAGGAGCTGCCCGCGCTCGGCGGCGAGGGCGGCGTGATCGCGATCGACCGCCGGGGCCGGATCGAAATGGAATTCAATTGCGAGGGCATGTTCCGCGCCAGCCGGATTTCGGGCGGGAGCGCGGCGATCGACATCTATCGGGCGGATCGGCCCTAGCCCGGCCGCCGCGCAAGCCGGGGGTCGCCCGATCAGGCCGATCGTTGCCCGCCGCGGCGCTCGAAACGCCCGGTGCGCAGCGTGTGGTACTCCGCTTCGAGCACGACCACCCGGTTGCGGCCCTGCTCCTTGGCGCCGTACAGCGCCTCGTCCGCAAGCTGAACCAGCCCGTCGTGCGTGCGGCTGGCGCCGGGCAGCACGAATGCCGCGCCGATGCTCACCGTGAGCCGGCTCGCGACTCGCGAGGCCTCGTGGGGAATATTCAGCTCGGCGATGGAGCGCTGGATGCGGGTCAGCACCTCGGCCACGTATTCGCGGCTCGCCTCGTACAGGATGACGGCGAATTCCTCACCCCCGTAACGGGCGACGAAATCCATCGGCCGGCGAGCACACTGGCTCAACGAGACGGCGACCGCGCGCAGGCACTCGTCCCCCGCCTGATGGCCGTACCGGTCGTTGTAGTCCTTGAAGCAATCGATATCGACCAGCAGCACCGCCACTCGCTGGGTATCGCGCACCGCCTGACACCACACGCGCTGAATGTGCTGATCGAACATGCGGCGATTCTGGATGCCCGTCAAGCCGTCGCGGGCGACCATTTCGCGCAGCAGCGCGGCCTCGAGAAAACGCAGCCGGCTGGTCTTTTCGTGCATGTAGGCGACGGAGGCGCAAAAGACATTCGTGGCCGCCACCGAGAGCATGTCGAAGGCGAACTCCCCTCCCGGCAGCTGCAGCATCGTGCCCGCGGCCAGATACGCCAGGACGATCGACAGGTTCACGGCCAGGGAGTGGTAGAACATCAGCCCCATCATGAAATACACGAAGATCGCGTAGATCTCCAGGCGCGGCACGACGAGCGGCGCGCCCCCGGACTGGGCGATGACCTGGATGGCTACCACGCACATCCCCGCCGCAACGGCCGTGAACAGCGCAAGCGGGGTAAAGATTCGGCGCCTGCGAAGCGCGAATGTCGCGGCGAAGCAGAGCAGCATCATCGGGATCATGACCAGCACGCGCAACGCGGGAAGAACGGGATTCGCCGCCATCACGTGCGTGGAGGCCCGCATCGCGGACACCGCCACGATGACTATCACCCCGAGGCAGAGGTTGACGCGGATATGGGGGAGATGCTCCTCGAGCACGGTCTCCCGATAGATGGACTCGAGCTCGGGAAAGAAATTCAGCCAGGGGAAACCGGCCTTCAGCTGCCGCGCATACGGCAGATCCGGCAGATCAACTTCTGGAAAGCCCTTGCCTTTGGTCATTGCGCTCCACCCTACGCACCCTTCGCAGGCCCCTCCATGAATTGCACCACACGTTGAGCAGAAAATATCGAGCGCCAGGTCTCTGTTTTATGTCAAAAACGAACCCGTCCCGCCGGACCCCCTCTTCAGGGCTCTTCAGTCCGCGAGGTAGTGCGCCAGGTAGGTGTCGAAGTCCCATTTGTCGGCGGCTTCGATTCGAGCTTGTTCCTCGTGCGACTCCTGCGCCGCCGCGGCGAACTCCGCCAGCCGGCGCTCGTTGGGCGGATAAAGGCCGAGAAAATAGTCCTTGTGCATCTTCGACATGCGCTGCGCGAGCTGGAAGAAGGACTCGCCGGTCTGACGCATCTCCGTCAACATCCGCGCCGAGGGCGTTCGGCTCACGTCATCGATCTTGGCGCGCTGTTGCTCGAGCGCCGTCCGGTACGGCCGCGAGGACTCGCCGTGATCCAGCATCTCGGCGATCCCCTGCATGGAGTCGAGGAGCTCGGCCGCCCATGCGGACATCGGTACGTCGCGGCCATCCCGATTGAGCATGAGACCGGGCTCTCGTCCCCGACGGGCGACCCGCAAATGATTCCCGTCGAGCGCCTCTTGCTCGCTTCGATCGATGGGCTCGGAGCCGGACAGCACACACAGCGCCAGGAACGCCTCCAGGAAGCGCAGCTTGTTCTGATTGACGCCGACCGGATCGAAGGCACTCACATCGAGGGCCCGCACCTCGACGTATTCGACGCCCGCGCGGCGCAGCGCCTTGGTCGGCCGCTCGCCCGAGCTGGCCACGCGCTTCGGCCTGATGAAGCTGTAATACTCGTTCTCGATCTGCAGGATATTCGCGTTCAGCTGCAGATACTTCCCTTCGACCTTGACTCCGAGCTTCTGGTACGGCGGATAGGGCGTGCTGATGGCCTTGGACAGATCGCGTACATAATCGCCCAGGC
>DASYAC010000330.1:0-2266 GCA_036501585.1 Steroidobacteraceae bacterium
CGCGCAGGATTTCGGCTGGTGATATTTTCATGGATGCACTCTACTCATTCGGCAGCGGGCCGGGGAGTAACAAGGTTGTCGTGAATCCGGGCACGGGCGCGGTCACCCAGCGCCGTGCCCGCCCGAGGCCGTAGGACTGCACCTTGCCTGCGATCGCAAGCGAATTGAGGGCTCGCTGCACGGTGCGCGGGCCGGTCCCCAGCGCGAGCGCCAGGGCCGAACTCGACCATGAGACACCGTCGGCGAGGCAGGCGATCACCGCCGCATCCTGATCTTCGACCGGCGGGGCCAGCACGACGACGTCGGGCGCGCGACGCGGCGCCAGCACGAAACCTCGAGCGGTCGCGCTCACGGTCGCGAGGGACCGAAGCTCGGCGCGAAGCCGCCCGATCTCCACCCGCAAGCGGGCGCGATGCGATTCATCGGCGTGCTTTGCACGGAACGCTCGCTTGACGAGCGCATCTCTCGACAGGTCACCGGGCCACGCTTCACCGAGCGCCCGTGCAAGGGCGAAGAGCACCGGACGCCTTGCAAGCGAGACCACGGTGTCTTCGCTGCGTACGACGCGGCGGCATGCGTCCACGACCAGTGTCTCATGCGCCAACACCGCTTCAACCTCCGCAAGCGACAGGTGTTTCTCCTCGCCATGCGCAATCCGGCGCGCCGCGGGTGTGTCCAGGATCAGGGCTGCGCTTTCCACCTCCGCCATCAATGCCGGGATGCCTGCCTGGTGCGCGGCACGCCTGGCCCGGCCGAGCGCAGCACGCGCCACCGTGGCCTGAATGCGCCGCATCGCGATGCCCGCAACGACCAACTCGTAGGCGGCCCTCGAGGCGGGCGGAAACGGCGCCGGATCGAGTTCGGCGAGCGCACGCTCGGCCTCGTCGAGGCGCCCGATCAAGAGAAGGCGCCTGACCTCGAGATGCCGCGCATGCGCGGCGTTCACCCAGTCGCCGTGCTTTTCGAGCGTCGCCCGTGCCGCGGCGAGCGCCTTCGGCGGCCAGCCCAGGTCGCGCGAGACGAGTGCGATCTCGGCCTCGGCGACGACACACCTCGCGCGGGCGACGGCCTCTCTGGGACCGAAGGCGCGAGCCGCGCTGAGCAGGAGAGCCTTCGCGCGCACGAAATCGCCGAGTTGCGCCATCGCGATGCCGCGAAGCGCGAGCGCGGGCGCGTCATCACGCAGGCCGACCCGCTTCAATACGCCAAGGAGGTCCCCCGCGGCGAGAGCCCGCGCCGCAGCGGTGATCAGCGAATCCATCGGAATCCCGTCACACTTGTCACTCCCACCGTTCGCCGTCCGACGGCAAAATTATCTCACGACCAACAGTGAGCTAATTCGGAGGCTGCAATGACGACGACTACATCAGCTGAGACGGGCCGGAAAGAAGGAAAGCACGCCATGAATACACCGCCGATCGTGTCGCCGCAGGAATGGGAGGCTGCGCGCGAACAGCTTCTCATCAAGGAGAAGACCTTCACCCGCGCCCGCGACGCGCTGGCGGCGGAGCGACGGCGGATGCCGTGGGTTGCCGTGGAGAAGTCCTATCGGTTCGACGGGCCCGAAGGCAACGCGAGCCTGCTCGATCTGTTCGAAGGGCGCCGACAGCTCATCGTCTACCGCGCCTTCTTCGAGCCCGGGGTGCATGGCTGGCCGGAGCATGCCTGCATCGGCTGTTCCCTGGGGGCCGATCAGGTGGCCCAGCTCGCCCACCTGAACGCGCGCGGCACGACTCTCGTGTATGCCTCGCGCGCATCCCAGGCCGACATCGCGCGCCTGAAGACGCGGATGGGCTGGGAAATGCCCTGGTACACCGTCACCGACAGCTTCGACGCCGACTTCGGGGTGGATCAATGGCACGGCCACAACGCCTTCATCCGCGACGGCGAGCGGATCTTCCGCACCTATTTCATCAACGGCCGAGGCGACGAGGCAATGGGCACCGTCTGGAGCTACCTCGACATGACGGCACTCGGGCGCCAGGAGACGTGGGAGGACTCGCCGCAGGGCTACCCGCAGAGCCGGCCGTACAAGTGGTGGAACTGGCACGATTGTTACGTCCCCGGCGCCGCGCCCGACCCGAAATGGGTCGAGGTGTCGGACGCGGGAGAGGCCGCCTTTCGCAAAGGCGAGGGCTAGTCCGTTGAAGGGCATGGCAGCCCCGGACCACTGGCTATCCCTCGCGGCCGCGCCGACCTTCGCGATGATGGCGCTCCTCACGAGGATCCATGGCGGCAGCATGCCGGACATGCTCTGCCCGGCCGG
>DASYAC010000331.1:0-12864 GCA_036501585.1 Steroidobacteraceae bacterium
ACGCGCTGATCGTCAGCGCCGATTCACCGCTCTATCGAAGCATCTCTCCGGCGCAACTGCCGCGCGGCCCCACCCGTTTCGCGGTACTCGATGCGGATCGCGTGTTGTGCATGGCGGATGGCGGCATGCCGGCCCACCTGAATTATCATGCGGTCGGTCTGCCCGCCCGGGAGGCGCGAGAACCATGAGCCGCGTGCTCGAGAACCGCTGCGCCATCATCACGGGTGCAAGCCGCGGGCTCGGTGTCGAGATCGCCAGGAAGTACCTCGAAGCCGGCGCCAGCCTGATGATCTGCGCCCGCAACGAGGCGGACCTCGGCAAGTCGCTCGCCGAGCTGAGGAGCCTCGCCGGACGCGGTCAATCCGTGATTGCGCGAACCGCCGACATATCCAAGAGCCGCGATGTGACCATGCTGGTGGAGGAGGCCCTCCGCGCGTTCGGACGCCTGGATATCCTGGTCAATAATGCCGGCGTGGCCGGCCCGATCGGCAGCATCGGCAGCGTCGATTGGCAGGAATGGCTCCGCGCGATCGAAATCAATCTTCTGGGAGCGGTTCTGTTGTGCCGATCGGTCTTGCCGCACTTCAGGCAAGCCGGCCGGGGCAAAATCGTCCAGCTCTCCGGCGGCGGCGCAACCCGTCCCCTGCCCAATTTGAGTGCTTACGCGGCATCCAAGACTGCCGTCATCCGCTTCGTCGAAACGCTGGCCGAAGAGACCCGCCTCCAGCGCATCGACGTGAATGCGCTGGCGCCGGGTGCCCTCGACACCCGCATGCTCGATGAGTTCATCGCGGCCGGCGCCGAGAAAATCGGCGCCGAGTTCCACGAGCGCTCCGTCCGCTGCAAACGGGAGGGCGGGACGCCCCTCCACCAGGGCGCCGACCTGGCCGTATTCCTGGGCTCTTCCTCGAGCGACGGTATCACCGGCAAATTGATCAGCGCTCCGTGGGACAAGTGGCGAGCGTTGCCGGCCCACATGGACGACTTGAACCGCACGGACGTCTACAGCTTGCGGCGCATCGTTCCCGGCGATCGCGGCCTCGCCTGGGAAGAGACGGAATGAACGTCGGCATCATCGGCTGCGGGGCGGTCGGTACAAAACGGGCCCGACATCTGGCGGGCGCGCGGCTGCTTCATTGCGTCGACTCCGACGCATCGAGAGCGTCACAGCTTGCCGCCTCGAGTGCCGGCTGTACGTTCGGCACCAGCTGGCATGAGATGCTGCACCGGAGCGATATCGATGCGGTGATCATCGCGACCATGCCGGACTCGCACGCCGTCATCTCCCGTACCGCCATCGGCGCGGGTCTGCACGTCCTCGTCGAAAAGCCCGGTGCGCGGCACGTCGACGAGCTGCAAGGCCTGCGGGAGCTCGCCGCCCATCACGGCGTGCAGGTACGCGTCGGATTCAATCATCGCTATCACCGGGCGTTCCGGCAGGCGAGGCACCTGGTCGATTCCGGGGTTCTCGGCCCGCTGCTGTTCGTACGGGCCCGCTACGGGCACGGCGGGCGGCTCGGCTACGACCATGAATGGCGCGCGCGGCCCGAATGCTCCGGCGGCGGTGAGTTGATCGATCAGGGCGTACACCTCATCGATCTGGCACGCTGGTTTCTCGGCGAGTTCGTCGAGGTCGACGGCTTTGCCCATACTTATTTTTGGGACATGCCGGTCGAGGACAACGGCTTCATGCTGCTGAAAACCGCGACACAACAGGCCGCCTTTCTGCATGTCAGCTGCACCGAATGGAAAAACACGTTTTCCTGGGAGCTCTACGGCCGCGACGGCAAATTGCAGGTTGACGGGCTTGGCGGCAGTTATGGCGTGGAACGGTTGACCTGGTACCGGATGCGGCCCGACATGGGGCCTCCGGAAACCACGCTCTGGGAATACCCGGCAGCCGACGACTCCTGGTCATCGGAGATGAGCGAGTTCATCGAGGACATTCGCCTCGGCCGCGGCCCCTCCCCCGGATTGCAGGACGCATCCGCCGCCCTGAGCGTGGTGGCCGAGCTGTATTCGCGGTCCGGTTATGATCATCGCACGTAGCCCGTTGCGCATCACGCTGGGAGGCGGCGGCACCGACCTGGCTTCCTACTATGGGGAGCACGAGGGCTTCGTGGTTGCCGCCGCGATCGACAAATACGTGTACGTCACGGTCATGCGCCCCTTCAGCCCGGGCATTTACCTCAAGTATTCGGCCCTGGAACATGTGGAGACCATCGCCGAGATTCGGCATCCGATCATCCGCGAAGCCCTCGCACAGCACCATCCGGAACCGCCCCAGATAGAAATCACCACGCTCGCCGACATCCCTGCCGGCACGGGTCTCGGCTCATCCGGCAGCTTCACCACCGCGCTGCTGAAGGCGCTCTACACTCATCAGCGAAAATCCGCCCATGCCCGGGAGCTGGCGGAGCAGGCTTGCGGCATTGAAATCGACCGTCTACGAAACCCCGTCGGCAAACAGGATCAATTCATCTCGGCGTTCGGCGGCCTCATTGGCCTGACCTTTCACAAGAATCACCGCGTCACCGTCGAGCCCTTGCGTCTGTCGCGGCAGACGATCTTCGAGCTGGAGGACAATCTCCTGCTGTTCTTCACGGGCTACACCCGCGCTGCGAGCACCATCCTCTGCGACCAAGAGGCGCGGACGCGGTCGCGGGACGCCGATATGCTGCGCAATCTCCACTACGTCAAGAACTTGGGATACCGCAGCAAGGACGCCCTGGAATCGGGCAATCTGCTGCGCTTTGGCGAGCTGATGCACGAGCATTGGGAACACAAGAAGCGCCGGTCCGCCGGCATCAGCAACCTTCAGATCGATTCCTGGTACTCACTGGCCATGAGCAACGGTGCAATCGGCGGCAAGCTGGTCGGCGCGGGCGGGGGCGGCTTCCTGATGTTCTACGCATCGGACCGGCAACGGCTGCGAGCAGCGATGGCAGAAGCGGGCTTGGAGGAAGTGCGCTTCGGATTCGACTTCGAGGGCACGAAGATTGTGCTGTCGTGAGCACGCTGCCCGTCGCCATCCTCGCGGGCGGCCTGGCCTCGCGGTTGCATTCGCTGGCCCACCGGACACCCAAGGCGCTGCTTCCCGTCGCCGGTCGTCCCTTTCTCTTTCACCAGCTCGACTTGTTGAAGCACGAGGGCATTCGTCGAGTCGTACTCTGCGTCGGCCACCTGGGAGATCAGATCCAGGCGGCGGTGGGGGACGGCCGTTCTTGGGACCTCGCGATCCAGTATTCGTTCGACGGTCCGGACCTGCTCGGGACCGGGGGCGCCATCCGCCAGGCGCTCGCGTTGCTCGGGGATGAATTCTTCGTGGTGCACGGAGATTCCTATGGAATGTGCTCGTTCTCCGGCATCGAGTCGGCCTATCGGGCGGCCGCGCAGCCGGCCTTGATGACCGTCCTGCACAACGACAATCGCTGGGACAAGAGCAATGTCCTGTTCGGACACGGCCGTCTGATGGAATACGACAAACGGTCCGACCGATCCGATATGACTCATATCGATTTCGGCGTCTCGGTCCTCAGCCGTGAGGCCTTCCAACCTTACACAGCCTCGAGAATCTTCGATCTCGCCGAGCTGTATCGCACCCTGTCGCTGAGCGGCCGCCTGGCGGCATTCGAGGTCTCGAACCGTTTCTACGAAATCGGCTCCTTCGGCGGCATCAGCGACACCGAGGAGTTTCTGAGCGGCCGATCGCCCCCGCCATGAACTATACGGAACAACATCTTCAGGAAGTCGGGGCGATCCTGCGCCAGCTGGACGTCGCCGCGATCGAGCGCCTTGCCGACCTGTTGCGGCAAATCAAGGCGCAGGCGGGCCGGCTGTTCTTTATCGGTGTCGGCGGCGGCGCCGCCAATTGTTCGCACGCCGTGAATGACTTTCGCAAGCTCGCCGGCATCGAGAGCTACGCGCCGACGGACAATGTCTCCGAGCTCACCGCGCGCATCAACGACGACGGGTGGGAAAGCTCCCTGGTCGAATGGCTCAAAGTCAGCCGGCTCGCGGCAAGGGATGCAGTATTCGTGCTGTCGGTGGGCGGCGGCAGCAGCCGGATCAGCGTGAATCTGGTCGCGGCAGTCGACTACGCCAAGGCGGCGGGCGCCCGGGTGCTCGGGATCGTGGGCCGCGACGGGGGTCATGCCGCCCGTGTCGCCGATGCCATCGTCATCGTCCCCACCGTGAATCCGGCGACCGTCACGCCTCACGCCGAGTCCTTCCAAGCCGTGATCTGGCACCTGCTGGTCTTTCATCCGCTGCTCAAGACGGCCCCGACGCCATGAGCGGCGCAGCGAGCCACGCGCGGCCGGTTGGGAGCAGCGCACGCCCGGCCGTCTTCCTGGACCGCGACGGGGTCATCAATCGGGCGGAGGTACGCCACGGCATCCCCCACCCGCCGGCGTCCTTGCGGGACCTGTCCATCTTGCCCCGCGTTCCCGAGGCCTTGAGCCTGCTGAAAGCGGATGGGTATGCACTCATCGTCGTGACCAACCAGCCCGATGTCGCCCGCGGCACCGCCTCCCTCGAATCCGTCGCGCTCATCCACGCGCGCCTCCAGGCAGGCCTCGCACTCGATGCGATACTCACTTGCTTCCATGATGGCACGGATGCCTGCGACTGCCGAAAGCCCGAACCCGGCCTGCTGCTGCACGCGGCCGAGGCCTTCAACATCGACCTATCGTCGAGCTTCATGGTCGGAGACCGCTGGCGCGATATCGAGGCCGGGCGGCGAGCCGGCTGCAGGACCATTTGGATCGATTGCGGCTATCTTGAACAGCAGGCCGTCAACTACCACTTTCGGGTCGAATCGCTGGCCGAGGCAGCCGCCATCATCCGCGGCCGGACCGAGCCATGACCTCGCTCCACGATTTGACCGTGAAGATCTTTGCCGACGGCGCCGACCGTAGGAGCATGCTCGATCTGTATACCAGGCCCTACATCAGCGGCTTGACCACCAACCCGACCCTGATGCGCAAGGCCGGAATCGCCAACTACCGCGATTTCGCCAAGGGCATCCTCTCGGTCATCACCAACAAGCCGGTGTGCTTCGAGGTACTGTCGGATGATTTCGCCGACATGGAGCGCCAGGCCCTGGAGATCGCGGGCTGGGCGGATAATGTCTACGTCAAGATCCCCGTGACCAATACGCGAGGTGAAAGCTGCCGCGCGACGGTCGAGCGCCTGTCGTATCGACACGTCAAGGTGAATGTAACCGCCATCATGACCCTGGACCAGGTCGGTGACGTCCTGTCCGCGCTGAACCCGGCCGCCGTGAGCTATCTGTCCATCTTTGCCGGCCGCATCGCCGACACCGGGGTCGATCCCATGCCCGTCATGGCGAAGGCCCTCGACATGCTGAAACGTCACCCCCGTGCCGAAGTCATCTGGGCCAGCGCACGCGAGCTCTTCAACGTGGTTCAGGCCGATGCCATCGGATGTCATGTCATCACCCTCTCGAACGACATCCTCGGAAAACTCCCGCTCCTCGGCCATGATCTGGCCGCCTATTCGCGCGAGACCGTAGCCTCGCTCTACAACGACGGACGGATCGCCGGCTTTTTGCTGTAACGCCGCTTGCCCGCACATCGCTTGATCGGGGGCGCCTCGCTCCCCAGCGAGACGAATCGGGACTTGAGGATGGCCCACACCCAGGTCGGAGGATCGCGCAGCATGTGAATTTTCTTTCCTTCGTCGAAGCCCCGAGACGTATAGGAAACGGGTACTTCGAACGGAACGAATCCCCTCCGCAGCAGCTTTCCCAGGAGCTCGAAATCGAAATCGAATCGATTGCAGCTGAAGCGCAGGCCCTCCAGACAATCGGCCCGAAATACCTTGTGCATCGATGTCGGATCCGACAAATGGGTCGCAAACAGCACATTGAAAAATCCGTGAAACAGCGCGCCGCCCAGATTCATCCAGGCAGAGCGCAGCCCGCTCTGCGAGAACTTCCGGATGTTCCAGCGCTCCGGACCCAGATGGCGGCTTCCCATGACGAAGGCGGTGTGCCCCTGGAGGACCGGGCCGAGCAGCCGCGGATAATCCGCGGTGTCGTATTCCAAGTCCGCATCCTGAATCATCAGGATATCGCCCGTCGCGAGCCCGAATCCCTGCCTCACCGCGTGACCCTTGCCCTTCGGCTCCTTCTCATGGAGCGCCCGAAGACTCACCGAGTCATCGCCCGCATTGAGCGCCAGGAACTCCTCGACGATTTCGCGCGACCCGTCCGTCGAGCCGCTTTCGATGATGATGATCTCTTTGCCGGCGCCGGGAATGGCTTGCGACTTCACCCGCGCCAGGAGCGTCCGCAGAGTCCTCGCCTCGTTGTAGACCGGGATGATGATCGATACTTTCATTGCGCCGCGCCTTTCAACTGTCACCTGCCGAAAAGGAGAAACATGAAACGTGCCCGGCGCAGATGCAGCCAGGCGTAACGGCGCGCGCTCGCCACGCCCACGCCCTGCGGTAAGTGGCCCGACGATCCCGGCAATCCCCGAAAGACGTGCGTCAGCCTGAAATACGGAAGGCTCTGCGCCGCGAAATCCGCGAGGCCTCGGCGCAGGTGCGGCGCCTGCGGGCCCGGCATGAGGTACGATCCGCTCCGCCAGAGCGAGGGGAGCCTGTGCCACCACCAGCGATATCTCATGTCGTCCCAGCAATAGGGGTTGATGACGCTCGCCAGAACCCGGCCGCTCGGCGTCGTGAGCGCATGAAACTTGGCGAACAATTCCGCCAGGTCGTCGACCAGATTGAGGGGCGCAAAATTCGAGACGATCAAGTCCGCGCGCCGCCCGGTGCGAGGAACTTGCCGGGACAGGAACTCCGCATAGCTCCCGCGTTGTAATGTAACGCACCCGCCCTCGATGAGATCTCGGCAATACTCGGCGAAGAACTCGCACATGGCCGGATCGACGTCATAGGCATCCACCGTGAAGCCGCGCTCGGCGAAAAAACGAGCGTCGATTCCCGGTCCCGCCCCGAAGTCGAACAACGCGCCGCCGCGGGGCGCCGTTCCGAGGACACACTCATGGAACGCCGCGCGGGCGCGACGATCCGATTCAACCGAGGTGATGTGCTCGAAATATGCCTCACCCGTATGCGTATGGGCGAGTACGTTATCGAGCAGCGCCGGCCGGGTGCCGCTCATGATGACTCCGCGACGGGTGTCGCCGCGCGTACCGGGTTCTCGATATGATGCGCCATGATGCGAAAACCCGACGCCCGCCCCTCCGATTTGCTCGACGATCCTTTCGGTGAACGCTTCCCGTTGCAGCGATTGCCGCCCATGGATCTATTGGGCGCGCGCTTTCTGTTCGAGAGCCACAGCAGCGAGATGCTGGGCCTGGTGAACCAGGCCTTCACGGCGCTGCCGCCGCATCGGCTATCCGCCAGAGCTCCCCGTCTCAAGGTGACTCTCCTGCTGCGGCCGGAGGACCGGAAGACTCGTCGTACGGCGGTCGAGCCGCCCCCATTGCACATGCAATCCGGGGCCGGGTACCTGATCGGTGCCACCCAATCCTCGAACTTCGTCTGCCTGTATCCGGCCGAGCGCATGGGTCTGGTGGCCGTCGCCGAACCCATGCTCCGATTCCCGTACCACACGCGATACGAATTGATCGAATTTGCGGTATTCACGCTCGCGGCCCGTTGCCAAGGACTGATATCGCTGCACGCCGCCTGCGTCAGCCGACACGGTCGCGGGGTGCTGTTGATGGGACCGAGCGGAGCGGGCAAGTCGACCGTGACGTTACACTGCCTGCTGCACGGCTTCGACATGGTCTCGGAGGACAGTGTCTTCGTGCATCCACGCAGCATGCGAGCGACCGGCCTTGCCAACTTCCTGCACGTGACGGCAGACTCGCTGCACTGGGTCACGCGCGCTCGGGATGTCGCCGCCATCCGCAAGTCTCCGGTCATACGGCGCCGAAGCGGCGTAAGGAAATTCGAGGTGGATTTGCGGCGGGGAACCTATCGCCTCGCCGCCTCGCCGCCGACCATTGCCGCCGTGGTATTTCTTTCATCCGAAGCGGCCGAGGGCCGGGCACTGCTGACGCCGTTATCGAAGTCCGATCGGTTGACCCAGTGCGCCGAGGCGCAGGCCTACGCGGCACACCTGCCCACATGGCCCCTCTTCGAAAGAGGCCTGGCGAGGGTCGATGCCTTCGTACTTCGCCGAGGAACACATCCCCGCGATTCGGTCGAGGCGTTGGCGGCGATCCTGGAGTCGCCCCGAAGCCCCGCACGCTAGAGCTCTCCCACGACCAGACTGAAAGTCTGCAGGAAATGGAAGTCAGGCCGGCGCAGCGCGAACCGCGGATCTTCCGGATCGCATAAGCAGCCAAGTTCCGCATAGTCCTCCTCCGACAGGTAAGGCTGCAGCCGCTCTCCCCAGGTGCCTCTGAAAATCGCATCCAAGAGATAGCGCTCCGCGGCCGGGTCCAACGGAGTCGTACGCTCGATCGCGTAGGTGCGAGCCTGCACTCGCGGTACTCCCGCCCGCTGCAACAATCCGACCAGGCCGCGGGTCTTCGTCAGGTCGCGCTCGCTCAGGGAGTACCGGTCGCGGTAATAGGCCCGTACGGCTTCGTTGGTCAGGCGCTCGAGGCGCGAATCCCAGGCAAAATACATGTCCGGCAGGAACGAGCTTTGGCCGAGCGCGATACGGCCGCGCGGACTCAATAGCGCGGCGAGGCGCTTCACCCCCAGCACCGGGTCGTGCAGATGATTGATGGTGTTCACGCACCAGATCAGATCGAAGCTTCCTGCGGCGAACGGCAACTCGAGCAAATTAGCCTGCAGCACCCGGATCTCGGGCGGCCCGGCCCGGCGCGCGGCCGCCACATGCGCGGCCGAAAGATCGATGCCGAGGACCGACCCCCGGGGCGCCACCGCACGCTGCAGCCAGGCGAGCGCCTCTCCGGTCCCGCATCCCGCATCCAACACGCGCATTCCGGGCTCGAGCGCCAGGCCGTCCACGGCCCGGCGAAGCTCCGGTTCGGCGAACAGATTGAAAAGGCCCAATTTCGACGAATAGTCGCGCCGCGCGGTATCGCCCAACAGGCCGGCCGTTGCCTCGAATGCCTGATTGCGCGAGCTCATTGCGCCGGCGCCAGAGCCGCGCGTACCACGTGCATGGTTGCCGGGCGCATCTGTCGCCGGACGACCCAACGCAGGATACGCCGCGTCTGCGATGCCGTGGACCACGAGCTGCCGCCCGCCCAAGGCTGCGTTGCCGTTGTCTTGCTCCGCAAAGCCAAATGCTCGGCGTCAGGCCGCACCCGGCTTCGCGCGTAGCTCAGCATGTCGCGAACCGACTGCGACCACTCGATGCCGGGAAACGCATCCACCCATAGATGCGAGAAGGACACGTCCGACAGGATCCGTCCCCGCATGGCCCGCCGCAAATGCCGGGGACATTGCGCCTCGAGCGAACCGAGCACCCGTTCGGGCGCCCTGAGACCGTAGTAGCGCGTCATGAGCTGCAGCGGCGGCAGCGCCCACCACAATGCCCGCTCCGCCGACCGCCGTTGCACCAGCTCGTCCCAATCCACCGCCGTCATTCGATCCGCGAGCAACGCCAGGTCGTGGAGCTGCACGAGCCGCAACGACTGAAACACCATGGATCCGGCCGAATGCAGCAGCAAGTGAGCCATCAATGCGGCCCGCGAAGGATAGCGGTTCAAACCCGGCACCGGCTGCGGCGGAAATACGATTTCCGTGACATCGGTGGTATGCAGCGGCAGCTTTTCGCAGATTCGGTCGTGCAGCTCGATGGTAATGTCGTTGAGCGAATGCTCGCCCAGCTCACCGGCGGCGTGACGCTCGCGAGGTGCGAAGGCGCGTTCCTTCCAGGATCGACGGTATTCATGATATCCCAGGGAATCGATCATCCGGGCGGAGCGCTCGATGTCCCGCGGATGCACCAATAGATCCACGTCCGCCATCGGCCGCTCACCCTTCTGGTAAAGATCCATGGCGTGCAACGCCGCCCCCTTGAGCGCAACGGCCGGAATTCCTTCGGCATGCGCGAGCCGATCGATGCGCATCAGAAGCTTCTCGATCCGGGCGTGTCGGCGGGTCACATGGGCGCGCTGCTCCTTCAGAAAGCCGAGCCAGCTCGACGGACCGTCCCAGCGCAGGACACCCTCGAGCAGCGGCGACACGCCATGCAGCGCCGCCACAGCCTGTGCAACCTTCCACTCGAAGTCCGACCAATTGGGCCGCGCCGCAGTGGGACACGCGAGTTCGCGCGCGAGCGTTTCGGTGACCTTGATCAACGCCGCCTGCAGAACCACCGGCCGCGGCCCCGTGCGCTGGAGCGCAGGCGCCGCCCGCATGCTCATCGTACCGCCAGTGTTCGGCCGCCGGGGGACGAGCGATATTTGGACTCGTTCCTCAGAAGCTCCTGCCAGCGCCGTTCCAGCGCCCGCGCCGCCCTCTCGCAGGCTGAGTTCCCGGCTTGGTTCCGTACCGCGCTCTGCAGCGCGACTTGCTCATGCAATAAACCTCTGATGGAGCGATAGAAATCGCTGGTATAGGTTCCGTGAAACATCATCTCCAGGTCGTTGCTCTCCTGCCAGCGCGTCTTGCCGCCGAGCTGCGCTTTGACGAGCTCATAGAACGGCGTACCGGGCAGCGGATAAGAAACGCTGACGCCGATCTCATCCGGACGGCCGCCCTGGAGCAAAGCGCGCGTGGCGACGATATCCTCGATTTTCTCGCCCAGGTACCCCAATTGAATGAAGAAGCCGACTCGAATGCCGGCGGTCCGCAATCGGTCGCGCGCCGTGAGGATCTCGGCGACCGTCGTGCCCTTGTTCATGGCGTCGAGCACCCGTTGACTGCCGCTCTCCGCGCCGATCCACGCTTCATGGCAATCCGCGCTGCGCAGCGCTTGAGCCATCCGCTCGCTGATCAGATCTGCACGAGTCTGTATGGTGAAACGCACTCCGCCGCCCGCCGCATTGAGGGCCTGCGCGAAATCGGTCACCCAGCCGACGCGAAATCCAAAGATATCGTCCGCAAACCAGATGTGCTGCGGATCGAAACTGCGGCGCAGGTATGCCATCTCCAGCGCCACGTCGCTCGCCTCGCGCTGCAGATAGTGGTTTCCCCACGTCGGCTTGGCGCACCACGCGCAGCGAAACGAGCATCCGCGCGAGGCGGCCATGTTGAGGCTGAAGTAGCCGTGCGTGTCGTACCACACCGATCGATAGCGATCCATGTCCACGAGGTCCCAGGCCGCGAAGCCCTCATACTCCGGCGTCGGCAGAAGGCGGGCGCCGAACAGCGTCGTGACCTTGTCGTGCCGCAACAGGTTGACACCCCCGAGGCCTTCGGTGAGTTCCATCGCCGCCGCGGCCGGCCGCGAGGCGAGGCGCGCCAGCAACTCCATGAGAGCCGACAGACCCTCGCCGATCAGCGTCACATCGGCCCCGGCCAGCAGGTAAGGAGCCGCGGCATCGCTCACATCCGGTCCCGCTGCGACCACACGCGCCCCGGCCCGCCGCGCCGCGCCGATCATCCGGCAGGCCGCGCTGCGCATGATCCCCAAGCACATCTTGCTCAAAAAATTGAACGTATCCTCGTAGAACAGCACGACTTGCGGCCCCACCAGGGCGAGCTTGCGGTCGAATTCGCCGACGTCATCTGCGATCATGGCGTCGAAAAACGACACCTGATATCCCGCTTTCCTGAGCATCGCAGCCACGTGCAGCGTGGCCAACGGCGGATACGGTTTCCCGCGTTCCAGCTGCTTGTGGTCGAGACTCAAGAAATAAGAGTGACAAACCAAAATCGACAGCATCGTTGCTCCGTGAGGCTCGGCGCACGGGCCCCTCCTTACTCGGACCGCAGTCCTCTTCTGCCGCGAGTGCCGCGGCGCCGCTTCCCGAGTAAGTATCCGGAACGTCCCTAAAGGTTTAGTGCGGGCGCCAAATATCGCGACTCAGAGGCTTACGCGTGAATATCCGAGCAGCGTGATGACGCCCAGGATCGCGTAGCTCAGCGCTGCGACGACGCGCACCACTTTGACGGGGACCCACTTCGTCGCGCGCTCGGCAAACAGGACCGTGGGAATATTCACGATCATCATGCCGAGAGTCGTGCCGGCAACCACGGCCACCAGTGCGTCGTACTTGGCGGCCAGCGCGAGTGCGATGATTTGAGTCTTGTCGCCCATCTCCGCCATGAAGAAGGTCACCGCAGTCAAGACGAAAACCCCGTAGTTACCGTGAGTTTTGACGTTCTCATCCATTTTGTCCGGAATGAGCGCCCACACGGCAACCGCGAGGAACGAGATGCCGAGTACCCAGCGAAGGATCGTCGGAGTCATCAGCGTCCCGGCCCACTCGCCGACCGAACAAGCGATGAGGTGGTTGATCAGAGTTGCCGCAAAGATGCCGGCGATGATGGGCAGGGGTTTGCGCAGACGCGTGGCGAGAATCAAGGACAGCAGCTGGGTCTTGTCGCCGAGTTCGCCCACGGCAACCGAGCCGGTAGATACAAAGAAGGGATCCATCAGAGTTCCTGGCGGGGTCGGACGAGGTGGCCAATGACACATGCCCCCGTCCAACCCAGGACCGGGCTATGTGTCAAAGGTCTCGCCGGACCAACCGGTTGAACGCGCCATGATCGAAGGGATCAAGTATGTTGACGCGCTCCCCTCCACGGTGGAGGTCGGCTACTCCCCAATGAACAGCCGAAGGATACACGCGGTCAGGTAAGCCCGTCCATCACCTTGGAGTATCCGCAATAAATCAGGTGAGATCCCTACAATATTCCGGAGCCCGAAACGTCTTCAGTCCCATGGAACTGAAGGACAGCCCGATGATGTCCGAATACGACAGAGAAATC
>DASYAC010000332.1:0-4106 GCA_036501585.1 Steroidobacteraceae bacterium
GCTTGCTTTCGCCGTGGCCCGACGTTGGCCGGATGTCTTGTCGAACTCACTCGAGCCGGGCTGGGTTCCTACCAAGATGGGAGGACTCAGTGCACCGGACGACATGGACCAGGCGCATCTCACTCAGGCGTGGCTCGCGGCCGGCGATGAGCCGCAAGCCAAGGTGACTGGCCGCTACTTCTATCATCTTCGTCCGCTTGCCCCCAATCCGCAGGCCAGCAACGCCACGCTCCAAGATCGCCTCATCGCGATCTGTGCCGAGCTGTCGGGCATTCCGCTCCCGGCTTGAGCGCTGGATCACGCGCGGGGGACCGTAAGCGTCGCAAGTCATCCGGCGCTGTTCCGCCGATCGTGATACGAGCCCCCCGGGCCCCACGAGGCTCCCAGGACATTGACGATGAGCCGCCCCGCCATGATGCAGGTGATGGCGTTCGGACTGTCGAAGCGGGGGGCGATCTCGACCACGTCCAGCCCGACGATGCGATGCCGCTGCGCCAGTGTGCGCAGGAACGGCGCCACTTGGTCATAACGCAATCCTCCGGGTGCGGGCGACATGACGCCGGGCATCTCGGTCGGGTCCATCCCATCGGCGTCGATGGTCACGTACACGGGCGCGCCCGGAGGCACGCTCGCGAGCACGGGGTCAAGGCCATGGGCGTGCACATCGCCGGCGGTGAAGATGCGCGAGCCATAGCGCTTCGCAGCCTCTACCTCGCCACGGCGCGCGCTGCCCGTTGCCCGCATGCCGATCTGCGTCATCCCGAGAATCCAGGGCCGCGTGCTCGCCCAGCGCAGAGGGCTCGAGTAACCGCGGGTGATGCCGCCGACCTCTTCGCGCCAGTCCAGGTGCGCATCGACGTGCACGATGTATACGGGCTCGCCGACGGCATCCAATGCATCGACGGCGGGAATCGTCACCCCATGATCGCCGCCGACCACGAATACCTGGGCGCCCCCGCGCCATAGGTGCCGAAGACGCGCGCTGGCGGCGGACGCATAGGCGTCGTAGCTTCCGTCGACCCACGCGACATTGCCGGCGTCCACGCAACGCGCGGGTGCAAGCGCCGAGAGCGGCGCATTCAGATCGAAATCCCATTGCTCCGGCCCATAGGAGATCTGTGCCGATACCAGACGGACCGCATCCGGGGCACGAGCCTGATCGTTCGGGCGGGGATCGCCGGCGTATGGCTCGCTGTGCTGCATGCCGAGGACGGCCGCCTGCGGCGTCCAGAGCCTCGGGTCAGTGACGACAGGCCAGCCCAGAAAGGAACAGATCGGCGCGGCCGTGGGGGCGAGGGCCGCCTCTTCGGCCAGGAGCCGGGAGGCGAGGGGTTCAGGTCGCGCGTAGTTCATGGACAGGCTCTCCGGTACCGGCCGACGCCGGCTCTGCATCGGCACATTCAGAATCGATCGACAACCACAGGAGCGCCGCGAGCACCGACAGCACGGCGCCCAGCGCAAAAATCGAGGTCCAGTGATGGCCGGCGGATAGTAAGGCAATGGTCGGGGTCGCGACAACGCCGCCGAGGTTCCCGCCGGTGTTCAGCACGGCGGTCGAGGCCATCACCTCCGTGGGTGCGATGCGCATCGCGGCGGCCCAGTAGGGTCCTTCGGTGAGCTCGGTGCAGGCGAATGCGAGACAGAGCGCCGCGACCGCGAGATAGGCGCTCGCCACGCTTCCGGTGAGTACGAGGCATACGGCGGACGCGGGTAGCGCGGCGAGCGGCAGCGTTCGCAGGCCGACGCGTGCCCCGTACCGCACGCTGAGGCTGTCGCAGAGCTGTCCGCCGGCGCCGGCGGCGAGCGCGGCGGCAAGGAACGGCAGGCTCGCGAGGCCGCCGCCCTCGAGCAGCGTGAAGTGCCGCTCCTGGACCAGATACAGGAAGCACCAGAAGGTAACGAGGTAAAAGACGTAGTTCATCAACATATAAGACAGCGTCAGGAGTGCGATATGCCGATTGCGAAGGAGCTTCCACACCTGATTCAACCCGACCTGCGAATCCACGGGAGGCGGGTTGCCGTGCAGCTCCTCGAGCTCCGCCGCGCTGACGTGAGGGTGCTCTGTCGGTCGGTCGCGACCATAGCGATGCCAGAGCCAGACGACTGGGATCGAGGCCACACTGGTCGCGATCAGCGCGACCCGCCAGCCCCAGCGGGTCATGAGCCAGGCCACCAGCGGCGGCGTGACTGCCGCCCCGAGCCACATGCCCGTGACCAGCACACCCTGGCAGACGCCCCAGCGTCGCATCGGAAACCAGCTCTCGAGCGCGCCGCTCTCCACGGGATACAAAGCGGCCTGCACGACACCGAGCAGGAAGCGGGCGAGCAGCACGAACGTGAGCACCATCAGACTCGCATGGCCGGGCGGCGCGAGCGCAGTGGCCGCGGCCGCGAGCACCGTGAGCAACCCGATCGCGGTGAGCGTACGGTGCGAGCCAAGGCGCTGACCGACGATGGCCCCGGGCAGCTGAAAGACCGTGTAGCCGATCAGAAAGGCATCAAGCAGCCATCCGAATTCGACCGGCGTCAGTCCGAGCTCGGGAACCATGCGCTCGGCGGCGATGGCCACCCCGGTGCGCTGCACGTAACCGAGGAAACCGAAACCGAACAGGAAGGCGAAGACGATCCAGCGGACGCGAAAGACCGATTCCGAAACGCTCCTCAAGTGGGCCGCCGCGTTGCTATCAGCATGTAAGTTCTCTCACTAGCGGCCCTTTTTTTGGACACCGAATAGAGATGGATGCATACGTCCATCAGGGTGCTTTGTTTTCTTGAAGAATGTTGCCGCCGTCCACCACGAGCGCCTGGCCGGTAATGTACGAGGCATCGCGCGAGGCCAAAAAACACACCGCCGCGGCAATTTCGTCGGGAGTGCCCGGCCGCCCGACGGGCGTGTGCATCCCCGCGATCCGCTCGGACTCGGAGGACGAGGCGGTGGCGATCCATCCCGGCGCAACGGCGTTGATGGTGATCCCTGCGCCGGCCGTCTCAATCGCGACTGCACGCATCATTCCGTCCATCGCCGCCTTTGCCGCGCCATAGGCGGCCGATCCGCGATTGCTCACCAACGGGCCTGTCACCGACGATACATTCACGATGCGTCCATACCTGCGCGCAGCCATGACGGGCAATACCGCGCGAGTCATCAAAAATGCGGTATGCAGGGTGATGTCTATCTGGTGCCGCCAATCAGCGTACGACGTGTGCTGCAGCGACCTGCTTTCCAGCGGCCGATCGATCTGCGCCATTCCCGCATTGTTCACCAGTATGTCGATTCGACCAAATCGCCGGAACACCGATTCCACCAAGCGCTGTGCCGCCGCCTCGTTCGTGAGGTCCTCTTCGATGGCCAGTATTCGTTGGCCGCCGGAATCTATTTCCCGAGCACGTTCGTGGATGCGTGATGTTGTCGATGTGATCGTCACCCGCGCACCCGCGGCGTAGAAGCGCCGTGCGACGGCAAATCCTATCCCCTGGGTGCTGCCCGCACCGGTGACCAGCGCGACCTGCTCGTCGAACGTTGGGTCCGCCTTACACCCGGTGCTCATGAGCAAAATGGTAACCCATAACTCCAATCGGAATGTGCGAACGCCGGGTGGCAGCGCGTACGGGGTGTCCTTTTTGTCTTCGACTTTGTATGCGATGATTTTGGCGAGCAGCGATTCAGCTTCGCTTAGCTCTAGCGCGCGAGTTCGTACCGTGGCGAAGCAGCGACCCGGACGCACCAGTGCCTCGTCGATGTCCCCGACGTTCGGCAGGTTGGTTGTAAAGATGATCTTGCGCCCCTGCGCACGCACCACGCCGTCTGCAACGGCCAAGAAGCGGTGCAGATCCACGTTGCCGTTGGCGCGCGCCATGAGCAGATGATCCGCGTCTTCGATCACGAACGCGTCGTGACTACCGGTGATGAATTCGACGAAGATCTCATCGTTTTCGAGCGCGCGTTTGTCAGCGGTATAGAGCACCTTGGCGCTGTCCGCCTTGCGAGCCGACATCGCTGCCAGAATCGCGCGCACCGGGTGCTCGCAGCGGCGGCATGATTGCCCCCTCAGCGGCCGACCTCCGGGCATGGGGACAAAAACAGAATAAGCGCTTAAGAGTTATTC
>DASYAC010000333.1:0-5726 GCA_036501585.1 Steroidobacteraceae bacterium
CACTCAGTAGCCCCGAGGCGACGACTCTCTCTCGCGCCCATTGGTTCGGTCTATACTGAACCCTTGTTCCTCCAGGCGAACCATTCCGAATGGCCAAGACCGAGGCGTTTGACTACATCATCGTGGGTGCGGGTTCGGCGGGCTGCGTCCTCGCGAACCGCCTGACCGAGGACCCGACGGTCTCGGTACTCCTTCTCGAGGCCGGCGGCTGGGACCGCGACCCCTGGATCCATATCCCGCTCGGCTGGGGCAAGATCCTGCAAAAGCGGCTGCACGATTGGAATTACTTCTGCGAGCCGGAGGAAAGCGTCAGCGGACGCAGCGTCGAATGCGCGCGCGGCAAGGTGGTGGGAGGCTGTTCCTCGACCAACGCCATGGCCTATGTGCGCGGCAATCACGGCGACTATGACCGCTGGGCCGGCGGGGGCGCGGCCGGCTGGTCATATGCGGACGTGCTGCCGTATTTCCGGAAAATGGAGCGCTGGGAAGGCGGTGCCGACACCTATCGGGGCGGGGACGGGCCGCTGGCCGTGCAGACCTGCCGGTACCAGGACCCGTTGATCGGCGCGTTCGCCGAAGCCGGCAAGACGGCGGGTCATCCCTGGACCGACGACTACAACGGCGGGGAACAGCTCGGCTTTTCACGCCTGCAGATGACCATCGGCGGGGGACGGCGCGCGAGCGCGGCGACCGCGTATCTGCGTCCGGCATTGCGCCGGCCGAACCTCCACGTCGAGGTCAACGCCCCGGTGCAACGGCTGCTGATCGAGGGCGGCCGGGCGAACGGCATCGAGTACTCGCAGCGCGGAGCGAGCCGAACGGCGCTGTCGTTGCGCGAAGTGATTCTCTGCGGCGGCGTCATCAACACCCCGCAGCTCCTCATGCTGTCGGGAGTGGGCGATCCCGAGGAATTGCAGCGCCACTGCATCGCGGTCAAGGCGGCGCTGCCCGGCGTCGGCCGCAATCTCCAGGATCACGTCTCGGTGATCCTGATGTATCACCGCCGCGAGCCGGGGCCGTTTCTCCCCATGATGCGCTATGACCGCATCGCACGTGAGCTCGCACGGGCGTACTTATTCGGCACCGGCTTCGCCGCCGACGTCCCGGGCGGCGGCGTCGCATTCCTCAAGAGCCGCGCCGACCTCGCCCTGCCCGACATTCAGTTGCTGCTCAGCGCCGCGCCGCTCGGGGCATGGCCCTACTTGCGCCCGTTCAAGGCACCGTTCAAGGACGGCTTCGCGTGCCGTATCGTGATGCTGCATCCGGAGAGCCGCGGGCGCGTGACGCTCAAGTCGGCGGATCCGTCGGCGCACCCGCGAATCCTGCAACGGTTTCTGGGCACCGAGCCGGACTGGCAGGCGGTGCGCGCCGGCGTCGCCCTGGCGCGCGAACTGGCGGCGCAGCCCTCCATGCAGCGCTACATCGCGCGCGAGTTCCTGCCCGGCGACGACAAGCGCTCGGCGGCCGACGTCGATGCGCACATCCGCAACACCGCGATCACCGTGCATCATCCGGCCGGCACCTGCCGCATGGGACCGGACGCGGACGAGCTCGCCGTGGTCGGCACGGATCTCAAGCTCCGCGGGATCGATGCGCTGCGCGTGGTGGACGCCTCGGTGATGCCGGATCTGGTGAGCGGCAATATCAACGCGGCCGTGCTGATGATCGCGGAGAAGGCGGCGGACCTCATCCGCGGCACCGCGCCCTCGCATGGCACCGCGTCCTCGCATGGCGCCGCGTCCTCGCGCGGCGTGCCAACGGCGTGAGCTTCGACGTACTCATCCTGGGAGCCGGCTCCGCCGGCTGCGTGCTGGCGGCGCGCCTGAGCGAAAATCCCGCCGTCCGCGTGGGCCTCGTCGAGGCCGGCGGCCCGGCGCGCGATCCAGACATCGCGATCCCGCAGCAATGGCCGTCGCTTGCCGGACGCGACTACGACTGGGCCTACCGCACCACGCCTCAGGCACGGACGGCCGGCCGCGTGCACGATTGGCCCCGCGGCCGGATCATCGGCGGATCGAGCTGCCTCAATGCCATGGCGCACGTGCGCGGAGCGCGGGAGGATTTCGATGCATGGGCCGCGGCCACGGGGTCGCGGCGCTGGTCTTACGAGGGACTCTTGCCGGCGTTCCGCAGAATGGAGAGCTTCTCGGGGGGCGCCGGCGAGCAGCATGGCGCCGGCGAGCAGCACGGCGGCAGCGAGCAGCACGGCAGCGGCGAGCAGCACGGCGCCGACGGTCCCTTGGCGGTGATGCTGCCGGACACCGAGTTGAGTCCGGTGGTTCGGGCGTACATGGCGGCCGCAATGGCCGCGGGCATTCCCTGGCGGGGCGACCACAACACCGGCGTTCTCCTGGGGGTCGCCCCGAACTCGCTCACCATCCGCGATGGCCGGCGCGTCACGGCGGCCGACGCCTATCTCGACCCCGTCCGCTCCCGAACCAACCTGACCGTGATGAGCGAGGCCCGGGTGCAGGAGCTCATCTTCTCGGGCACGCGGGTGAGCGGCGTGACCGCGCACATCGAGGGGCGGCTCACGACGCTCTCGGCCGGGCTGACGATCCTTTGTGCCGGCGCCATCGCCTCACCGCTCCTCCTCATGCGCTCAGGCGTCGGTCCGGCGGAGCGCCTGGAGCGTGCGGGCATCGCCTGCCGCTCGCACCATCCGGGCGTCGGCGACAACCTGCACGACCATCTATTGACGGCCGGGAATGTCTATCGCAGCAAGCAACCCGTGCCGCCCTCCCGGCTGCAGCATTCGGAGTCGCTGACCTATCTCTGTTCCGACGATCTGACCCGCGGCGGCGGCGTTCCGGATGTGGTGCTGGGATGCGTCGCGGCGGCCGCGGTGACGGAATGCTTCGAGCGGCCCGCGAGCGGCACCGCGTTCACCCTCCTGTCTGGCGTGACCCACCCGACGAGCCGCGGATTCATTGCCCCGAGCGGTCCCGGCCTCGATGATCCCCCGATCATCGACCCGGCCTATCTCAGCACCGATCACGACCGCCGGCTGGTGCGGCGGGCTCTCGATCTCGCGCGCCTGATCGGTCACCAAGCCGCGCTCGCGGAGTGGCGCGCCGAGGAGATCTATCCGGGCATCGAGTGCCGGAGCGATGCGAGCCTCGATGCGTTTCTACAGCGCGCGGTGATGACCCATCATCATCCGGTCGGCACGTGCCGCATGGGCTCCGCGGCCGGCAGCGTCGTGGATTCGGAGCTGAAGCTGCACGGGTTCGAGGGTCTGCATGTCGTCGACGCCTCGGTGATTCCCGAGATCACGTCGGGACCCGTGCATGCGGCGGTGCTCGCCATTGCGGAAACCTTCGCGGCCGAGATCGGCGGGCCGCTGCTCTCGTAGCCGGCGGCCATCACCAGCCGCTCGGCGGGAATATCGCCACACGGAAGCAGGAACGCCCAGAGTACCTGTCGGACACGTTCACGGACGTCGGTATACTTAGTCCGTGAAATCCTCGCTTCTTCTCGGCGTCGCCGCCGCCCTCCTTGCCGCGCTGGCGTGGTCGTTGAACTTCATCGTTCCGTTCGTCATCGGACCGTATTCGATCTTCGATCTCGCCCTGTTCCGCTTTCTGATTTCCGGCCTTGTCTCGTTGGCTTACCTGATGTTCCACTGGAAGGAGTTCCGCGCGCTCAATGCCGGGGATTGGGTGGTGTCTTTCGGCCTCGGATTCGTGGGTTATTTCGTCTACTTCCAGTCCCTGGCGGCCGCCGCGCTCTACGCGGGTCCCGTGATCGCCCCGGCATTTCTCGCCCTGGTGCCCGTGGTGCTCGCGGTCACCGGGAACTTGAGACAGCCGACGATCGCCTGGCGCCATCTCGCATTTCCCATCACGTTGGCGACCGTCGGACTTCTTCTCGTGAATGCGGGCAGCCTCGATCGGGCGAGCATCAAGGAGGCGCCGTCACTTCTGCTGGGCGTGCCGCTGGCGATACTGGCCGCCGCTTGCTGGGTTTGGTTCGGCCTGCTCAATCAAAGCGCGCTCGCGAAGCGGCCCACGATGCCTGCAGGGGTCTGGACGGCGCTCATCATGATCGGGGCGGCCATCGGGATGCTCGCGTTCATTCCGCTCGGCCTGCTGCTGAAGGTCTTCGCTGCGACACAGCTCGGGCTCGGCTGGAGCGCTGCGTCGCCCCTCTATGTCTGGGGCACCGTGCTGGCGCTCACGGCGTCGGTGGGCGGTGCGCTGGCGTGGACCTTCGCATCCCAACGGCTGCCGGTCGCTCTCTCAGCTCAGCTGATCACGATGGAGAGCGTATTCGGAACGGTGCTCGGACTGCTCGTGCGGCATCGATGGCCCACGCTCATCGAAGGGATCGGCATGACGGTGCTGCTCGCGGGGGTGGTGGTCACCATTCATGTTGTTCACGGCCAGCGGAATGCAGCCGCGGGGGAGATGGCGTGAACCGCGCCGCAAGGTCACGGCCTTTGCAACATTAACCAGGAAGGGTCGGACGACCATCCCCTGATTGTCGCGTGATCGAACTGTTTTGGCGGCGGAGGTTGCAGATGGGATCTGATGAACGAGCTATTCGTGAAGTGCACACGACTTGGATTGATGCAGTCAACGCCGGCGGTCTTGTCCGCGCGGTACACTGAATCGGTCAAGGTTTGGTGCTCCGAGGAAATCCGATGAAGACACATTTTGTGATGATGGCGAACTACAACGAGTGGGCCAATGCGCGCTTGTTTCGGTCGGCCGCGACGTTGAAAGAGGCGCTATATCGCAAGGACGCCGGCGCTTATTTCAGGAGTCTACACGGCACTCTCAATCATCTTCTGGTCGCGGACCGCATCTGGATGCGCCGTCTGACCGGAACGGGCGAGCACCCGGAAAAACTCAACGCGATATTGTTTGAAGATCTTCCGTCCCTGCACACTGCTAGAGTCGAAGAGGACATCCGAATCATCGCGTTCGTTCAGTCCCTGGACGAATCCGACTTTGAGGAAATGTGGGATTACCGAACTTTAAACGGAACCCCCCAAAGGCAGCGTCGTCGAGAAATTCTCGCCCATCTGTTCAATCATGAAACACACCATCGCGGCCAGGCTCATGCGATTCTCACGGTACTGGGCGTCGCGGAACCTGAATCACTGGACCTACTCATAATGCAGCGCGATAAGGGCTAACTTGTCTGATCCTGAATCCGGGCGTCCGCGTGATCACGGAACTTGCGCCGATCACTCTGCACTAGCCGACGAATAAAGTGCCGCCGATTCGTAGTGAAGTACGGTTGCCGGGCGTGTAAGAAGATACTCGTCATCCGCCGGATAGTAGCGAGCCTGGTCCACAGGGTCGCCTGCGAATGCACGAATGGCGTCCAACGACGTCCACCAACTCAAAGTGACGATTTCACTGCGATCTGCGTCGAGATCTCGCACGGCGACGGCGGCACCTAGGTTTCCGGGCGTGGCCCTATAGCCTGCTATGCCGGTAGTGCGGACGTACTCTACATATGCGGCCTTCTTTGGGCGCCGAATTTCTGCACGCCACTCGCGAAGTATCGGCATTGACGTTTCCCCCTGAAAAAGACACTCGCTGCCAGCAAGCCAGACTTTACGGCCGAGGTCAAATGGTGAGCCATGAACTTCCCTGAGTAGCCCGATACCTGCCTCTCACGGCGGGCGGGTTTGGGTCGCCATGGAGCGTTCGACACTGCCTCCTCCAATCAGCACAGATAAGCGCTTTCGTTAGAAGGTTAGACCGCCGCAT
>DASYAC010000334.1:0-4759 GCA_036501585.1 Steroidobacteraceae bacterium
GGACTGGAAGACGGTCAGCAAGGGCATCGTCATCGATTCGGAGGCGGACTGGCAGCGCTTTCACCAGGCCTCGGTCGCGGCCTACCAGCCCTGCCGGGAGTATTTCGAGGCGCGCGCGAAGCTCCGCGAAGCCAATATCGAGAAACGCCGGAGTGTGATGGCTCGGCTGCGCGCCTTCGAGGCCGCGCAGAGCGGTGAGCATCCCGACTGGCGCACCGTCGCCGCGGTGCTGCGCGAAGCGCCGCAGGAATGGCGCCGGCACTCTCCGGTCGAGCGTGCCGCGAGCCGGGCGCTCCAGGAGGAATTCGACGCCGCGATCGGCCGGCTCGAGCAGCGCCTCGACGCGTGGCACGCGAGCAATGCGGCCGACAAGCAATCGCTCATTCAGCTGGCCCAGCAATTGAATGCGAAAGAGGACAGCCGCGAGACCGTGGATGCGGTCAAGCGTCTGCAGCAGCGATGGAAGGACGTGGGACCCGCGCGGCGCGATCAGGAGCAGGCGCTCTGGGGGGAGTTTCGCGCGCAATGCGACGCCATCTTTCAAAAACGTCAGCGGGTGCATGCGGAGCATGCCGCCGGACTCGAGGCCAACAAGGCGCGCGCGGCGGCGCTCTGCGAGGAGATCGAGCGGGCCGCCGGCTTGGAGGGAACCGCGGTGCTGGAGGGCTCCGCGAAGATTCCCGAATGGCGTTCCGCGTTCGAATCGCTCGGGGAGTTACCGAGAGCCGACCGGCGCCCGCTCACCGATCGGTTCGAGCGCGCGCTCCGCCGGGTGCAGGCCGCGGGCTCGCAATGGCGATTGCGCGAAAAGCAGCAGTCGATCGCCGCTCTTTTCGACGCGGGTCGGCGCATTCACACCCACGGATGGGCCGTCGCACAGGGCGGCGCCTCGGAGGACTGCGAAGCGCTCAAGCGCGCGGCGGAGGAGTCCATCGGCCGAGTCGGACGGTGGCCGAAGGGCGGTGCCGAGGCGTTGAAGGAAGTGCTGGCGAAAGCCGGGACCGCGACCGATTTCGATGCGGCGGCTCACGAGAAAGCGCTCCGGCTCCTGTGCATCCGCAGCGAGATTCTCGCGGACCGGGCGACGCCGCCGGAGGATCTCGAGCTGCGCCGCAGCTACCAGATGGAGCGCCTGGTCCAGCGGATGGGACAAGGCGGCGAGGCTCGCCCCGACGACGCGGATGCGTTGGCTCTTGAGTGGGTTCGCGTCGGGCCGGTGTCGGCGCAGACGCGCGAGGCATTGCTCGAGAGATTTTTGCGCTCACACCTCCAGCCGGTCTCCGGCGCGGGCCACCAGGGTATAGAGCACCGGCATTAAAAAGACGCTGATCGAGAGGCGCGTGAACAGGCCGCTGACGATGACCAGCGCGAACGGCCGTTGAGTGTCGGTGCCGACGCCCGTCGCCAACGCCACCGGCAGCAGTCCCAAGGCCGCCACCAGGGCCGTCATCATGATCGGACGCAATCTAAGGATGGCGCCTTGACGGATGGACTCGGCGAGCGGGGTCCCGTCGCGCCGGAGCTCGTTGACGTAGGAGATGTAGACGATGGCGGTCTGCACCGACACGCCGAAGAGCGCCAGGAAGCCGATGCCGGAGGACGCGGAGAACGGCGTCCCGCTGATCCAGAGTGCCACGATGCCGCCCACCGGCGCCGACAGGAGCACCCCGAGCACGGTGATGAAGGGAAATTTGAAGTTGCTGTAGAGCGCGAACAGCAGCAGAAATATCAGGAACAGGGTCAGCGGCAGGATCACGTTCAGCTGGGCGCGCGAGGCGGTGTATTCAGAATATTCGCCGCCCCAATCCAGGCGATAGCCTTGCGGCAGCCTTACTTTCTTGCTGACCTGCTGGATGGCGTCATTCACCGCGCCCGCCAGATCCCGTCCCTCCACCGAAAATTGAACGCCGATGTAGCGCGAGTTGTTCTGGCGGTAGATGAACGAGGCCCCGTTGGTCACGCGGATGTCCGCGAGCTCCTTCAGGGGAATCTGTTGGCCGGCGGCGGTCGCCACCAGAATATTGCCGATCTCCTCGGGATTGTCCCGGTACTGGCGATCGAGACGCACGATGAGATCGAATTGCTTCTCCTGCTGGACCACTTCGGTGGCGACATCTCCGCCGATCGCCGTCTGGACCAGGGCGTTGATATCCGCGACGTTCAACCCGTAGCGGGCGATCGCGGCACGATCGATCTTGATGGACAGGCTCGGCTGGCCAAGTTCCTGTACCAAGGTCACGTCGCGGATTCCGCGCACGCGCTCGAGGATCTGCTTGATGGATTTCCCCTTCTGCTCGAGCGTCTGCAGATCGGCGCCGAAGACCTTGACGGCCAGCGCGCTCTTCAGTCCGGTCTCCGCCTCGTCCACCGCATCCTCCGCCGGCTGCGTGTAGTTGAAGGTGATGCCGGGAAATACCCGGAGCTTGCGGTTGATGGCCTCGATCAGGCCGGCTTTGTTGCGATAGCTGCCGTGCCACGACGCGTAGGGCTTCAGGTCGACGTAGAACTCGACGTTGAAGAAGCCGGTCGAATCGGTGCCGTCGTCGGGACGGCCGAGCTCGGAGGCCACCGTGGTGACTTCGGGAAACGAGCTCAATATCTCGCGCACCTCGGGCGCGATCTTCGCCGACTCGTCGAACGAGATGGTGTAGGGCATGGTCGCGCGCACCCAGAGCGCCCCTTCGTCGAGGTGCGGCATGAACTCGGCGCCGATGCGAGGGATGAGGAGGAGCGACAGGAGGAGCAGAACGGCCGACGCAGCGGTCGTCACCCGGGGATGCGCGAGACAGGCATCGAGCCCCCGGGTATAGGCGGACTTGATGGAGTCGAATGCGGCGTTGCGCCGTTCGCGCACGCCGTTACGCATGAACCAGGCGCAGAGCACCGGCAGGAGCGTCAGCGTCACGACCAGGGAGCCGACGAGCGCAAACACCATCGTATCGGCCATCGGCTTGAACAGGGTGCCGGAAGGCCCGGACAGGACATAGATGGGGAGAAACCCCGCCACGATCACCGCGACCGAATAGAAAAGCGGGCGGTCCACTTCCGCCGCGGCGTCCAGGACGATGTCCTTGACGTTGAGCCGGTTGCCCTTGCGCGCGACGATCTGGCGGAAGATATTCTCCACCATCACCACGGCGCCGTCCACCAGGATTCCGAAATCGATCGCGCCGATGGAGAGGAGATTCGCCGACGCGTTCTGAAGGTCGAGGCAGATGAAGGCGAACAAGAGGGCGAGCGGAATGCTCGCCGCGACGATCAAACCCGCGCGAAAGTCGTACAGGAAGAAAATCAGCACCACGATGACCAGCAGCATGCCCCGAAGGAGATTGCGCTCCACGACCTGCGTCGTCAGATCCACCAGATCACTTCGGTCGTAGAAAGGCACGACTTTCACGTCTTTCGGCAGGATCTGATCGTTGAGCTCGCGGGTCTTTGCCTCCACTCCCTTCAGCACGTCCTGCGTCTTCTCCCCCGTGCGCAGCAGGATGACCCCTTCGACGGCGTCGTCCTCCTTTTCGTAACCGAACTCTCCGAGCCGCGGGGCGATGCCGATGACCACCCGGCCCAGATCCTTGACCAGGACGGGAACGCCGTCATGTACCGCGACCACGACGTTGCCCACGTCCTCGAGCGTTTCCAGCCGGCCGAGACCGCGCACGTAATAGAATTCCCCGCCCTGGGAATAGAAGCCGCCGCCCGAGTTGTCGTTGTTCGCCGTGAGCGCGCTCTCCACCTGCGGCACCGACAATCCCACCGAGGCGACCCGGGCCGGGTCGAGCAGTACCTGGTACTGCATGGTGCCCCCGCCGAAGCCGGAATCGTCCGCGACGCCGGGCACGGATCTGTACTGGGGTTCGATGGTCCAGTCCTCGAACGTCTTGAGCTCCATCGGCGAGCGGTCCGGACTTTGCAGCACGTAGCGATAGATGAGCCCGGAAGGCGCGGACATCGGCGATAGCGAAGGACTCACCCCCGACGGCAGCGTGAGATCGGACAGCCGGTTCTGGACTCGCTGGCGGGCAAAGTAATTGTCGGTGCCGTTGTCATACGTGAGGATCACGTCGGACAACCCGTAGAGCGAGATCGAGCGGATCGTGGCAAGGCGCGGAATGCCGTTCATTTCCCGCTCGACGGGCACCGTGATCAGCCTCTCGACCTCTTCGGCGGCGCGCCCCGGCCACTGAGTGATCACCTCGACAATGGGAGGCGACAGATCCGGGTAGGCATCGACCGGGAGGCGCCGTAGCGACCACATCCCCGCGCCGATGAGCACGAAGGTCATGAGCAGGATCAGAAAGCGCTGGCGGAGCGAGGATGCCACGATCCGATTCATGATCGACGAGGATCTCGGCGCGGCTCCGGAAGGCTGAGGCTCCTCGCTCATTGACTCTGCATGAATTGGACGAAGAGACCTCCGTCGACGACGATCTGGTCTCCGGCTCCGAGTCCCTCCGGGATGGCGTATTGCTCCCCGATGCGATGACCCAGGGTGACGTGGCGGCGCTCGAAGCTGCCGTCGGATCGAACCGCATATACGAACGGCAGATTCTCCTCGTCGCGCAAGATAGACGACACCGGTACGAGTAATCCGCTGCTCTCGCGACGGCTCCGTATCCGGATCCGGACGTACATCTGCTTCTTGAGCAGGTCGCCCGGATTGTCGACGACCACGCGCACCGGCACCGATCGGGTGTCGGGGTCGACCAGCGCCGATATGTTGTCCACTTTTCCTGCGAAGCTCTTCGAGCCCTCGCCG
>DASYAC010000335.1:0-12489 GCA_036501585.1 Steroidobacteraceae bacterium
GGCCGCTCGCTCAGGTGGTGATTCTAGGCCTGATTTATGCCGCTGTGAAATTCACTGGATCGGCCTGGGGCGCGATGCCGGAGATGGTCTTGGCCGCGCTCGCGGCCTTCGTGTTTCCTGCCTCCGTGGCGGTGCTTGGGCGCGAGAGAAACATCCTCGTCGCGATCTACCCGGTCGCGGTCGCTCGGATGATCCGGGGTCTCGGGCTGATGTACTTCCTGGTGCTGCTGGTGATCGGCGCCTATGCGTTCGGCATCGGCTCGTCGCGGACTTCCAGGCCCGATTCCCTGGCGATCCCGGTGTCGCCGCGGCGCGGGCGCTCGCGGAGCGGCTCGGGCGTCAGGCGGGCGGCGTTGACCTCGGCGCACCGTTCAGGGGCGCCGGGATGACCTTCAGCGGTGCGCGATTGCGGCTCGAAGGTCCCAAGTCCATGATTAGGGGGAATACCGCATGCATGGCACGAAATTCGCTGTCTGCTCCCACCGGGGGTCTATTTGATCAATACGCCGTACAATGAAATGTATCCGGACGGTGGCGCCGCGCGATCGCACTATCAGCGCTACAACGACTGGCTGAAGAATCAGCCCGCCGAGCGGCTGGCTCAGAAGCGTGCCGAGGCGGATGCGCTCTTCCACCGGGTCGGAATCACTTTCGCGGTCTACGGGCAGGAGGAAGGCGCTGAGCGGCTGATTCCCTTCGACATCGTGCCTCGCGTGCTTCCCGCCGAGGAGTGGGTGCGGCTCGAGGCGGGGCTCAAGCAGCGCGTCCGGGCGCTGAACGCCTTCATCCACGACATCTACCATGATCAACAGATTCTGAAGGCCGGCATCATTCCCGCCGAGCAGGTGCTCTGCAACTCCCAGTACCGCCCGGAGATGCAGGGGGTCGATGTGCCGAGCGGGATCTACGCCCACATCGCGGGCATCGACATCATCCGGGACGATGCGGGCGAGTTTCGGGTACTCGAGGACAACCTGCGCGTGCCCTCGGGCGTCTCCTACATGCTCGAGAACCGCAAGATGATGATGCGGCTGTTCCCGGAGCTCTTCTCGGAGCACCGGATCGCGCCCATCGAGCGCTACCCGGAGGTGCTGCTCGAGAACTTGCGCAGCGTCGCGCCGACCGGCGTCGCCGACCCCACCGTGGTGCTGCTCACGGCGGGCGCCCACAACAGCGCCTACTTCGAGCACGCCTTTCTCGCCCAGCAGATGGGCGTCGAGCTGGTGGAAGGCCAGGATCTGTTCGTGCGCGACGAGGCGGTGTACATGCGCACCACGCAGGGCGCGCAGCGCGTCGATGTGATCTATCGCCGGATCGACGACGACTTCCTGGATCCCCTGGTGTTCCGGCCGGACTCGATGCTCGGGGTGCCGGGACTGCTCGCGGCCTACCGCGAGGGGCGCATCACCATCGCGAACGCCATCGGCACCGGCGTCGCCGACGACAAGTCCATCTATCCCTACGTGCCGGACATGATCCGTTTCTACCTCGGGCAGCCGCCGATGATCGGGAACGTGCACACCTGGATGCTTCGCAGGCCCGACGATCTGCAATACGTGCTCGAGCATCTGCCGGAGCTCGTGGTGAAGGAAGTCCACGGCGCGGGCGGCTATGGGATGCTGATCGGGCCGGCGGCCTCCAGGGCGGAGATCGAGATGTTCCGCAGACAGATCGCGGCCGCTCCCGAGCGCTACATCGCGCAACCGACCTTGGCGCTGTCCACCTGTCCCACGTTCGCCGCTCAGGGCTTGAAGCCCCGGCACATCGACCTGCGCCCGTTCGTGCTCTCGGGCCGCGAGGTCACCATCGTCCCCGGCGGCCTCACGAGGGTGGCGCTGCGCGAGGGGTCGCTGGTGGTGAACTCCTCGCAGGGCGGCGGCACCAAGGACACCTGGGTGCTGGAGCGCCCATGCTGAGCCGCACGGCGGATCATCTGTACTGGATGTCGCGCTACATCGAGCGGGCGGAGAGCGTCGCGCGCCTCGTGGACGCGCATTACCGCATGTCCCTTCTGCCCCAGCCGGGGGATGGTCTCACCCAGTCGCTGAGCACGGCCATGACCGCGCTGCACGTCGAGCAGGCATACCGCGAGCGGCATGAGGCCGTCGTGCCGCAGGCGGTATTCGAGTTCCTGAGCCTCGACCGCGATCATGCCGGGAGCATCGTCAATTGCCTGCGCGCCGCCCGCGAGAACGCGCGTGCTGTCCGCGGGTCGCTGACGTCGGAGCTCTGGGAGACGCTCAACTCCACCTGGCTCGACGCCCGTTCCTTCATGGCGCGCAGCACCCCCCGCACGGACATCGGACATTTCGTCGAATGGGTCAAGGAGCGCTCGCACCTCACGCGCGGCGTGACCATCGGCACGATGCTGCGCGACGAGGCGTTTCATTTCACCCGCATCGGCACCTTCATCGAGCGCGCGGACTCGACGGCGCGCATTCTCACGGCGCATCAGAACGACCTCAAGCCGGGGGCGGACGCCGCGGTGGTCCCGGATCCCTATCAATGGAGCGTGCTGCTGCGCGCGCTCTCGGCCTTCGAGGTCTACCGCCGGGTGTACCGCGACGTGATCACCCCCCAAAAGGTGGCGCAGCTTCTGATCCTGCGCGACGACATGCCGCGCTCGCTCACCCGATGCTGCAAGGAGGTCTACCATAACCTCCGGTCGGTCTCGAACGAGGACTCGAAGGAAACCGAGCGGCGCGCCGGCGAATTACACGCTATGCTGCATTTCACGCGCATGGAGGCCATCATCGAGGTGGGCCTGCCGTATTTTCTGCAGCAATTCCTGGCTCGGCTGCGCGATCTGGGCGATCGCGTGGCGTCGGACTTCCTGGTTCCCCCGGCAGAGGCGTAATCGCATGCAGCTTCACATCCGCCACATGACCCGCTACCGCTACGAACGGCCGGTGAAATACAGCGTGCAGAGCTTGCACCTGACGCCGCGGCGCGACGCCGGGCAGCGGGCGCTGACCTGGACCATCACCGCGCCCGGGCGGCGGCTCGAGCAAATCGACGCGTACGGCAACATCGCGCACCTCCTGACCATCGAGCAGCCGCATCGCGAGATCCAGATCGTGGTACGCGGGGTGGTCGAGACCGCCGACACCGAGGGGCGGCAGGATGACGGGCCGCTGTCGCCGCTGGCCTATCTCGCTCCCACGACGCTCACCGCGCAGAACGAGGACGTCAAGACTTTCGCACGCGACGCCATCGCGCTCGCGACGACGCCCCGGGCGCGCGCGGAGGCCCTGGCGGAAGCGGTGGTGCGCGCGGTGCGCTACAAGCCCGGCGTGAGCGACGTCCAGGACACGGCGGCGGCGGTGCTCGAGAACGGCGAAGGGGTGTGCCAGGATCACGCCCACGTGTACATCGCCGCAGCGCGATCGGTGGGCATGCCGGCGCGCTACGTGAGCGGCTACATGTACACCGGGGATTCGAGCGACGCCGCGAGTCATGCCTGGGTCGACGTGTGGCTCGGCGCCGAATTCGGATGGCAGAGCGTGGACGTGACGCACCAGCGTCCCGCGATCCGCGTCTACTGCCGCCTGGCCGTGGGGCGCGACTACCTCGATGCCGCACCGGTGCGCGGCGTGCGTCACGGCGGCGGCGGCGAGAAAATGGAAGCGAACGTCCTGGTGGCGGAGTCGGCCCAACAGCAGCAACAACAGTGATGTAGACTTCCGGCCATGACGTACTGTGTCGGCCTCCTGGTCGACACCGGTCTCGTGATGCTGTCCGATTCTCGGACCAACGCCGGTGTCGATCAGATCAATACCTTCCGCAAGATGGCGACGTTTCAGCGGAAGAACGACCGGGTCCTCGTGCTCCTGTCGGCGGGCAATCTCGGCATCACCCAGGCCGTCGTCAATCTGCTGCACGAAATCCCCGACGATGGCGAGCGCACGCCCAGGATTTTCCGCGCGGCCAACATGTTCAACGCGGCGCGCGTCGTGGGGGATGCGCTGCGCGAGATCTACGCGCGCGACGCCGAGGACCTGAAGGAGCACGGCTACGAGTTCAACGGCACGTTCATCCTGGGCGGACAGATCAAGGGCGAGGAGCCGCGGCTCTTTCACATCTACTCGGCCGGCAACTTCATCGAATCGTCCGCCGACACGCCGTACTTTCAGATCGGCGAGTCGAAGTACGGCAAGCCCATCATCGATCGGGTGATCTCGCGCAGCTCGAGCCTCGCCCAGGCCGCGAAATGCGCGCTGGTCTCCATGGATTCGACCATCCGCTCGAATCTCACCGTGGGGCCGCCCCTGGATCTCGCCATGATCCGCCGCGACGAGTTCAAGCTCGCGGCGCACATGAGCATCGATTTCGAGCACGCGTACTTCAAGATGATCCGCGAGCGCTGGGGGTTCGCGCTGCAGGAGGTGTTCAGCGAGCTGCCGAACCCGGACTGGTAGCTAATTCGTCTCGCCGTGCGAGAAGCGATAGCCCAGGAGCGATTGCGGCCGGCCCATCAGGTATCCCTGCGCATAATCGACGCCGAGGGAGCGCATCGCCTGAAGCTCGGTGTCCGACTCCACCGCCTCGGCGACCGTCCACACGCCGAGATCGCCCGCCATGCGCACGATGGAGGAAATCATGGCGCGCGCGATGCGATCGGTGGGCGCCGCGACGACGAGCGCCCGGTCGATTTTGAAGTAATGAGCGGGGACCGAGCGCAGATACCCGTACGAGGGCGAGTTGCCGCCGAAATCGTCGAGCGCCACTTCGCACCCCAGCGCCTCGAGGCGGCGCATGGATTCCGCCACGCTGATGTCGCCGGAGGAGGCGAAGCGCTCCGTGATCTCGAAGCAGAGCACCTGCGGGGGCAGTCCGCTTTTCTTCACGAAGGTCTCGACGAAGCGCACGAATTGATCGTCGGTCATCGATTGCGGCGATACATTGACGCAAAACACCGCCGGGGTCCGGGCCCAGAGCCGGCGGTTGTTGGTGAGCCACTGCAATAGCGTCCGCACCACCCAGCGATCGATCGCAGGCATGGAGTTGCGGTGCGCGGCAGCACTGAAGAACAGCTTCGGCTCGATCAGCGAGCCGTCGCCGGTCTTGAGCCGCAGCAGCACCTCGTAGTGTGCCGCGCCGGCGGCGGCACCGGCGGCGGGCGCGCGGAGCGAGCGGATGGGCTGCACGTAGAGCTCGAAGCGTTCAGCCTCGAGTGCGCTCTCGATGGCGGCGCGCTGGTCGTCGTCGGCACCCGACCGGAACGGTGCCGCGCGGCGGCGCTCGAATTCGGCGCAGAGGCAGACCATCAGCGGGGCCAGCCGTTGCTCGAGGGGCTCCCGGGTTCGCGGATCGTCGATCTCCGAATCGAGGGTCAGACGCACCGCGCCGTTGACCTCGCCGCGTGCGTCGCGGACGGGAATGGCGATGGAGAAGCGCGAGCCTTCGCGCGTTCCATAATGAATCGTGTAGCTGCCGGCCGGATTGCGCACCAGGCAGTCCTCGACCAGCTGATGGTCCTCGGGGAGCAAGAAATCCTCGCTGAGCAGCAGCGTATCGGCCGCGACGTCGTGGAACGAGACGCTGCAGACCTCGGGGGCGAGCGCGCAAATGACCTTCGCGAACGCATCCAGCGTTTTGCTGGAAGCGGCCTCGGCGGATTCTGTCAAACGGGTGAACATGGGTGCATTACCTGTCGATATGCACCGCATGGTAGTGGCGGCCGGGGCGCGGGGTAATGTCGTCGGCCGGCGACGTAGGAGGCGGGCGACAGCGCCGGCGTTAGGTTAACTCGCGAAGGCAGCCCTCGAGGATGGCGGGCCTCAAGTCGGCGCGGCCTCTTCCACCGGCGGTGCGACGCCGCGCGGCGTTCCCCATTTGATCGGCGCGAGCTTCGGCACGATGCCGATCCAGCCGACGATGCCGAGCACGCTCACGAGGGCGGCGGCGACGAAGGCCAGCGCGAAGTGTCCGGTGCGGTCGACGATGATGCCGGTGACCCAGGGAGAGATCGCCCCCGGGAGATTTCCGAGGGAGTTCTGGATGCCGACCCAGCGGCCCGAGGCCCTGGGTCCCGCGAGGATCTGCGACATGGCGTACATGCCGGGCGAGGAGGCACCCATCATGATCTGAAAGCCGAACATGCCGGCGATGGCCATGGATTCCGTGCCGAGTCCCATGGCGAGCATGCAGGGCACGCAGGCCGCGTGCGCAATGAACATGATGAGCTTGTAGGCGAAGTTGGCCGATCCGCCCCGCACGACGTATCGGTCGATGGCCCAACCGACGATGAACGCGCTCAAGCCGTTGACCAGATAGCCGGCCGTGGCCACGTGCTCCATGGCGTGCATGGAGAAGCCGCGCTCCTTCACCAGATAGCCCGGCAACCAGAACAGAATGAAGTACCACATGTAGTTGCTCGAGAAGAGCCCGAGGCTCGTGCCCCAGAGACCTCGCTGAGAGAGCACCATGCCGAGCGTCGGCGCGCTCGGATCGCTTCGCTGGGTCGCGATCCTCGGCAGCCTGACCGCGAGCCAGGGGATGAGCCAGAGCAGCGAGCACACGCCGAACACCAGGAACGTGCCGCGCCAGCTGACGTAGTCGATGAGGATGCCCGCGAGGACCACGCCGACTCCGGGCCCGATGAGATAGCCGAAGGCCACGATTCCGTTCGCCAGTCCGAGGCCCTTCACGGGAACCACGGCGGCCAGGAGCTTCGAGACCGTGGGAAAACCGACGCTTTCCCCGAGACCCAGCATCATGCGCAGCGCGATCAGCGTCGAGAAGGTCGAGGTGATGCCGGTGAACGCGGTCGCGGTCGCCCAGACCACGAGGCCCGCGATCAGCACCCGATGCGCGCCGAAGCGCTCGGCGATGGCGCCGACCGGGATCTGGATGAGCGCGTACATCCAGAAGAACGCCGAGGACAGCATTCCGTACTGGCCGTTGGTGAGATGCAGGTCGCGCTGGATCAGCGGCCCGGCAGTTCCCAGGGCGCCTCGATCGATGTAGTTGATCAGCAGCACCACTGCCAGCAGCACCACCACGTACAGCGGCGGCGTCAGCCGACGGCCGTCCGGTGCCGTCTCCGGCACGGTACCGCCCTGGGGCGGATCCATCCCGGGATGAACGAGCGGGTTCAGCTCGCGTAATCCGCGTGCTGGCGGTCGAGCAGGCGCTTCAGCGCATCGAAATGCAGATCCGCGCGGTCGCGGCCGCCGACCTTTCCACCCGAGGAGAATTGCGCCACCGTGGACTTCACGATCTTTTCCGGCACGAGCTTCAGCGCCCGCCCGGTCGAGAGCGCGAGGACCTGCGCCTGACAGGCGCGCTCCAGGAAATACAGCCGCTCGAACGCCTGGGGAATGGTCTCACCGATCACCAGCGCGCCATGATTGCCCAGCATCAGCACGGACTTCGTGCCGAGCACGCCCGCCATGCGCTCGCCCTCGGTGTGATCGAAGGCGAGGCCGTTGTAATTCAGATCGTAGGCCACGTCCTCGTAGAACCCGAGCGCGCTCTGCACCGCCATTTCGAGGCGGGGATTCTCGAGCATGGTCATCGCCGTCGCATAGGGCATGTGGGTGTGCAGCACGCAGCGCGCCTTGGGCGAGAGCCGATGCACGGGCAGATGAATGAAGAGCGCCGTGTCCTCGATGGGTCCGCGGCCTGAGAGCATCTGGCCGGCGAAGTCGATCACCATGACATCGCTGGCCTTGACCTCCGACCAGTGCAGGCCGAAGGGTGCGAGCAGGAATCGGTCCGCATGCCCCGGTACGAGCATGGTCATGTGGTTGTCGATGCCTTCGTTCAGCCCGAAGTGATCCGCAAGCCGGTAGCACGCCGCAAGATCGATGCGCGCCTGGCGCTCGGCTTCGGTGATCGTCGATACGGACTTGAGATTCGCGCTCATACATCACCTCGCCGCCTACGGGCTGGCCACCGGCCAAAACTGTAGCATTTCCCGAATCGCTCAGCGAGCGTACCGCGCGGCGCGTTCATCAGACGTTCATTTGAGCCGGGCACACTCCCGCGCCATGCGCAATGCCCGGCGGCCGTGAAAACCATCGATCTGGTCTATTTCAACGCCGGCGGCGGCCATCGAGCCGCCGCCACGGCGCTCGAGGCGGTGATCCGGCAGCAGGAACGCCCCTGGGAGGTGCGCCTGGTCAATCTCATGAGCATCCTGGACCCCAAGGATGTGTTCAAGAAGACCACCGGGATGGATTGGGAGGACATCTACAACACCCGCCTCGCGCGGGGGTGGAGCGTGGGTCTCGCCCAGGAATTGAAGCTCCTGCAGGCCTTGATCCGCCTGAGTCACCGCTCCGTGGCGAACCGCCTGAGACGGCATTGGCGAAAGACCCGGCCGGACCTCGTGGTCTCGCTCATTCCGAATTTCAATCGGCCCATGTACGAAGGAGTCATGGGCACCCGGCCGGGCATCCCCTACGTGACCGTGCTCACCGATTTCGCGGACTATCCGCCGCACTTCTGGATCGAGCCCCGGCAGGCCCAGCACTTCATCTGCGGCACGCCCAAGGCGGTCGCCCAGGCGCGCGCCATGGGCTATGGCGAGGATCGAGTGCATCGCGTCTCGGGCATGATCCTCCGGCCCGATTTCTACGCCCCCTCGTCCATCGACCGGCGCGCCGAGCTCGTCAAGCTGGGACTCGACCCGGACCGCCCCACCGGCATCGTGATGTTCGGCGGCCACGGATCGCGCGCGATGGCGGGCATCGCCCGGCGGCTCGACGACATTCAGCTCATTTTGATCTGCGGGCACAACCATCTCCTGGCGGAGCGGCTGCGAAACATGCCGGCCTCGGCGCCTCGCCGGGTCGTGGGCTTCACGTCCCAGATCCGCTACTTCATGCAGCTGTCCGACTTCTTCATCGGTAAACCGGGCCCGGGCAGCATCAGCGAGGCCGTTCAGCAGGGCCTGCCGGTGGTCGTGGTGCGCAACTCCTGGACCATGCCCCAGGAGCGCTACAACACCGACTGGGTGCGCGAGCACGGCGCGGGCATCGTGCTCGAATCCTTCAAGTTCGTGCGCGACGGGGCCATGGAGATAATCCATCGGCTCGACGAATTTCGCGCTAGCATTGCGCACATCCGCAATCGCGCGGTATTCGAAATACCGGAGATTCTCGAGCGAATCATGGAAACCGCCCAGGCGCACGAGCTGCCGCGGCACGGACGCGACCGGCGATCGGGATCGGTGCTGCTCAATTGACCACCTTCCTGCTCGCCTTCGGCGCGCTGTTCTCGATCGTCAATCCCCTCTCCGGCGCCTTCATCTTCTTCGGAGCGACCCAGGGGATGGATCCGAAGATGCGCGCGCAGGTCTCGCGCTGGGTGTCGATCTACGCGTTCTGCATCGTCTCGGCGTCGCTCTACGTGGGCGCCTACGTGCTGAGCTTCTTCGGCATCTCGATTCCGGTGCTGCGCGTGGCGGGCGGCATCATCGTCGCGATGTCCGGATGGCGCATGCTCAACGAGCCCGACGCCACGGAACAGCGCCGCAGCGAAGCGCCGGCGTATCCCCGCTCGTTCGACACGCCGCCGAGCCGCCTCGCCTTCTATCCGCTCACCATGCCCTTGACCACCGGGCCCGGCACGATCTCGGTCGCGATCTCCCTCGGCGCGAGCCGGCCGCCGACGCTTCACCCCACGATGATCGCATTCTTCTTTCTCGAGACCCTCGCTGCCACCTTGCTGCTCGCCATGCTGGTCTACGGGCTGTACCGCAACTCCGGCCGCATCGCGAATCTGATCGGGGCGACCGGCACCACCATCATCGTACGGCTGTCCGCGTTCCTGCTCTTCTGCATCGGCATCCAGGTGTTCTGGAACGGTGCCGCGGAGCTCCTCGGCCGCCTGCCCTTCGGCACCACCCCCACCGGGTGACCGCCGGAAGCGGACGACGGCCGGCAGGGGGTGACCCCCGGTCGCCGCCGACCCGGGGACGGCCGAGAGGGCTGCGCTACGGCTCGACGCCCTGGGACTTCAGATACTCGTCGTAGCTGCCGCGGAAATCGGTGATGCCCGCGCCGGGCTTGAGCTCGATGATGCGCGTGGCGAGACCGCCCACGAATTCGCGGTCGTGCGACACGAACATGAGCGTGCCCGCGAAGTGCTCGAGCCCGATCTGCAGCGACTCGATGGTCTCCATGTCCATGTGGTTGGTGGGCTCGTCCATCAGCAGCACATTGGGCCGGGACAGCATCAGCTTGCCGTAGATCATCCGGCCCTTCTCGCCGCCCGAGAGCACGCTCACCGATTTCTTGGTTTCTTCGCCCGAAAATAACAGCCGCCCGAGGGTCGCGCGCACGATCTGATCGTCGTCGGCCTTGCCCGTGTACTGCGACATCCACGAGAAGAGGTTCATGTCGTCCGCGAACTCGGCTTGCGGGTCCTGCGGCATGTGGCCGGCTTGCGCATTGTCCACCCACGTGATGGTGCCGGCCGCGGGACGCAGCTCTCCCGCGAGCAATCTCATCAGCGTGGTCTTGCCGACGCCGTTCGGCCCGATGATCGCGATGCGGTCGCCCGCCTCCACGTTGAGGCTGAGCCCGGAGATCACCGGCTCCTCGGTTCCAGGGTAGGCGAAGCGCAGCTTGTCCACCGTGAAGGCCGAGCGATACAGCTTCCTCGCCTGCTCGAATCGGATGTAGGGATTCTGGCGCGACGAAGGCCGGATCTCCTCGATCTTGATCTTCTCGAGCAGCCGCTTGCGCGAAGTGGCCTGCCGTGCCTTGGAGGCGTTGGCCGAGAAGCGGCGCACGAACTCCTGGAGGTCCGAGATCCGGTCGCGCGCCTTGGCATTCGCCGCCTCGACCCGCGCACGCGCCTGCGTGGACGCCAGCATGAAGTCATCGTAGTTGCCCGGATAGATCTTGAGTTGCTGATAGTCGAGATCGGCGATGTGCGTGCACACCTGATTCAAGAAGTGGCGGTCGTGGCTGATGATCACCATGGTGGCGTTGTAATCGTTCAGCGCCCGCTCCAGCCAGCGAATGGAGTTGATGTCCAGGTTGTTGGTGGGCTCATCCAGCAGCAGCACGTCCGGCCGCGAGAACAATGCCTGGGCCAGCAGCACGCGCAGCTTCAAGCCGGGCGCGACCTCGCGCATGGGACCGCTGTGACGCGCCTCGGGGATGCCGGCGTCCGCGAGGATGGCACCCGCACGCGCCTCGGCATCGTAGCCGCCGTACTCCGCGAACACGCCCTCGAGCTCCGCCGCCTTCATGTAGTCCGCGTCGGTCGAATCCGGATTCGCGTAGATGCGGTCGCGCTCCTTCATGGCCGCCCACAGCTCGACGTGACCGCTCATCACCACGTCGAGCACGCGCTCGTCCTCGTAGCCGAACTGGTTCTGATTCAGCTTGCCGAGGCGCAGGCCCGTCTGCAGCATGACTTCGCCGGAGCTCGCCTCGAGGTCGCGGCCCAGGATCTTCATCAGAGTCGACTTGCCGGAGCCGTTCGCGCCGATCAGGCCGTAGCGATTGCCGTCGGAGAACTTGACCGTGACCTGCTCGAACAGGGGCTTCGCGCCGAATTGGATGGAGACGTTGGAGGTGGAGAGCATCGGAGGTGTCGGAATAAAATCGGAAATTTGCCGCCATTCAAAGGCCAAAGTGGCCAAAATCCCGGCGCTGCCGATTCGGCAGGTCTTCGGGTCTTTCGCGGGGTGCACGGACCGGGGCTCGCGGCACCGGCTCTCGGCGCGCGGATTCTAGCGCAACTTTACCCGGGCATCCGAGGTTTTCGACATATGCGGTGGGCCGCCCGCGACCTTGATGCCGGCCGGGTTGAGCCGGTCGGCATGCCCCGATGTTGCATGGGCCCCGGCCCTGGCTTGCGCGTCCGCGGCGCGCGCTGTCTCGGCGGCGGCGGCGCCGAGCGAGGCGACTGCCGTGCCCGCGGCGGCGGCGAGAAGATCGCGGCGATTCATCCAGGCTCCTTCAGAGTCGTTGGTCGCATCTGGTCACTCCTCAACCAGGCTCATTTCTCTCCGCGGTCATCCCGACGGAATCTTACGTTGCGATCATCGCGAGCGGCGAGACCCCGAACAGCTTGAAGTGGAGCCATGTGACCGTGAGCGCGTAGAGCGCGAGGCCGGCGATGACCGCGACGGCGTCATTCCAGGGCCGCGGCGGGGCGCCGGGCACGGGCGCCTGCACCGCGCGCCGCTTGACCGACATGCGATCGGCGCCCGCCCAGATCAAAAACCCGCCGAACAGCAGCACGTCGGCAAGGGTGCCGTTGGCGAGCAGGTGCGCGAGCGCCCAGATCTTCACCGCGAGCAGCATGGGATGCTTCACCGCCGCCTTGATGCGGCCGGGCAGGTACGCCGCGAGCAGCAGCGGAAACACCGGGATCATGAGCAGCAGGGTGAGGTGGTGCAGCCACAGCGGCGGCGAGTAGAGGACAACGGGCTCGCGGCGAGCGACGGAGAATCCATAGCAGATCAACACGATGCCCGCCGCCGAAATCAGGGCATAGAGGCCCTTCCAGCCGCGCTCTCCC
>DASYAC010000336.1:0-5142 GCA_036501585.1 Steroidobacteraceae bacterium
TCCGCCGCCGGCTTCGTGAATGCGACGATTTTGCAGATGCCCCGAAGTTTCTACGCGATGGCCCAGGATGGCGTGCTGCCGCGGGCATTCCTGCGGGTGAATCCGCAAACCCATTCATCCTGGGGCGCTTGGCTCGGCGAGCCTTCTCATCCACCCGGCCGCATCGCCTCCCGCGCCAGGCGAATCGGCAGCTTTTCCCGGATGGCCGCGTCCACGGAATCCGAGAGGTGCGTCGGATAGTGGCTCGCGAGAATCGACTCGAGCTTGCGCGAAGCCCGCTCCACCACGGTCGGCCGTCCCTGATCGACCCACTCGTTCGGACTGGTGCGATCCCCCACGGTCGGGTAGATGTACTCCCGCTGCATCAAGTGCAGCGTCTGATCGGATCCCAGGTAGTGTCCCGGCCCCTCGAGACACACCTTGCGTATGGTCTCGAGCGACAGGGATTCGTCGGTGACCTCGACGCCCTTGATGGTTCGCTGGACGGCGCCGATCACGTCGTTGTCGATGATGAGGCCCTCCATGGAAAATCCCAGCAGGCTCGCCAGCATGCCGGCGGACTCGTAAATCAAGTTCGCGCCGGCGTTGCCCACCAGCGCATGGTTGTAGGCCTTTTCATACCCTGCCTGCATGTCCGGCAATTTGGCATCGCTCATTCCGGAGGCGGTGCCGCCGGTGAGATCGTAGAACCGGGAAAGCTGGGCGCTCGCCGCGGACAGGAGCGCCTGCTCCGGGCTGCCCCCCGACATCGCGCCGGTACGAAGATCCGACACGAAGCACCAGGTACCGAAGATCGCGGGGGCACCCGCCTTCACCGCATTGACATACACCAAACCCGCCAGGCACTCCGCCACCTCCTGCACGAGCGCCGAGGCGAGCGCGGCGGGCGCCGTCGCGCCGGCCTGGCCCGCCGAGAGCAATAGAACCGGCATCCCGCCGCGCACCGCGGTCTCGAGGCACAAACACGCGTCGTACGCGAACTTGAGCGGGGGCACCACGAAGCAATTGGACTGGCTGACGAACGGCCGCGCACGCCACTTGTCCTCGCCGCCCGCCATCAAGTGGAACATCTCCAGACTCGCCTCGACGTGCTGCGGCTGGACCCAGCTCGTGCCCACGTGCTTGGTGGTGCCCGCGACGCTCGCATAGGCAGTGTTGATGTCCATCTCCAGCGGGGTCGCGACCTCGCGGCACACCACCGAGCGCTGATAGAAATGCAGATGCTCCAGCGTATCCACGACCCGTGCGATGTCGTACAGGTCCTTGGTGGTCGAATCCCGATAGACGCCCGTCCTGGCATCGACGATGTGCACGGCGGCGCCCGCGGTACCGAAATAGACTCGCGACCCCCAGGGCTCCATGTCGTGCTTCGGATCCTGGCCGTGGAGCACGAAGTGCCGCGCCGCGCGCGCGATCGTGTCCTCGACCAGGGCACGCGGAAAGATGAGCCGCCCGGCGGAGTTGAGAAGGGCGCCCGCCCGGGTCATGTAGTCGATGCCGCTCGGCGTCGCATCGGCGAGTCCGATGCTCTCGAGCACGTCGAGCGCGGCGTGATGAATGCGCAGCACATCCGCATCATCGAGCGGCTTGTAGCGGCCGCCGGGCATTCCGGGGCGCACCGGACGCAGGCTGTCGGGCAGCGGAGCGGACCGTGCTGCGCGCCGTGCCGCGCGGGCGCCGCCGCGGGCGACTTTGGACTCAACCTCGCTCATCAGGGGCCCCTCCGCTGCGATTCAACCGTTCAATAAGGCGATTCTAACGGTTTCGGCGCACCGCCGGGGGTTGTGGATACCCGCAGGATACAAATACGAATGACTCTCGTTCGCAGAATTATTATCATTCGTGTCCGATGCTTTGCCGCCGTTCATACCTCCTAGGATTCGCCCTGGGTGCGGCGCTCCAGGCCCGCGCGGCCGAGCTCGCTCCCGCGGGGCTGCCGGCCGCAGGCGCCGCGGCTTCCGCGAGCGCACCCTCACCCTCCGAGACCGAGTTGAGCCCCATCGTGGTCAACGCGCAGCGGCTCTCCGAGGTTCTTTGGAAGAAGAACGAGAATCTCGACGAGTCGCGCGACAAGAACCTGTTGCCGAAACTCGGGGCTACCACCTACGACATCGATCGGCGGCACAGGTACAATGCCGGCGCGCCGGGAGATACAATGCGTCGGCGAATATCCCGGGGAGCGGCCAAATGGGAGACGCTTTGTCCGCGAAACATGAACACGTTCGGCGAGCGTGTACCTCAACGTGTTGATAGGGGCGCTCGCGTCGTTGATCCTGCTCGCCCTGGGGGTTCTAGCCGGTGCCTGGATCCGCCGTCTCGACCGATTGCGGCGCGCGGCCGAAGGCGCGCTGCGCATCGAGATCGACGAGCGTCGCAGACTGGAAATGGAATTTCGCAATACGGCGCAATCCTCCGCCTTCGCGCAGGCCTCGGCAGGCGTCGCAACGTTCGACATCGATGTCGAAAAGGATGCTCTCGCCGTCTCGGGAAACTACTTCCAGTTCTTGTCGATTCCCGAAACCACCCGCGCATCGGACCGCGCCCCCTTCCTCGCCCGGATCCATCCGGAGGACATCGGCACGGTATTGAGACCCGAGAACGAGATCACCGGCGACGCGGCAACCTATCAGCGCGAATACCGCATGGTGTTCGACGACGGACGGGTGCGCTGGATCAACGAAAAAGGCAACATCACGCGCAACGCCCGCGGCGAAGCGACGCGCATCATCGGTGCGGTGATGGATGTCACGGACCTCAAGTCCGCGGAGGCGGCGCTGATCGAAGCGGTGCGGATCGCCGAATCGGCCAACCGGGCAAAGAGTGAATTCGTCGCCAACATGAGTCACGAGATCCGCACGCCCATGAACGGTGTTCTCGGCATGACCGAGCTCCTGCTCGATACGCGGCTCGACGCGCTCCAGCGAGATTATGCCGAGACCATCCGGGACAGCGGCAGCGCACTGCTCATCGTCATCAACGACATTCTGGATTTCTCCAAGGTCGAGGCCGGGAAGCTCGAGCTCGAGTCGCTCGACATCGATCTGCGCGATACGTTCGAGGACGTCGCGCGGATCCTGTCCATCCAGGCGCATGCGAAGGGACTGGAGCTCACGGCGCAGATTGATGCCGGGCTCCCGCACCTCGTCAAGGGGGATGCGGGGCGAATCCGCCAGATTCTCCTGAATCTCGCCGGCAACGCCATCAAGTTCACCGAGAAGGGTGAAGTGTCGATCGACGTGGGTGTCCTTGATAACGGCGAGCCGGGCACCGACGTGCGCTGCGAGGTCAGGGATACCGGCATCGGCATTCCCGCCGATCGCCTGCCGTCCTTGTTCTCCCCCTTCATGCAAGTGGACTCGTCGACGACCCGAAGGTTCGGCGGGACCGGCCTGGGTCTGTCGATCGTGCGGCGTCTGGTCGAGCTGATGGGCGGGGAGACCGGCGCCGAGAGCGTCGAGGGTTCGGGCTCGCTGTTCTGGTTCACCGCGCATTTCGCGCCGGTCACCGGCAGCTCGCAGCCGGCCTATCTGGCGCCCACCACGATCAAGGGACGACGGGTGCTGGTGGTCGACGACAACGCCACCAACCGCAAAGTGCTCATGGGCCAATTGCTCTTGTGCGGCGTCGATCCCGTCTCCGCGAGCTCCGCGGACGAGGCGCTCGCGCTCATGCGCCAGGCGAGCGCCGCCGGCAAGGCCTATGATGCGGCGTTGCTAGACCATCTCATGCCGGATTGCGACGGAGCCGAGCTCGGGAGGACCATCGTCCGGGACGAGGACATCAAATCGGCGCGGCTCATCCTGCTGACCTCCTCCGGGCAGCGCGGCGACGGACAGCTCTTCGCCGACATCGGCTTCGCCGGCTATCTCTTGAAGCCGGTCACACAGCGCGATCTGACCCAGTGTCTGATCCTGGTCCTCGCCAACACGGCGCAGTCCTGGCATCTGCAGAGCCAGCCGATGATCACACGGCACGCCTTGCGTGCACGGCGCGTGCGCTCCGGCAACCGGATCTTGCTGGCCGAGGATAATGCGGTCAATCAGAAAGTCGCGGTGCGACTGCTGGAGAAGCTCGACTACCACGTAGAGGTGGTGGCGGACGGCCGCGCGGCGCTCGCGGCATGGCAAACGGGAGGCTTCGACCTCATATTGATGGATTGCCAGATGCCCGAGATGGACGGCTACGAGGCGACAAGGGCCATCCGCGGGCTCGAGGAGGGCAAGGGCCACATCCCCATCGTCGCGCTCACCGCCCATGCCATGAAGGGCGACGAGGAGAAATGCCGCGCCGCCGGCATGGATGATTACCTCACCAAGCCGATCGATCGGGACCAGCTCGCGATCTGCGTGGACCGGCTCCTGCAAAGCGCGGCACGGCGCCCGGATCCCATCGATTGACGCATCGGCGGCGGCGCAGTTGGAGGGCACCGCGCGGTCGGGCGACAGCGCCGGATGGCGGCGCTCGCGGATCGTCTGAGGAACGACTTGAACGACTTGAACGCCTTTCACCGCTGCCGGACCGCGGCCTCAAAAGGTAGCGCGCACTCCCGCATACGCCACCCGGCCGAGCGTTCCGTACTGATACTCGGTCTCATAATGCTTGCCCGTGAGGTTCTCGACCCGGGCATAGACTTCGAGACGGTCGAGAACCTCGTACGTCGCGCGCAGGTCGACGAGGACGTAGCCGCCCAATTTGATCTGGTTCGCAGTATCGTCGTAGCTCGGGCCCGCGTAGCGTGCCGAGACGCTGGTGGTGAGCGGCGGGGTCCATCGATACGCGGCCGATACATTGGCCATGTCCTTCGGGCGCCGCGGCAGCTCGTTGCCGAAGGTGGCCGATCCGGGAGATTTATCCTCCGTATCGGTCAGTGTGTAGTTGCCGGCGAGCGTCAGATTGTCGGTGACGCTCAAGGTCGACTGCAATTCCAGGCCGTGGGCGGCGGCGCGCGCGATGTTCGCATAGTATCCTCCGGACGGGTTCGGGCAGCCGAAGAGCGAGGCGCAATCGAAGAACTCGATGAGGTCGCGGCTGTAGCGCTGAAAATAGGTCGCGGACATGACGAGCCGCTCACTCCACGCGTGCTGCTCCACGCCCGCGTCCCAGCTCTCGCCCGACTCGGGGCGAAGCTGCAGATTTCCGTAG
>DASYAC010000337.1:0-10186 GCA_036501585.1 Steroidobacteraceae bacterium
GCCGACCTCAAGGACTACGCGCGAGCTCACGGCGAGCTCGATGCCTGTTATGCCAATCCGGAAAGGTGGTCGCAAAAGGCCATCATCAACGTCGCTTGTTCCGGCAAGTTCTCGAGCGACCGCACCATCCGGGAATACGCCGAGAATATCTGGAACTTGAAACCCTCGCCGGTCACGAGCGGCTGACGGCACCGCCGGTCACGAGCGTCTGGCGGCGCCGTGCACCGGAGCCGGGCGCCGCCCGATGGGAGACTAGTAAGGAGGCGGTCTGACGGCTCTGTGCGCGCGGGCGGCGTTTGCCCACCAGGTGAGGTCGTCGGCGAAGGTTGGAAATTGGTGCTCCAGGGATTTGCCCGCGGGACCCACCGGCCGGCCGCGCTCGTCCAGGGCGTCGGTCACCGGACCGACGGACAAGGCACTCGAAATCACGATCATGCCCATCTCGGACAAGATTCCGTGCCATGCCGTGGCAGAGCGCACCCCCGATAGTCTTCCCGCCGAATAGGATGCGACGGCGGCAGGTCTCCAGAACCATTCCTCCAGAAAATGGTCGGTCAAATTCTTGAGGCCCGGCTGGACGCCCCAGTTGTATTCGCCGGCCACGAACACGAAGGCGTCGGCGGCACGGATTTTGGCGGCAAGAGACTCCATCGCGGGCGGCGCGGCATCCTTCGGATACTCTTTGTACATGCGGTCGAGCATGGGAAGCCCGACCGCCTTGGCGTCGATCAGCTCGGTGTCATCGCCGCGCTGCGTGAAGCCGCCCAGGAGGTAGTCGGCCAGGCGGATCCCGCGCCGATCCGATCGATAGGATCCGTAGAGAACCAGAATCTTGAGCGGCATGATTACCTTCTCAGGTCGATGCACAGGCATCTGTTATTCTAAGCTTCGCTCTCGGAATTTCTATGAACACGATGGCTTTATTGTCCGATCGGCTTGTGCACTCGAGTGCGTCATTCGGAAGGCGTGTAGGTCGAGCGATGCTGGCAGCGGTGGTGCTCGCCGGCGTCTCCACCGCCACCGGCAGTTGCGCCGAGCCGGCGGGCTACGCTGCCCTCGTCCGGCGCGTCGGACCGAGCGTTGTCACGATCATCGTCGAGTTGAAGCGGGTCAGCCTGGCAAATCAGGCTGCGGAACGCGCGCAACGCCGGGCACAGGCGACCGCCGACCCTAACGAAGTCAATGCGGTCATTCGGCGGCTGCTGTCCGCGCAGTCGGACGACCCCGAGGGCGATCAGGGGGCTACCGTCTCTCTCGGCTCCGGTTTCGTGATTCGAGAAGACGGGCTCATCGTCACGAATCGGCACGTCATCGCCGGTGCCCGCACGGTGCGGGTACGCGTATCGGACGGACGTGAGGTACCCGCGCGCATCGTCGGGTCCGACGCGGTCACGGATATCGCCTTGCTCAAGATCGACGCCGGTCATTTGCCCGTGCTTCGGCTGGGGTCTTCCCAGTCGGTGGCCGTCGGCGATGCCGTGATAGCGATCGGCGATCCCTACGGCCTGGGGCAATCCGTGAGCGCCGGCATCATCTCCGCCCGGGGGCGAATGCTGGAGGACGACCCCTACATCGATTTCCTGCAGACCGATGCGGCCATCAATCGAGGCAATTCCGGAGGGCCGCTCGTGACAGTGGGTGGAACGGTCGTCGGCGTGACTTCCGCCATCTTCTCGCCCAGCGGAGGATCGGTAGGGCTCGGCTTCGCCATACCGGCTGAAACCGTCACAGCGGTCGTGCGCGAGCTCGAAGCCCATGGCCGGGTAGCTCGGGGGTACTTCGGCATATCGGCGCAGGCGGTCACCCCCGAGTTGGCGGCCGCTCTGCGCATGAAGAGCGCCACCGGCAAAAGCGCCACCGGCGCCTTGATCACCTCGGTGGATGCGCAAGGACCGGCCGCGGGCACGCTGGTCATCGGCGACGTGATACTGAAGGTCGGACCCTCATCCGTGACGTACCATGACTTGAGCAAGATCACGAGGCGCCTCGCCCCGGGCGCGCTCGTCACTCTGGTGATCCTGCGAGCGGGAGAACAGCAATCGGTTGCCATGAGAATCGGCACGCTGCCCGAGCCGGTTGCCGACCCGGCGATGACCGGCGGCAGCGATACGTGGGTGCCGGCACTGCGGCTCGGCGTCGCCGACACGACGAGCGAGATTCGCCGGGCGCTCAAGGCCGGAGATGAGCCGACGGGCCTGATCGTGACGCAATTGCGTCCGGCCGGCCCCGGGGACTTGGCGGGGCTCAAGGTCGGCGATCTCATCACTCATTGGGGCGCGAAACCGCTGCTGCACACGGACGATCTATCGGCCGTCTCCACGCCGACGACCAAGGAACCCGTACTGCTGCGAGTTGTGCGCGAGGGCTCCGCGGTCTTCGTCGCGGTCACGGGCGAGGAGGGTCCTGAGGCCGGGAGCGCCGCAGGAGACGGCCGGTGAACGCCCGGATCGCATGAAAATTCTCATCGTGCTCTCATCGTGCGGTCGGATTCCCGGCACCGATCGACGCACGGGTACCTGGCTCGAGGAGCTCGCGGCGCCTTACTACGTATTTCGAAACGCCGGTGCCCGGGTGGATCTCGCGTCGGTCGCCGGCGGAAAAGCGCCTCTCGATCCCACCAGCCTGGAGCGCGAATTCCAGACGGATGCGACGCGGCGTTTCGCCGCCGATCCCGATGCGCAACGGGCGCTCGCCGGGACACCGAAGCTGTCCACGATTTTGCCCGAGCGATATCAGGCCGTGTTCTACAGCGGCGGATTGGGCCCGGTGTTCGATCTGAGCGAGGACCCTGTCTCGATCGCCCTCATCGAGACGATGCATCGGACCGGCAAACCAATTGCCGCTGTGTGCCATGGCCCGGCGGTGTTGCGCAAGGCCCGCGATCCAAAGGGCATGCCGCTGGTGATGGGCCGGGCGGTGACGGGCTTCTCGAACAGCGAAGAGATCGCCGCCAACGGGCCCGGTGTGACTCCGTTCCTGATCGAGGATGAGCTGCGGCGGTTGGGCGGTCTATACAGTTGTGCCGCCGACGGAGAGCCGCACATCGTCACGGACGGCAACCTGATCACGGGCCAGAATCCGGCGTCCTCCGAAGAGGTCGCCCGCAGGGTTCTCGACATGATTCCACCAGGCCGTTGCGTTCTGTAGGGCATCCGCGGAAATACCTGTAGGAATTCAGCAGTATCGAATAGCGTTGCCATGAATCAGTAAAACTTTGCGGCTATCAATGGGTCGAACATGAACCTATGGAGTTCCCAGAGAGACCCGTGCACGCAGCTACCCAAACCGGACACGCAGCTACTCAGACCGCACACGCAGCTACCCGGACGGCAGTCGTCATCGCGACCAAGGGGCGGCGCCAGGCCCTCAACCGTCTGCTGCAAGTACTCGAGCAGCAGACCCTGCCTCCGTCGCTGATCGTGATCTCGGCCACCGAGGACGCGGATATAGGCGGACAGCTGGATACCTGGCTGAACGTCGATGTCATTCTCGGCTCGCCCGGCACTTGCATTCAGCGCAATCGCGCGCTGGATAGTGTGCAAGCGCGCAGCGACGTGGTTTTTTTCTTCGACGACGACTTCGTTCCGTCGCCCCACTGGATCGAGCGGAGCGTTCGTATATTTCGCGCCGACGCAGGCGTTGCGGGAGTCTCCGGACGAGTCATCCGTGACGGCGCCATGTCGGATGCCGTGTCGTGGGAGGAGGCGGATCGCTTGATCGGCGAGGCTGACACCGACGCGTCGGATACCGACGACAGCTTGTCGGAGGCGTCTGACCTTTATGGGTGCAATATGGCTTTTCGGATGTCCGCCATCGGCGCCGAGGTGAGGTTCGATGAGCGCCTGGCGCTATATGGTTGGCTCGAGGACAAGGATTTCTCGCGGATCGCCAAGAAATCGGGCCGCCTGGTCCAATGCGGCGACCTGATCGGCGTTCACCTCGGACTCAAGCAGGGCCGGGTATCGGGTACGAAGTTCGGCTATTCGCAGATCGTCAATCCCTGGTACCTCTGTCGGAAGGGCACGCTCTCGGCGAAGGAGGCGTGGTCGAACACGCTGAAGGCGCTCGCCGTCAACGGCATCAAGACCATTCGTCCCGAATCCTTCATCGATCGCCGCGGACGTTTCAGGGGAAACGTCGTAGCGGTACGGCATCTCTTGTCGGGCATCTGCAGTCCCGAGAAGGCGGCTGAGCTCTGAGTCATCGAGACGAAGTATCGCTGACCGTGAACGGCGGATTCAGCCCTCAACCGCCGGATTCAGCCCTCGATGAGCGTCAGGGACATCTCCGTGATGAAATCCTCGTCCGGCAGGACCACGAATATGCCGGGTTTTGCAGAGAAGTCCCCGTCGAATCCTTCCGGATCGGCCACGCCGTGCCAGGGTTCGATGCAGATGAACGGAGCTCCCGGCTTTGTCCAGATACCGAGGTACGAAGCGTCGGGGTAGCTCAACTGCAGCCGCGGACCGTCATCGGCGCCGTAGGTCACGCTGCGGCTTCGAATTTGATCGAAGATCATCGCATCGTCCCGGAACAGCGAATCGTCGAGCGCCAGGCAGCGATTCAAGATCGGAGTGGCGTGCAGCACCGGCGTCAACAACCCTTCAGCGTCGAGACGCCGCATCGGCGACGGCTCGTCGAGATCGAACTCGATGGCATGGCGCGAGCGCTCCCGCCCGAACGGCAGCGGCCAGCGCAGCCCCGGATGGTAGCCGAAGCTCGCAGGCATCGGCCGGTCGCCGGTGTTGCGAATGCGTGTCCTCACGGCGAGGGTGGTGCCGTCGAGCTCGAATCGGACCTGTAAGGCGAAGCGGAACGGGTACATCCGAAGACTTTCCTGATCCGCCGTGAGCTCGAACTCGGCCGCGGCGCGCGTCGAGCGGACAACCTCGAAACGTCTGTCACGGGCGAAACCGTGCCGCGGCAGGCGATAGGTAGTCGAACCCACGCGATAGCTCCCGCCTGCGAGCGCTCCGACGATCGGGAACAGCAGCGGAGCGCGCCCCTTCCAGATCGCCGGATCGCCGCTCCACAGCAGATCCCGCCCCTTGCTGTCGCGCAATAGGGACAGCTGGGCGCCCCGGGGATCGATCGCTGCGGCGAGGCCGTCCGACTCGAGCGCTATCCACTCTGGCCCTGTGGTGCTCATCGGCCGAGCGCCAGGAACGGCGCATCCTCGCGGACTTCGATCACCGTCGGTCGATCCGCGCGTGCGGCCCGCTGCAGCAGCTCGCGCAACTGCTCGAAGCTCGTCGCCCGCTCGGCACCGCAGCCGAAACCCCTGGCGATCGCAAGGAGATCGGGCGTGTAGATGTCGACACCGATGGTCGGGATGCCGCGCTCTTGCATGTACCGTTTGATCTCACCGTAACCCTCGTTGTTCCATAGGAGGACGATGACGGGCGCGCGCGCTTCGACGGCAGACGCCAGCTCCGGCAGCGTGAATTGCAGGCCGCCGTCCCCGATCAGCGCCACCACCGGGCGGCCGGGCGCGGCCAGCTTCGCACCCACCGCCGCCGGCAGTCCGTAGCCCAGCGTTCCGTAGCCGGTCGCCGAGTTGAACCAGGAGCGGGGCGTGCTCGGTTCGAACAGATGGTTGCCGGAGTACACCGGCTGCGTCGAGTCGCCGACGACGATCAGGTCGGGCAGGGCGTCCTGAAGCGTCTCCAGGGTGCGCCGCTGACCCTGCCAGGCGGCCGGCCACGCCGCATCGAGGAGCGCACGCACGTCGGCGGTGAGTTTCGCGCCCGGGCTGTCGGGCGAAGCGCTCTCGCGCCCATCGATCTGCAGGAGAAGCGATTCGATCGCCAGTTTCGAATCGCTGACGATCGCCACGTCCGCCGGGAAATTGCTGTTGACTTGTTCGGGGTCGATATCGATCCGGACGAGAGGGCACTCTATGCGCAAGTTGCCGTCGAAGACCAGATCGTAATCGGTCTCGCCCATTTCGGTGCCGACGGCAAGCACGGCGTCGGAGGCGAGCAGGAGCTCGCGCACCGGACGGAGCGAGGTATTCGACCCCAGCGACAGCGGGTGGCCCTTGGGCAAGATACCCTTGGCGTTGATGGTGCAGGCCGTCGGGGCGTCGAGCGCTTCGACCAGCTGCCGAGCTTCAGCGGCGGCGCGGTTCGCGCCGCCGCCCAGCAATACCACGGGCCGTCGGGCTGCCTTCAGTACCTCGACGGCACGGGAGACCGCGCCGGGGCTGGGCGCCGGTCGACCGGGAATTGCGCCGAGTTTTCGACGGACGTGACCGGCCGGCGCCCCGATGACATCGATGGGAATCTCGATATGGATCGGCCGCGGGCGCGCACTCCCGAAGATCGCGAAGGCGCGCGTCAGTACCGCCGGGAGCTCGTCCGGGCGCATGAGTGTGTGACTGAACGCCGTCACGTTCGAGGTGAGGCTGCGCTGCGAGGGAAGCTCGTGCAGCCGTCCTCCCCCCATGCCCAATTGCTCCATCCGGTTGACGCTCGAGATCACCAGCATCGGCACGGAGTCGCCGTAGGCCTGGCCCATGGCCGTCAGGATGTTGGTCATACCGGGCCCCGTGATGATGAAGCACACGCCGGGCTTGCCGGACACGCGCGCGTAGCCGTCCGCCATGAATCCCGCGCCTTGTTCGTGCCGCGGGGTGATGTGCCGGATGCGCGTCGCGGGAAGTCCCCGGTAGAGCTCCACGGTATGGACCCCCGGAATGCCGAATACGGTATCGACGCCGAAATCTTCAAGGAGCCTCACCAGAAGCTCGCCGCACGTCAGCATGGAGGTCTCCCCTTGGAGGTCAGCCGGCAAACGCCGAATTCTATCGTCGCGGCGATGGATTGGCGACTCGCGGCGATGGATTGGCGACCGGCGAAGAGCCGCGCAATGACGGCGGCGCTCGCGGAATGGCCGGGTAACCGATAGAATCCGCCTGCGTTTGGCCACCCCCGGGCCGGGCGACCGTGTGGAGAGAGCGTCGTAGCGGAAAGTTCGTCGAAAGAGGCCTCAGCCGCCGCAGCGTCTCCCTTCGCCGCGATGCTGCCGACCCGCGCCATCGCCGCGACCTGGCCGCTGCTCCTCGGCATGGGCGTGCTCATGCTGGGTACGGGTTTGCAGAGCACGCTGCTCGGCGTGCGCGCGACGCTCGAGGGGTTCCCCACGGTCGTGACCGGCGCCATCATGTCGTGCTATTACCTCGGCTATCTGCTCGGCACGCGCATCGCTCCGCCGCTGCTGCGCCGGCTCGGCCACATCCGCGTATTCGCGACGCTCGCCGCGGTGTCGTCGGCCGCGATTCTGGTTCAAGGATGCCTGGTCAATCCCTTCGTCTGGGGCGCGATGCGCATGGTGTCCGGGCTGTGCCTCGCGGGCATCTACGTGGTCGCGGAGAGCTGGCTCAACGATCGGGCGAGCCGGGAGAATCGAGGCCGATTGTTCGCCATCTACATGGTGGTGCTCTATGTAGGACTCGGGGCGGCGCAATTTCTCCTGGTGCTCTCCAATCCGGCCACTCAAACGCCGTTCATGACGGTGTCCGTGCTCATTTCTCTGGCGCTCGTGCCCATCGTAGTCTCCTCGCGTCAGGTCCCTGAGCACGCCGTGCCCCGCAAGGTGAGGCTTCGCGAGCTGTATCGAGATTCACCGCTCGGCGTGGTGGCCGTCGCCGTGTCCGGCATGATTTCGGCGTTCATTTTCTCGATGGGGCCGGTGTACGCGAGGTTGAGCGGACTGGACACGGCGGGCGTCGCGAGGTTCATGGCCGTGAGCATTCTTGCAACCGTCGTGACCCAGTATCCCATCGGGCGGCTGTCGGATCGCATGGACCGGCGCACGATGATCGCGGCGGTCTGCACGCTCGATGCGGTGGTTGCCGGCATCATTACCGCGATTCATGACCTGCCGCATGGCGTGTTCCTGGTGCTGGCGGCGGTTTTCAGCGGCTTCGTGCTGACCATTTATTCGCTCGCCGTGTCCTACGTCAACGACAAGCTCGAGCCCGCGCAGATGGTCGCGGCGAGCAGCGCACTGCTGCGCCTGAATGGGACGTCGGCCGCGATCGGTCCCGTGCTTGCCGGCGGCCTGATGACCGCCTTCGGCCCGCGCGCCTATTTCGCGGCGCTCGCGGCATTGACGGGCGGGCTTGCCGTCTACGATCTCTGGCGCAAGACTCGCCGCAAACCCGTGCCGCCTTCGCAACGCGGGCCGTTCATCGGCACGCAGCCTCAGCCATGACCCTACAGCTATCGGCTCAAGCGCCGTGCTGGCCCGGGGCTGCTTCCGGCGCGATCGGGGATTTGGGTTCAGCGGCGGGGGCCCCGACGCCGGGACTCGCCGGTGCCGCGCTCCCGCCTCCGGGTTTCGCGCCGGGTGCAGCCGGGCCGGTCGCCGCGTCCGGCCCGAGCAGATAAGCATCGAGCACTTTGCGGGCGATCGGCGCGGCGGCCGATGCGCCGAATCCGCCGTTCTCCACCAGAACCGAGAGCGCGATCTTGGGGTCGTCGACGGGCGCGAAGGCGATGAACCAGGCGTGGTCGCGTTTGCGCTCCTCGGTGATCTTGGCTCGCGTGCTTTCCGTTTGTTTGATCGTGAACACTTGCGCCGTTCCGGTCTTGCCGGCCACCTTGATCTTTTCTCCCACAAACGCCTGATAGGCGGTTCCCTGCGTTACGGCGCCCATCATGCCGTCGTACACGACCGCCCACTGCGCGTCGGTTCCGATGCCCACAGGCTTCAGGAATTCCGGCTTGCGCGGGACGACGGTGGTCGATCCCGGCTCGCGGATGGCCGCGACCATGCGGGGAACCGCGACGATCTTGCCGCGCTCGGCGATCTCGGCCGCAAAATGAGCCTGTTGAAGAGGAGTCACCGTGATCGGACCCTGGCCGATGCCCATGCTGATGGTCTCGCCGGGAAACCATACGCGGTCTTCCGGGCGCTTGAACGCATGCTGCTTCCACTCGGGCGATGCGTAGAGCCCGGGTTTCTCGCCGGGGATGTCGATGCCGGTGAGCGATCCGTAGCCGAAGGCCTTCATGAACGCGGACATCCGGTCGATGCCCATTTGGTGGGCGACCTTGTAGAAGTACACGTCGCAGGATTCGGCGATGGCATGGCGCATGTCGAGAGAGCCGTGCTTCTTGTCGTCGCGGTATTTGTTGCTGCTGCCGGGGAGCTGGTAGAAGCCGGGACAGAATTGAGTCTGTTCCGGCGTCAATATCCCATACGTTTGCGCGGCCAGTGCGTAGAGCGGCTTCACCGTGGATCCCGGCGGATAAGCACCGCGCAACGCGCGGTTCAGCAACGGCACGTCGATGTCGGTCGCGAGCGCGGTGTACTCCGGCACCGTCAGCCCGCGCACGAAATTATTGGGGTCGAAACCGGGCGTACTGGCGAGCGCGATGATGTCGCCGGTCCTGGGGTCCAGGGCGACGACCGCCCCGCGCTTGCCGGTCAGCGCCTCTTCGGCCACTTTCTGCACGCGCGCGTCCATGCCGAGCACCAGATCCTCGCCGGCGACCGGCGCCTTGGTGCGCAATTGCGGAGCGTAGTCGCCCGCGCGCTCGACGGGCCGGCCCGCGGCATTCACGAGTATCTCGCGAAACCCGGGCTTGCCGTGAAGCTGCGCTTCATAAGCGGCCTCGACGCCGAGTTTGCCGATGAGGCTGGTGCCCGCATACTCGGCGGTGTCGATTTTCTTGAGATCTTCCTCGTTGATGGCGCTCACGTACCCGATGGCGTGAACGCCCATCTCCTTCATCGGATAATGCCGGGCAAGACGGGGGTGAATGTCGACGCCGGAGAACTGGAATCGATGGATGGCGAACCGGGCCATCTGCTCCTCGTTCACCTGAAGCTTGATCGGCACGCTCTCGTATACCTTGTGGGACATGACGGTGCGCCGGATGGCGGCCACTTCCTCCGGCCGCAGCACACCGATGTCCACGAGCTGGGCGAGGGTCGCGTCGAGCGCCTTGCCGTCTCCCACCTGCTCCCGGACCAGTTCGATGTTGAAGGCCGGCTGGTTGTCGGCGAGCACCACGCCGTTGCGGTCGAGTATCAGGCCGCGGCTCGGCGGGATGGGCTCGATGCGGATCCGATTGCCCTGGGAGAGGTTGGAGTAGTACTCGTACTTGATGACTTGGAGATAGAACAGCCGCCCGGCGACGCACAAAAGCAACACCAACGCGATGACGCTCGCCAC
>DASYAC010000338.1:0-21584 GCA_036501585.1 Steroidobacteraceae bacterium
CGACAGCCGTCTCGGCAGACTCCTCGATCTGCCGGAGAAGGCCGTGCGCTCCAAGCGCCACGATCTCGGCGTCAGGCCCGTATACAAGCGGGTCGACACCTGCGCCGCGGAGTTTGCGACCTCGACCGCCTATCTGTACTCGACCTACGAGGAGGAGTGCGAGGCGCAGCCCACGAGCCGGCGCAAGATCATGATCCTCGGCGGCGGCCCCAACCGCATCGGCCAGGGGATCGAGTTCGACTACTGCTGCGTGCACGCGGCCATGGCGCTCTCCGAGGACGGCTTCGAGACCATCATGGTCAATTGCAATCCGGAGACGGTCTCGACCGATTACGACACCTCGGATCGGCTCTACTTCGAGCCGCTGACCTTCGAGGATGTCATGGAGATCATCGAGAAGGAGAAGCCCGAGGGGGTGATCGTGCAGTACGGCGGCCAGACGCCCTTGAAGCTGTCGCGCTCGCTCGCGGCGGCGGGCGCTCCGATAGTCGGAACCACGCCCGACAGCATCGATATCGCGGAGGACCGCGAGCGTTTCCAGAAGCTCGTCGCCAGCCTCAAGCTGAAACAGCCCGCGAATGCCACCGCGCGCACCGAGGAGCAGGCGGTGGTCATGGCCCGCGATGTGGGGTTCCCGCTGGTCGTGCGTCCGAGCTACGTGCTCGGCGGCCGCGCCATGGAGGTGGTGTTCAACGAGGACGACCTTCGCCAGTACATGACCGACGCGGTGAAGGTCTCGAACGACAGCCCCGTGTTGCTGGATCGATTCCTGGATCTCGCCATCGAGGTGGACGTGGATGCGGTGAGCGACGGCGAGAACGTGCTCATCGGCGGCATCATGGAGCACATCGAGCAGGCCGGCGTGCACTCGGGTGATTCGGGGTGCTCGTTGCCCCCGAACGGGCTGTCGCAGGAAACCCAGGAGGAGCTGCGCGCGCAGACGCGCAAGCTCGCCAAGGCGCTGAACGTGATCGGCTTGATGAACATCCAGTTCGCAATCCAGAACGGCGTCATCTACATCCTGGAGGTCAACCCTCGCGCCTCGCGGACGGTGCCGTTCGTCTCCAAGGCCACCGGCATTCCCCTCGCGAAGGTCGCCGCCCGCGTCATGACCGGCAAATCGCTCGCCGCGCAGGGACAGACGGTCGGGCGCGTTCCACCCTACTTCTCGGTCAAAGAGGCCGTATTCCCGTTCATCAAGTTCCCCGAGGCCGACCCGATCCTGGGACCCGAGATGAAATCCACCGGCGAGGTCATGGGTACGGGGAGCACGTTCGGGGAAGCGTATGCCAAGGCGCAGGCGGCCTCGGGGGTGATCCTGCCGACGCGAGGGCTTTGCTTCGTGAGCGTTCGGGACCGCGACAAGCCGGGGGCGGTGCAGCTGGCGCAAATGCTGATCGCCCGAGGTTTCGAGATCGCGGCCACGGGCGGCACCGCCAAGGTGCTCGAGGAGGCGGGGATCGTCTGCCGCCGGGTCAACAAAGTGCGGGAGGGTCGCCCTCACGTCGTCGATATGATAAAAAACGACGAGGTCGCCCTCATCGTCAACACGACCGAGGGCAAACAGGCGGTGCGCGAGTCGCGCTCCATCCGCCGCGAGGCGGTGGCGCGCAAAGTGACTTACTACACCACGGTGGCCGGCGCGCGCGCCACCTGCGATGCGCTCGATCACTTGGGCGACATCGAGGTCAATCGACTGCAGGATCTGCACAAGGAATTGGCTTGAAACGAACTCCGATGACCCTGCGCGGCGCCGAGCGTCTGCGGCAGGAGCTCCGACACTTGAAGAGCGAGGCTCGTCCGAACGTCATCAAGGCGATCGCGGAGGCTCGGTCGCACGGCGATCTGTCCGAGAACGCCGAGTACCATGCGGCCCGCGAGCAGCAGAGCTTCATCGAGGGACGCATCAACGAAATCGAGAGCCGCCTGTCGAACGCGGAAGTGATCGACGTGACCAAATTGAACGCGAGCGGGCGCGTGGTGTTCGGCTCGACCGTCGAAGTCGAGGACCAGGACGCCGGTGCGAAGCTCGTCTACCAGCTGGTCGGCGACGACGAGGCGGACATCAAGAACGGCCTGCTCTCGGTCTCCTCGCCGATCGCGCGCGCGCTCATCGGCAAGTCGGAAGGCGACGTGGTGGACGTGACGGCGCCCGGCGGTATCAAGAGCTACGAGATCGTGTCCGTCCGCTACGTTTGATGCCCTTGCGTGGCTCGTAACCTGTTTCGCGTGCTCCTGGTGCTGTGGGCTGGGAGCCTCTGGTCGCTCGCCGCCTGGGTGGCTCCGACCCTGTTCTACGCCCAAGGCGACCGGCACCTCGCAGGCGTTCTGGCGGCGCGCCTGTTCAGCATCGAGGCCTATCTCGGTGTCGCGGCGGCGGCGATGGCGCTGGTGCTTGCGGGCAGAACCCGGATGGGCGGGGTGTACGCCGCGGCGGCGCTTCTCGCCGTGAACGAATGGGTGCTCAAGCGCTTCATGGAGTCGGCGCGCGTGCACGGGGCGGCCGCCGGGCTCTCCTTCGGCGCCTGGCACGGTGTCTCCGCGGTCCTCTATATCGTCGCGTGCCTGGGACTTCTGCTAGTGGTCTGGAAGGAGAACCTTCGCTAGTCCCTCCCCGCGGCGATAGAACACCCCGATGTGCCCGATGCGCTGCACGATGACCGCCGAAGTGCGGAGCGCCAGTTCGTCCAGGGCGGCGTCGCGCTCGGTCCGCTCGCCCATCCGGGCGCTCACCTTCACGAGCTCGTGGTCCTTGAGTGCCCGGCCGAGCTCGTTCACCACCCCATCCGTCAGCCCTGCGTTGCCCAGCATCACCAAGGGGTGCAGCGGATGCGCGAGCCGGCGAAGGTGCTTCTTTTGCTTTTCTGAGAGATGCATGACCGTCATTATAGGGGCTCTCGATCCCGGCACCCCGAAGTCCGCGTCGCCCCATGCCCAAACGCACCAAGAGCAGTGCCCGCTGGCTCGCCGAACACGCGAGCGACGAATTCGTCAAGCGTGCGAAGGCGGAGGGGTGGCGCTCGCGGGCCGTGTTCAAGCTCGCCGAGATTCAGGAGCGAGAGGGGCTGCTCAGGCCCGGAATTCGCTGCGTGGACCTGGGCGCCGCTCCCGGAGGGTGGAGTCAGTATGCCGCGCGCATCGTCGGGGGCTCGAGCCGCATCGTGGCCACCGACATCCTCCCGATGGACGCGATCCCCGGAGTGGAGTTCGTCCAGGGCGACTTTCGCGAGGAGGCAGTCCTCGACCAGGTGCTCGCCGCGGTGGGGTCGGAAAAAGTCGATCTTGTATTGTCCGACATGGCCCCCAATATGGCAGGAATCGACGCGGTCGATCAGCCCCGGTCCATGTACCTCGCGGAGCTCGCGCTGGAATTTGCGGATCGTGTGCTGACCCCCGGGGGCGATGCCCTCATCAAGCTGTTCCAGGGGGCCGGGTTCGATGAAATCGTGCGGCGGGCCCGGCGTGGGTATGGCCGGGTGGTGACGAAAAAGCCGAAGGCGTCACGAACCCGAAGTCCCGAGATCTACCTGTTGGCGCGGCAGTTTGGGATGGTGTAAGTTCGATGAGCCAGGTCTCGAGGAATGGAACGCGGGATGGGTTATTTTGTCGTAATATGAATGCGGCCGTAGGTGAAACTTGAACGATTTGACCAAACAGATTCTCTTGTGGGTCGCGTTGGCCGTGATCCTCCTCGCGATTTTCAGCCAATTCGGGATGCGCACGGGTCAGCCGCAGACCATCGATTACTCCCAGTTTTTGACCGACGTCAAGAGCAATAACGTCGATTCGGTGACGTTCAAAGGCGAGATCATCGAGGGCAAGCGCCGGGACGGCAACCAGTTCGTCGTCTACAACCCCGAGACCAGCAATAGTGCGCTGATCGGGCTATTGAGCGGTCAGGGCGTCAAGTTTCGCGGCGAGCCCCCGAAACAGCAATCGGTGCTCCTGCAGCTGCTGATTTCCGCCTTTCCCATCCTGATCCTGATCGGCTTCTGGGCCTATTTCATGCGCCAGATGCAAGGGGCCTCCGGCGGCCGGGGAGCCATGTCCTTCGGCAAGAGCCGGGCGAGGCTCTTGGGCGAGGACCAGGTCAATATTACCTTCGCGGACGTGGCCGGCGTCGAAGAGGCGAAGCAGGAAGTGGTCGAAATCGTCGACTTCCTGAAAGATCCCGGCAAGTTCCAGAAACTTGGCGGCAAGATCCCGAAAGGTGTGCTCATGGTGGGCTCTCCGGGCACGGGCAAGACCTTGCTCGCCCGCGCGATCGCCGGCGAAGCCAAAGTCCCGTTCTTCACCATTTCCGGCTCCGATTTCGTGGAAATGTTCGTCGGCGTGGGCGCATCGCGCGTGCGCGACATGTTCGAGCAGGCGAAAAAGCACGCACCCTGCATCATCTTCATCGACGAGATCGATGCCGTCGGCCGTCATCGCGGCGCGGGTTTGGGCGGCGGTCACGACGAACGTGAACAGACCCTGAACCAGTTGCTGGTCGAAATGGACGGGTTCGAGGGCAACGAGGGCATCATCGTCATCGCCGCGACCAACCGGCCCGACGTACTCGACCCGGCGCTCCTGCGCCCCGGCCGATTCGATCGCCAGGTCGTGGTACCGCTGCCGGACGTGCGCGGCCGCGAACAGATCCTCAAAGTCCACATGCGCAAGGTGCCGCTCGGCGACAACGTCAAGCCGTCGGTGATCGCGCGGGGCACGCCGGGCTTTTCCGGCGCGGATCTCGCGAATCTCGTGAACGAGGCGGCGCTGTTCGCGGCTCGGGGCAACAAGCGCTCGGTGACCATGGAGGAATTCGAGCGCGCCAAGGACAAGATCATGATGGGTGCGGAGCGCCGCTCCATGGTCATGACCGAGGAAGAGAAGCGCAATACCGCCTATCACGAGTCCGGCCACGCCATCGTGGGGCTGTCAGTGCCCGAGCATGATCCGGTCTACAAGGTCACCATCATTCCGCGCGGCCGCGCGCTCGGCGTCACCATGTTCCTGCCGGAACAGGACCGCTACAGCACGAGCAAGCGCCAGCTCGAGAGCCGCATCGCGACCCTCTTCGGCGGCCGCGTGGCCGAGGAGCTGGTGTTCGGCCCCGATGCCGTCACCACGGGGGCTTCCAACGACATCGAGCGCGCCACCGAGCTCGCCCGCAACATGGTCACGCGCTGGGGCTTGTCGGATCGGCTGGGACCGCAGACCTATAGCGAAGAGTCCGGAGAAGTATTCCTCGGACGCAGCGTCACGCAGCACAAGCAGGTATCGGATGTCACCGCGCACGTCATCGACGAGGAAGTGCGCCGGGTCATCGACAGCAACTATCAGCGTGCGTACAAGATCATCCAGACCAACATGGACAAGCTTCAGATCATGTCCGAGGCGCTGATCAAGTACGAGACCATCGACGAGGAACAGATCAAGGACATCATGGATGGCCGTGTGCCGCGTCCGCCTCGCGATTGGGACGATACGCCCACGCCGACGGCGCGAGGCCAGGGTCCGGCGGCCGAGAAGCCCGCCACGCCGCTCGTGAGTCCGGCGGGGCAGCACTAGTCCATGGGGAAAAGCGGCCTGCGGCCCTTTTTCGGACAGCCCCTCCGCTGCCGCCGGCAAAAGGGCGGCGTGGACGCCGCGGCCTGAGGGCCCTTTTGCCGGCTACGCCGGCTCTCCATTGGGATTTGGCGATCGCCGATGCACTGGCAATGCCGACAGCGAACCATCGATCTGACGCGCCCGGCGGTCATGGGCGTCATCAATGTCACCCCTGATTCCTTCTCCGACGGCGGCCGCTTCATGGATCTCGAGGCGGCCGTCGAGCGGGCAGGCTCCATGGTGGAGGAAGGCGTGTCCATCATCGACGTGGGCGGGGAGTCGACCCGACCGCGCTCGATCGGGGTCGATGCCAAGACCGAGCTCGAGCGCGTGGTCCCGGTCATCGAGCGCATCGCGGCGGCTTTCGATGTCGCCATCTCCATCGATACCAGCAAGCTCGAGGTCATGACGGCGGCGGTGCAGGCCGGCGCGTGCATCGTGAACGACATTCGCGCGCTGCGCGCGCCCGGAGCGCGCGAGTGGGCGGCCGGAACAGGAGTCGGCGTGTGCCTGATGCACATGCAGGGTGAGCCGCTCACCATGCAGGAGAACCCGGATTATCATGACGTGGTCGGCGAGGTGGCTGCCTTCCTGATCGAGCAGCGGGCGGCCTGCCTCGCGGCGGGAATTGCCCGGGAGGCCGTGGCTTTCGATCCGGGACTGGGATTCGGGAAGCGGCACGAGGATAACCTGGCATTGCTCAAGAATTTGGCACATCTCGCCGCGTTGGGCTCACCGCTCCTCGTCGGGGTGTCGCGCAAGAGTACCATCGGCCGGGTGTTGGGGCGGCCTCCCGCCGACCGGCTGGCCGGCGGGCTCGGACTTGCGGCGTGGGCTGTGGGCGAGGGCGCGCGCATCGTGCGCACGCACGATGTCGCGGCGACGCGGGATGCCATACTGATGGTCGATGCGGTCATGGTGGGGAGAGGCGTTTGAGCGATTATTTCGGGACGGACGGGGTGCGCGGCCGGGTGGGTGAGCCCCCGATGACGGTGGATTTCGCCCTCAAGCTCGCGAGCGCCGCCGCGCGCATCCTGGCGCCGAAAGGCGGCCGCGTACTCATCGGCAAGGACACGCGCGTCTCCGGCTACATGTTCGAATCCGCGCTCGAGGCGGGATTCGTCGCGGCCGGGGTGGACGTGCTGTTGATCGGTCCGCTGCCGACACCCGGCATCGCCTACATGACCCAGCGCCTGGGTTGCAATTTCGGCGTGGTCATCTCCGCTTCGCACAACGGCTATGAGGACAACGGCATCAAGTTCTTCGACGGCAACGGCAGCAAGTTGTCGGACAGCCTCGAGAGCCAGATCGAACGGCTGCTGGACGGTCCCGTGGTGACCCGGGAATCGCAGCGCCTCGGCAAGGCGGTGCGCACCGACCGCAGCCGTACCCAGTATCAGGAGTTCTGCGCATCGACCATCCCGGCCGGTATGACGCTCGAGGGCTTCAAGATCGTGGTGGACTGCGCGAACGGCGCGGGTTACAAGGTGGCGCCGCGGGTGTTCGCCGATCTGGGAGCCGAAATCGTCCCGATTGGATGCTCTCCGAACGGCCGCAACATCAACGACGGCTGCGGAACCACCCACACGGAGCTGTTGCAGCTGACGGTTCCGGGCGTGCGTGCGCAGGTCGGGGTCGCGCTGGACGGCGACGGCGACCGAGTCATGATGGTGGATGAGCTGGGCCGTTGCGTGGATGGGGACCAACTCCTGTACGTCCTGGCGCGCGCGCGGCGCGACGCCGGGACCCTGGAAGGTCCGGTCGTCGGCACGGTGATGAGCAACCTCGGACTGGAACAATCGCTCGCCGAGCTCGGCATCCCTTTCCTCCGCGCGCAGGTCGGCGACCGCCATGTGCTTGCCATGCTGCAGGAGGTGGGCGGTACGCTCGGCGGCGAAACGTCCGGGCACATCCTGTGTCTCGACAAGACCACGACGGGCGACGGCATGATCAGCGCGCTGCAGGTGCTCGCCGTGATGAAGAGCACCGGCGCAGGGCTTGCAGAGCTCTGCGCTCCCATGCCGAAGTATCCCCAGGTGCTCCTGAACGTTCGGGTCCCCCGACGATTCGACCCCATGGAGAGCCCGAGCGTCGTGGATACCGCGGCCGCCGTGGAACGCTCCTTCAAGGGACGAGGCCGCATCGTGCTGCGGGCATCCGGCACCGAGCCCGTGATTCGCGTCATGGTCGAAGGATACGATGCCAAATTGGTCAAGCGCGGTGCGAGCGAGATCGCCGCCGCCGTCGAGGCAGTGGCCGCCAAGCCCGCGGCGTGAGGCTTGCGGCCAGGGCTTGCAGTTACCGGTCCGCGCGGCTACTCTTCGCCGCCTTTCCGGCAGGGGCCTTTGGGTCCCATGGGGTTGGCTATGCGTCGTCCGGTGGTCGCTGGTAATTGGAAAATGCACGGATCGCGGGCCGCCAACGAGACGTTGCTCACGGACCTCGCGGAACGTCTGAATCCGGATTGGCAGACCGACGTGGTGGTGTTTCCCCCCTACGTCTATCTCGCCGATGCCGTGCGCACGCTCGAGGGGCTGGATGTCGGAGTGGGCGCGCAGGACGTGTGCGCCGAGCCGATCGGCGCGTTCACCGGACAGGTGGCCGCCGCCATGCTGAAGGATGTCGGCTGTAAATACGTGATCGTCGGACACTCGGAGCGCCGTCGCCTCTATCACGAGGACGACGTGCTGGTGGCTCGGAAGTTCGGCGCGGCGCTCAAGGCCGGTCTCACGCCCGTGCTTTGCGTCGGCGAGACGCTGGAGGAGCGGGAGGGGATGCGGACCGAGGCGGTCGTGGCACGTCAGCTCGATGCGGTGATCGCCATGAACGGGGCGCCGAGTTTCGCAGAGGCCATCGTCGCCTACGAGCCGGTTTGGGCCATCGGGACCGGGCGCAATGCCTCGCCGCAACAGGCGCAAGAGGTTCACGGGTACCTGCGCAGCCGGATTGCCGCGCAAGATGCTAAACTTGAAAGTCGTGTCCGTATTCTGTACGGCGGGAGCGTCAAGGCCTCGAATGCGGCCGAGCTCTTCTCGATGCCCGATGTGGACGGCGGATTGGTGGGCGGCGCGTCGTTGAGCGCCGATGAGTTTCTTCAGATATGCGCGGCGGCTGCCGCGCGACATTGAGAGATCGACATGCTGCGTGGTTTCATTTTGTCGGTGCACATTCTGCTTGCGCTGATGATCATCGGTCTCGTGCTCATGCAGCGCGGGAAAGGTGCGGAGGCGGGCGCCGGATTCGGTTCGGGCGCGTCAGGCACCGTCTTCGGCGCGCGCGGTACGGCGACCTTGTTCTCGAAGTTGACCGCGGTGTTCGCGGCGCTGTTTTTCGTGACGAGCTTGACGCTCGCCTACATGGGGACGCGTTCGCCCGCCGAAGCGACCTCGGTGCTCGAGCGTGCAGCGCAAGCGGCGGCCGCAGCGCGCGCAGCGGCACCTCCTGCGGCGACGGCGCCTGTCGGGTCGGCGCCTGCTTCGACAGCTCCGGCGCCGCAGGGTTCAGCGCCTGCGACGGCGACGCCGCCCGCGAGCGCTCCGGCACCGGCGACCGCGCCGCCTGCGGAGCCCCCGCCGCCGACGAACAAGCCTTAGGAATCGAGTTACACTTGAGTTACGAAGCCGACGTGGCGGAATTGGTAGACGCGCTAGTTTGAGGGGCTAGTGGGGCAACCTGTGCCGGTTCGAGTCCGGCCGTCGGCACCAGATTTTCACATCAACTCTTTCAGGTGAACGCGTGCGCGTGTGCCTGATATACTTGTTGGCTACCGCCCAGTCACCGATACCGCGATGTTGCGACAGTATTTGCCGATATTGATTTTCATGGGGTTGGCCGGCGGCCTGGGCGTGGTGCTGTTCACGCTCGGTTGGATCGCCGGCCCGCGCCGCCCCGACCCCGAGAAATTATCCCCTTACGAGTGCGGCTTCGAGGCCTTCGAAGACTCGCGCATGCGCTTCGACGTGCGCTACTACCTGGTGGCGATCATTTTCATCGTGTTCGATCTCGAGATCGCCTTCTTCTTTCCCTGGGCGGTGTCGCTCAAGGCCACCGGCGTGTTCGGGCTGGTCTCCATGCTGATCTTCGGGTTGGTGCTCGTGGTCGCCTTGATATACGACTATCGTCGAGGAGCGCTCGAATGGGATTAGAAGCGGCGACTGCCGATGCCGGCCCGGCGCGCGGCTTCGAAGTCACCACCGTCGACAAGCTCATCAACTGGGCCCGCACCGGATCGCTCTGGCCGATGACCTTCGGGCTCGCCTGCTGCGCCGTCGAGATGATGCATGCGGGGGCGGCCCGCTACGATCTCGACCGATTCGGCGTGGTGTTCCGTCCGAGCCCTCGCCAATCCGACGTGATGATCGTCGCCGGCACCCTGGTCAACAAGATGGCGCCCGCCTTGCGCAAGGTGTACGACCAGATGGCCGAGCCGCGCTGGGTCATTTCCATGGGGTCCTGCGCGAACGGCGGCGGCTACTACCATTATTCCTATGCGGTGGTGCGCGGCTGCGACCGCATCGTGCCCGTCGATGTCTACGTGCCCGGCTGTCCGCCGACGGCGGAGGCGCTGCTGTACGGCATCATTCAACTTCAGAACAAGATCCGGCGGAACAAGGCCATTATCCGATGACTGACGACGCCGGTTCCGCGGCTGCCCCGGCAGTTCCCACGCGGCTGGAGCGCCTCGAGACGCTCATCGAGGATGCGTTCCCGGAGAAGCTCGTGCATACCGCGACCCACGTCGGCGAGCTGACCTACGAAACCCGTCCGGGCGACCTCTTGGAGGTCGCGGCGGCGCTGCGCGATCGGTCCGGTCTCGAATTCCAGATGTGCATGGATGTCTGCGGCGTGGACTACCTGCAGCACGGCCGCGCGGAATGGAAGACCGAGCATGCCACGGTATCCGGCTTCAGCCGCGGCGTCGCGGGCGGCATGTCGAGCGGCGGGGACGAGAAACCCGGGCGCCGCTTCGCCGTGGTGTATCACCTGTTGTCGATCTCGCAGAATCAGCGCCTGCGCTTGAAGGTTTTTTGCGAGGACGATGCGCAGCCCGCGGTGGATTCGGTGGCACCGATCTGGGCCGGAACCGATTGGTTCGAGCGCGAGGCTTTCGATCTGTTCGGGATCATGTTCAAGGGCCACCCGGACCTGCGCCGTCTGCTCACCGACTACGGCTTCATCGGCCATCCGTTCCGCAAGGACTTCCCCCTATCCGGCAACGTCGAGGTGCGCTACGACCCGGAGAAGCGCCGCGTCGTGTATCAACCGGTGACCATCGAGCCGCGGGTTCTGGTGCCCAAGGTGATCCGCCACGACAACCGCTACGATCCGCAGCTCACCAACGCACCGGTCGACGGACACGCCGCGAAACCCAAAACTTAAGGCATAGAGTGGCCGAGATACGCAACTTCACCATGAATTTCGGTCCGCAGCATCCGGCGGCGCACGGTGTGCTGCGGCTGGTGCTGGAGATGGACGGCGAAGTCATCCAGAAGGCGGACCCGCACATCGGACTTCTGCATCGCGCGACCGAGAAGCTCGCCGAGAGCAAGCCGTTCAACCAATCGATCGGCTACATGGACCGGCTCGATTACGTCTCCATGATGTGCAACGAGCATGCCTACGTCATGGCGATCGAGAAGCTGTTGGGGATCTCGCCGCCGATCCGCGCGCAGTACATCCGCGTGATGTTCGACGAGATCACCCGGATCCTGAACCACCTGATGTGGCTCGGCGCCCACGCGCTCGACATCGGCGCAATGACGGTGTTCCTCTACTGCTTCCGCGAGCGCGAGGACCTGATGGACTGCTACGAGGCCGTCTCGGGAACGCGCATGCATGCGACCTATTACCGGCCGGGCGGCGTGTACCGCGATCTTCCCGACGTGATGCCCAAGTATCAATACTCGCAGTGGCGCAGCAACAAGGACGTGGATCGCCTGAACGAGCGCCGCTCCGGCGGTTTGATCGATTTCATCGCGGACTTCGTGGCGCGTTTTCCCGCCTGCATCGATGAGTACGAGGCCCTGCTCACCGACAATCGCATCTGGAAGCAGCGCACCGTGAACATCGCGGTGGTGAGCCCGGAGAGGGCCATGCAATTGGGGTTCTCCGGTCCGATGTTGCGCGGCTCCGGGATCGAGTGGGATCTTCGCCGGAAGCAGCCATACGACGTGTACGATCAGATGGATTTCGACATCCCGGTCGGCGTCAACGGCGATTGCTACGACCGCTACCTGGTGCGCGTCGAGGAGCTGCGACAATCGACCCGCATCGTCGAACAGTGCGTGAAGTGGCTGAAGGCGAATCCCGGCCCGGTGATGATCGACGACCGCAAGGTGCGCCCGCCGAGCCGCGAGCAAATGAAGGGCGACATGGAGTCCTTGATTCACCACTTCAAGCTGTTCACCGAAGGCTACTGCGTGCCCGAAGGCGAGGTGTACGCGGCCGTCGAGGCGCCCAAGGGCGAGCTCGGCGTCTATCTGGTGTCCGACGGCGCCAACAAACCGTATCGCCTGAAGGTGCGCGCACCCGGTTTCGCGCACCTCGCGGCGCTCGATGAGATGGTGCGCGGGCACATGCTCGCGGATGTGGTGGCGGTGATCGGTACGCAGGATATCGTCTTCGGCGAGATTGACCGATGACACTACTATCCGACCACGTCCGCTCCGAAATCGATCACTGGCTGGCCAAGTTCCCGCCGGACCGGCGCCGCTCCGCCGTCATCTCCGCTCTGCACGCCGTGCAGCACGAGAACGACGGCTTTTTGACGCCCGCCCTCATGGACGCGGTCGCCGAGTACATCGGCCTGCCGCCCATCCAGGTCTACGAGGTCGCGACCTTCTACTCCATGTTCCAGACCAGGCCCGTGGGCCGTCATCACGTCTCGGTATGCACGAACATTTCCTGCATGCTGCGGGGGGCGTTCGACATGGTGGAGCGGGTCGAGAAAAAGCTCGGCATCAAGACCGGCGAGAGCACGCCCGACGGCCGCATCTATCTGAAGCGCGAGGAGGAGTGCCTCGCGGCCTGCACCGGCGCGCCGATGATGATGGTCGACCACGTGTATCACGAGAATTTGACACCCGAGAGCATCGACAAGATCTTGGATGAACTGACATGAGCCACGATGAGAACATGGTGCTGTTCGAGGCGCTCAAGCACGAGCGTCCCTGGACGCTCGAGGGTTACCGCAAATTCGGCGGCTACGAGGCCTGGGAAGCCATCCTCCGCGACAAGACCCCGCGTGAGAAAATCATCGACGAGGTCAAGGCCTCGGGACTCCGCGGCCGCGGCGGCGCGGCATTCCCCACAGGCGTGAAATGGAGCTTCATGCCGAGGAGCTCCCCGGTCCAGAAATACGCCGTGTGCAATTCGGACGAATCCGAGCCCGGCACCTGTCACGACCGCGACATCCTGCGCTACAACCCGCACTCGGTGATCGAGGGCATGGCCATCGGCGGCTACGCGATGACCGCGACCGTCGGCTACAACTACATCCGCGGCGAGTTCATGGCCGAGCCCATCCCGCGCTTCGAGGCCGCGTTGAAGGAAGCGTACGAAGCGGGGCTTCTCGGCAAGAATATCCTCGGGTCGGGCGTTGATTTCGATCTGCACATGTTCGTCGGCGCGGGCGCCTACATCTGCGGGGAGGAGACGGCGCTGCTCGAGTCGCTCGAGGGCAAACCCGGGAAGCCGCGGTTCAAGCCGCCGTTCCCGGCCAACTTCGGCCTGTTCGGCAAGCCGACCACGATCAACAATACCCAGAGCTACGCCTCGGTGCCCACCATCATGCGCAAGGGGGGCGCCTGGTTCGCGGGCCTCGGGCCGCCGAACTCCGGCGGCACCCTCATTTTCTCCGTCTCGGGACACGTGGCGAAACCCTTGAACGTCGAGCTGGCGCTCGGCATTCCCTTCAAGGATCTGCTTGCGCTCGCGGGCGGCGTCTGGAAGGGCCGCAAGCTCAAGGCCGTCATCCCCGGCGGATCGTCCTGCCCGGTGGTTCCGGGCGAGGTGATGATGGCCACCAACATGGACTACGACTCGGTCAAGAAGGCGGGCTCCGCCATCGGCACCGGCGCCGTGATCGTCATGGACGAGACCACCTGCATGGTGCGGGCGCTCGAGCGCCTGGCCCGATTCTATTATTCGGAATCTTGCGGCCAGTGCACGCCCTGCCGCGAGGGCACGGGGTGGCTCGACCGGATGCTCAACCGCATCATCGCGGGCCAGGGTCGAAGCGAGGATCTGGGCCTGCTGCTCGACGTCGCGAATCGCATCGAGGGTCACACGATCTGTGCGCTCGGCGATGCGGCGGCGTGGCCGGTGCAAAGTTTCCTGAAGCACTTCCGGCACGAGTTTCAGTACATGATCGAGCACAAGGGCCGCTCGATCGTCGAAGGCCAGCCGGCGGCGGCAACGCCGGCCGCAGCCTGAACCAAGGGCGCACGATGAGCGACGATCAGGTCAATATCGAAGTCAACGGCATCCCCTTGAAGGCTCGCAAGGGCGCGATGATCATGCAGGTCACGGACGCGGCGGATGTGTACATCCCACGTTTCTGCTATCACTCCAAGCTCACCGTCGCCGCCAACTGCCGCATGTGCCTGGTGGAGGTGGAGAAGGCTCCGAAGCCGATGCCGGCCTGCGCGACCCCGGTCATGGAAGGCATGAAGGTGTTCACGCGCTCGCCGAAGGCGGTTGCCGCGCAGCGCGCCACCATGGAATTTTTGCTCATCAATCATCCGCTCGATTGCCCGATCTGCGATCAGGGCGGGGAGTGCGAGCTGCAGGATCTCGCGATGGGCTACGGCCGCGACATCTCGCGCTTTTCCGAGCGCAAGCGCGTGGTCAAGGACGAGAATATCGGGCCCCTGGTCTCGACCGACATGACCCGCTGCATCCAGTGCACGCGCTGCGTGCGTTTCGGCCTCGAGATCCAAGGGTTCCCGCAGCTCGGCACCACCGGCCGCGGCGAGCACATGCGGATCGACACCTACGTCGAGCAGAGCCTGGATCACGAGCTGTCCGCGAACATCATCGATCTCTGCCCGGTGGGTGCGCTCAACAACAAGCCGTTCCGCTACCGCGCGCGCGCGTGGGAGATGACGCAAAGTGCGCTGGTATCGCCGCACGACGGCTTCGGCACCAACATCTACGGCCATGTGCTGCGCGGCCGGATGATGCGCGTGGTGCCGCGGGAGAACGAGGAAATCAACGAGACCTGGATCGCCGACCGCGACCGCTTCGGATTCGAGGGCATCTACTCGCCCGAGCGCGCGACCCAGCCGATGGTGCGCGTCGACGGCGTGCTCCAGCCGGTGGATTGGGAGGTCGCATTGACGGCGGCGGCGGAAGGGCTGCAGAAGGCCGGTGCCGCCCACGGCGCCGCGAGCCTCGGGTTTCTCGCCTCGCCGAGCGCCACCGTGGAGGAGATGTATCTGCTCGCGCAGGTCGCCCGCGGCCTCGGCAGCAACAATGTCGATCACCGCCTGCGTCAGCTCGATTTCCGGGGCGGCGAGCGCGAGGGCGTATTCCCGAACCTGGGTCTGAAGATTGCCGACGTCGAGGTGCTGGAAGGTGTCCTCGTGGTCGGCTCGAATCTGCGCCACGAGATGCCGCTCTTGGCGCACCGCATCCGAAAGGCGGCGATGAATCGAGGCGCCCGGGTCGCGTTCCTCAATCCGCGCGAGTACGACTACTTGTTTCCGGTCGCCGGCTACAGCGCCGATCAGGATCTCGTGAGCGGATTGGCGGCCGTGGTCCGCGCCGCGGCGGCGGCGGCGGGAAAGCCTGTGCCGTCGGGCGTGCGGGAAGCGGTAGTGGGCGATGCGCATCGCGCCCTCGCGGCGGCACTCGGCCACGGCGAGCACCACGCGATATTCCTGGGCGCGCTCACGCAACGCCACCCCGCCTATGCGGAGATTCGCTCGCTTGCCGCCGCGCTCGCGGAGCTGTCGGGCGCGAGCCTGGGTCTCGTCACCGACGGCGCGAATACCGCGGGTGCGTATCTTGCCGGTGCCGTGCCGCATCGCGAATCCGGCGGCACGCCGGTCGCCGCTCCGGGCCTATCGGCCCGTGCCATGCTCGAGAACCGGCTCAAGGCTTACGTATTGTTCGGCGGCATCGACCCGGCGAACGATCTGGCGGGCCCGACCGATGCACTCGCGGGCGCCGAGTTGGTCATCGCGGCGACGACGCACCTGACCGAGAAGCTGCGCGAAGTGGCGCACGTGGTGCTGCCGGTCGGTACCTTCGCCGAAAGCGCCGGCACCTTCGTGAACGTCGAGGGACGCTGGCAGAGCTGGTCGGGCGCGGCGAGCCCGGTCGGCGAGAGCCGGCCGGGTTGGAAAGTGCTGCGCGTGCTGGCCAACCTGCTGAACATCCGGGGCGTCGACTACGTGAGCTCGGAGGAAGTGCGCGAGGCGCTGAAGAAAGCCTGCGGCTCGCGGTTGACGCAGACGGGGAACGACGCGCGATTCGACGGTGTCGGAGTGGGGAGCGCTGTCGCCGGCGGCGGCGGGACGCCCTCGGGCCCTTGGGTCGACATTCCCCCCTATCAGATCGATGTGCTGGTGCGCGGCTCCGAATCGCTCGCCAAGACCAAGGACGGACAATTGGCCCGCGCGGTGCTCTGACCATGTGGCAGTGGGATCCCATTCGCGACTGGCTCAGCGCGCAAATCAGCGCGTACTGGGCGACGCCGCTCCTCACCGCGGTGCAGATCGCGATGGTGATGGTCTGCCTCATCCTGGCGATGGCCTTCTACACCCTCGCGGAACGCAAGGTCATCGGCTGGATCCAGGCGCGCAAAGGACCGAACCGCGTCAATCTCTTCTGGATCCCCGGCCTCGCGCAACCGTTCGCGGACGTGGTCAAGCTGATGTTCAAGGAGATCGTGATCCCCACGGATGCGAACGGATTTCTATTCCGGCTCGCGCCGTTCCTTGCGCTGATCCCTGCACTCGCCATCTGGGCGGTGATTCCGTTCGCGCCCGAGCGTACGTTCGCGAACATCGACGCAGGGCTTCTGTACATTCTGGCGCTCACCTCGATGGGGGTGTACGGCATCATCCTCGCCGGCTGGGCGGCCAATTCCAAGTACGCGTTCTTGGGCGCGATGCGTTCGGCCGCGCAGATCGTCGCCTACGAGATCGCCATGGGTTTCGCGATGGTGGGAGTGCTCATGGCGTCGGGCAGCCTCAACATCGGCGACATCATCCAGGCGCAGCACGGGGGCTGGTTCACCTGGAACTGGAGCTGGCTCTTTCCACTGATGCTCGTGTACTTCATTTCGGGCGTGGCGGAGACGAACCGGGCGCCGTTCGACGTGGCGGAAGGGGAGTCGGAGATCGTCGCGGGATTTCATGTCGATTATTCCGGCATGGCCTTCGCGCTCTTTTTCATTGCCGAATACGTCAATATGATCCTGATCTCGGCGTTGACGGTGATCTTCTTTTTCGGGGGCTGGTTGTCGCCCTTCGACGGCGGGGCCTGGTGGGTGCCGCAATCCTCGATTCTCGCGCAGCCGAGCTTCTTCTGGTTGGGCCTGAAGACATTGGTGCCGATGTTCACGTTCCTGTGGCTCCGCGCGACGTTTCCGCGCTACCGCTACGATCAAATCATGCGGCTCGGTTGGAAGGCGCTGATTCCGGTGACTCTGATCTGGCTCGCCGTCGAGGGAATCATGGTCTACGCTCACGTGGGACCCTGGAGGGCCAATGGCTAGCGCACGCAGCTTGATCAAGACTTACCTCCTCGGCGAGCTGTTGGAGGGTCTGTGGGTGACCTGGAAGGGCCTCTGGCAGAAGAAGGTCACCGTGAACTACCCGGAGGAGAAGACGCCGCAAAGCACGCGCTTCCGCGGATTGCATGCGCTGCGCCGCTATCCGAACGGCGAGGAGCGCTGCATCGCGTGCAAGCTTTGCGAGGCGGTGTGTCCGGCGCTCGCCATCACCATCGAGTCGGGCGTGGGCAACGACGGCACGCGCCGCACGACCCGATACGACATCGACCTGTTCAAGTGCATCTACTGCGGATTCTGCGAGGAGGCCTGCCCGGTTGACGCCATCGTCGAGACCCGCCTGCACGAATACCATATGGAGAACCGCGGCGAGAACATCATGAACAAGGATAAGCTGCTCGCGGTGGGCGAACGTTACGAAACCATGATCGCGGCGGATCGCGCCGCCGACGCGCGGTACCGTTGATGTTCGCGTCGATCCTCTTCGTCATCTTCTCGGTCGTGCTGATCGCCGCCGCGCTCGGCGTCATTCTCGCGCGAAATCCCGTGCACTGTGCGCTGCTCCTGGTGCTGTGCTTCTTCAACAGTGCGGTGATCTGGCTGATGCTCGATGCGGAGTTCTTGGGGATCGTGCTGGTGCTCGTATACGTCGGCGCCGTCATGGTGCTGTGGCTGTTCGTGGTCATGATGCTCGATATCGACACCGAGCGGTTCCGCAAGGAACTCGCGGGCTACTGGCCGCTCGCGGTGGCGGTCGCCGGGTTCGTGGTGTTCGCCATCATCAACGTGATCGTCGTGAGGCACCTCGGGGGCGCCGATCTGAAGCTCGCCCCGATGTTGCCGCCGCACTATTCCAACACGCGAGCCCTGGGGGAGGTGCTGTTCACGCAATACGCCTATCCCGCGCAGATCGCAGCGCTGATTCTTCTGGTGGCGAGCGTCGCCGCCATCATTCTCACGCTCCGCCGCCGCATCGGCCATAAGCCGCAGGACATCGCCGCGCAGGTGGCCGTCCGCGCCAAGGACCGCGTCCGCCTGGTCAAGATGGCCTCGGAGAAGGGTCCATGATCACGCTCACCCACGTGCTCGCTCTGTCCGGCATCCTGTTCGCCATCGCGGTTGCCGGCGTGTTCCTGAACCGCAAGAACATCATCGTCCTTCTGATGTGCATCGAGCTGATGCTGCTCGCGGTGAACTTCAATTTCATCGCGTTCTCGCGCTTCAACGGGGATCTCGGCGGCCAGGTCTTCGTGTTTTTCATCCTGACGGTCGCCGCGGCGGAAGCTGCGATCGGCCTCGCGATCCTGGTCGTCCTGTTCCGCGAACGGCGCAGCATCGATGTGGAAGATATCGATACGCTTCAGGGCTGAGTCCAAGAAGAGGTAAGAAAGGACACATGCAGTCGATTTATCTGACGATCGCGCTCGCGCCGCTGGTCGGCGCGATTGCCGCCGGCTTGTTCGGCCGTGCCATCGGCCGGGCGGGCGCGCACAGCGTCACGATCGCGGGCGTCGCGCTCTCCTGCGGCCTCTCGGTGTACGTGCTGTACAAGCTCGTATACGAGGGCGTGGCGCCGTACGACGGCGCCGTCTATACCTGGCTGGTGAGCGACGGGGTGAAGATCGAGGTCGGATTCCTGATCGACCGGCTCTCCGCGATGATGATGACCGTGGTGACTTTCGTGTCGCTCATGGTGCACGTGTACACCATCGGCTACATGGAAGAAGATCCGGGCTATCAGCGCTTCTTCAGCTACATCGCACTGTTCACCTTCTCGATGTTGATGCTGGTCATGTCGAACAACCTGATGCAGCTCTTCTTCGGCTGGGAAGGCGTCGGGGTGGTCTCGTACCTTCTCATCGGCTTCTGGTATACGCGGCCCACGGCGACCTTCGCCGCCTTGAAGGCGTTCATCGTCAACCGCATCGGCGATTTCGGGTTCATTCTCGGGATCGCGGCGATACTTCGATACACGGGCTCGCTCGACTACGGCACGATATTCGCTCATGCCGGCCAGATCGCCGCCGCGCAGGTCCACATCTCAAGCACCGTGGCGTGGCCCGCCATCACCTTCACCTGCATCTGCCTTTTCGTCGGCGCGATGGGCAAGTCGGCGCAGGTGCCGCTGCACGTGTGGTTGCCGGATTCGATGGAAGGCCCGACGCCGATCTCGGCGCTGATCCACGCCGCCACCATGGTCACGGCCGGTATTTTCATGGTGGCGCGCATGTCGCCGCTGTTCGAATTGTCCGACACGGCACTTTCGATGGTACTGATCATCGGCGCGACCACGGCGTTCTTCATGGGCCTCCTTGGCGTCGTGAACAACGACATCAAGCGGGTGATCGCCTATTCGACGCTGTCTCAGCTCGGCTACATGACGGTGGCGCTCGGCGCTTCCGCCTACAGCGCCGGCATCTTCCACCTGATGACGCACGCCTTCTTCAAGGCGCTCCTGTTCCTCGCGGCAGGCTCGGTGATCATGGGGATGCACCACGAGCAGGACATGCGCAAGATGGGGGGGCTGCGAAAGTACATGCCCATCACGTACTGGACGTTCCTGATCGGCTCTCTCGCGCTGATCGGATTTCCCGGCACCGCCGGCTTTTTCTCGAAGGACATGCTGATCGACGCAGTGCACGAGACGCATCGGTTCGGCGCCGGATATGCGTACTTCTGCGTGCTCTCGGGCGTTTTCATCACGGCGCTCTACACGTTCCGGGCGTTCTTCATGACCTTTCACGGAGAGCTTCGTGCCGGGCACGACGCGCATGGACATGACGCGCACGATCATGGACATGGCGAGCCGCACGAGAGTCCGGCTGTCGTCACCGTGCCGTTGATATTGCTGGCGATCCCTTCGGCGATCATCGGTTGGTTCACGGTCAAGCCCCTGCTGTTCGGCGGCTACTTCGGAAGCTCGATCCAGGTGCTCCCGTCGCACGATGTGCTGGCGCGCCTCGGGGAGGAGTTTCACGGATCGGGGGCGTTCGTGATCTCGGCGCTCACATCGGTCCCGATCTGGCTCGCCCTGTCCGGGGTGTTCTTCGCGTGGCTGTTCTTCCTCAAGAAACCCGCGCTCGCGGATTCCGCCGAGCGTTCGTTCAAGTGGCTGCACACGATTCTCATCAACAAATACGGCTTCGACTGGTTCAATGAGCACGTCATTGCGGCGTTCGCCCGCGCGCTGGGTGCGGGGCTCTGGAAGGGCGGTGATGAGATGCTGATCGACGGCGTTGCGGTGAACGGCAGTGCGCGCCTGGTCGGCTGGTTCAGCTCGGTGATGCGCTACGCGCAGTCGGGTTACCTGTATCACTATGCGTTCGCCATGATTCTCGGCCTGGCCTCGCTACTCCTGTGGCTCATCTGGCGGCCTTGATATGAACGATCATTTGCTCTCCATTTTGATCTTTCTGCCGCTCATCGGCGGCATCGCGGTGCTGGGGCTCGGCAACGAGCGCGCGGGTGCCGCGAGATGGCTCTCGCTCGCGATTTCGGTCGCGACGCTGGCCTTCAGCATTCCGCTCTACGCGTGGTTCAACACGGGCACGGCGGATATGCAGTTCGTCGAACATACCTCATGGATCCCGTCCATCCATGCCGACTTCAACATCGGTGTCGACGGCATCTCGATGCCGCTGATTCTCCTCACGACGTTCACCACCGTGCTGATCGTGATCGCAAGCTGGCAGAACGTCGCGAAGCGAGTCACCCAGTACTTTGCCGCCTTCCTGATCCTCGAAGGCCTGATGATCGGCGTGTTCGCAGCGCTCGATGCCGCGCTCTTCTACGTGTTCTGGGAGGCGATGCTCCTGCCGATGTTCATCATTATCGGCATCTGGGGCGGTCCGCGGCGCGTCTACGCGACCATTAAATTCTTCCTGTACACCTTCATCGGCTCGCTCCTGATGCTGGTCGCGCTGATTTACATGTATTTGAAATCGGGCACGTATGAGATTTCGCTGCTCCAGGGCATGCCGCTCACCTTAAGAGAGCAGACCTTCATTTTCCTCGCGTTCTTCACGGCGTTCGCGGTCAAGGTGCCGATGTGGCCGGTGCACACCTGGTTGCCGGACGCCCACGTCGAGGCGCCGACCGGCGGCTCGGTGGTACTGGCCGCCATTATGCTCAAGATGGGCGGATACGGCTTCCTTCGCTTCTCGCTGCCCATCGCGCCCGATGCGAGCCGCGAGCTCGATTGGCTGATCATCGCTTTTTCGCTGATCGCCGTGGTATACATCGGGTTCGTGGC
>DASYAC010000339.1:0-12648 GCA_036501585.1 Steroidobacteraceae bacterium
ACCGCGCGTACTATTCGTGGGCTACGGGGAAACCGACAATTGGGCGCATCAGGGGCGCTACGATCTGGTCCTCGACAGCGCTCACCGCACGGATGGGTTCATCAAGGAGCTCTGGGACACGATGCAGGCGATTCCGCAGTACCGCGGCACCACCACCTTCATCATCACCGCCGATCACGGCCGAGGCAGCGGATTGACCGAGTGGAAGGAACATGGAGTCGAGGAGAAGGGCTCGGAGAACGTCTGGATCGCCGTCATCGGACCGGACACCCGGGCGCTCGGCGAGCGGCGGGGCGGCTCCGCAGTCGTGCAAGCGCAAATCGCCGCCACCCTGGCCGCCTTTTTGGGCCGCGATTACCATACCGCCGTCCCGCGCGCGGCGCTCCCGATCACGGACGTGCTGGGATCGGCGGGCAGCGGAAGCCGATAGAGGCCGCGGCGAGATTCCCGAGTACCCGGCCGGCCTCCCTGGTTTTTATATTATAGTGAGGATATTATAAAGCCTCCACGCGACAGGGGGCTCGTTTCATGCGCAAGGTAAAGACACTCGGCTTGTTGGGCACAGGCGTCATCGGCGGCGGCTGGGCGGCGCGTGCGATGCATTTCGGCATCGACGTGATCGCCGCGGACGTGAAGCCGGAGATGGAGGACTGGATCCGGGGAGCCGTCGAGAACGCCGAGCCCGCCCTGGCGCGCCTCACGTTCGCCCCGCTACCGCCCAAGGGCAAGCTGTCCTTCACCACTGACCCGCGCGAGATGGCGAAAGCCTCGGATTTCATCCAGGAGAACATCCCCGAGCAGCTGCCGCTCAAGCAGCGCATGCTGGCCGAGGTCAGCAAGCATGCCGCCGCCGATGTCATCATCGCATCGAGCACCTCCGGGTTGACGCCCACGGATCTGCAGCGCGACATGATCGCGCCCGAGCGCTTCTGCGTCGCTCATCCGTTCAACCCCGTGTACCTCCTGCCGCTGGTCGAGCTCGTCCCCGGGGCGAAGACGGCGCCGGCGACCATCGAGGCGGCCGCGGAGTTCTTCACGCACATCGGCATGCATGCCCTGCGGGTGCGGCGCGAGGTTCCGGGCCATTTGACCGACCGGCTCCAGGAGGCCATGTGGCGGGAGATACTGCACATGGTGAACGAAGACGTCGCGACCACGGGGGAGCTCGACGAGTCCATCATCTACGGACCCGGATTGCGATGGGCCGCCATGGGCATGAACCTCATCTATCACCTGGCGGGGGGCGAGACCGGCATGCGGCACATGCTGCATCAGTTCGGCCCGGCGCTGAAATGGCCCTGGACCAAGCTCGAGGCGCCGGAGCTCACCGAGCAGCTGATCGATCGCATGGTCGTGGGTACCCAGGAGCAGGCGGCCGGCCGCTCCATCCGGGAACTGGAACGCCTGCGCGACAATTACCTGGTCGCCATTCAACAGGTTCTGCGCCAGTTCGACATCGGCGCGGGCTCGACGCTGCGCAAGCTCGAGGAGCGGCTCTACCGGGACGCTGGAGAGAAACCCTCCTCCGACGGGAATCTGCCGCTCTACGAGACCCTGGTGAGACCGGAATGGGTCGACTACAACGGCCACATGTCCGACTTCCTGTATGGGCACGTGTTCGGCGAGGCCATGGACAGGTTGTACCGTCAGGTGGGGATCGACGATGCCTTCCGCAGGGGCGGCCGGATGTACTACACGGTCGAAAGCCACGTCAAGCATTTCGGCGAGGCGAAGGTCGGCGAGCCCCTGTATGCGACCACCCAGGTGCTCGCGCTCGACGACAAGCGCCTGCACGTGTTCCATCGGTTGTTCCGCAAGCGCGACGACGCGTTGATCGCAACCGGCGAGCAGATGCATCTGTTCGTCGACACCGCGAAAGCCAAAGCCGCCACGCTGGATCCGGCGCTGCGCGCAAAGCTGGAGCCGATCGCGAAAGCTCATGCATCGCTCGCCGTGCCTCCGGAGGCCGGCAAAGCGGTCGGCAGCCGGGCGCGCTAGCCTCGCCATGCCCAAGATCGTCGACCATGCCAGGCGCCGGGACGAGATCGCGCTGGTGGCCTGCCAGGTGGTCGCCGAGCACGGGTTCGAGCAGGCGACCGTCGCCCGCATCGCGCGCGCGGCCGGCTACACCACGGGTATGGTGGCGCATTACTATGATTCCAAACAGGACATCATCCTCGCCGCGCTGCGCCTGATCCTGAAGCGCATCGAGGAGCGGCTGACGCGGGAGCGCGACGGCGGCGAGGCGAATCTCTTGAGCGTGCTGTCGGAGGCCATCGCCATCGATGCGCAGCGCTTCACGGAGTCCGCGTTCTGGCTCGCGTTCTGGGGCCAGATGTCCGCCGATCCCAAGTTGAAGCGCCTCAATGTCTGGGTGCACCGGGAATATATGCGGCTGTTCGAGCGCTGCTTCGCCGAATACTGGTCCGAATGGAAGTCGCTGCCCGCGGAAGTCCGGGACCAGGTGCTGCGCTTGGTGGTGACTTGCATGAACGGCCTGACCGCAGGGGCCGTCACCAGCCCTCGCGACTGGCCCGCGCAGAAGCAGATCGAGCACTTGCGGCTTCAGATCGATCTGTTGCGGGAGTGGGCCTCGAAGCTGCGGGCCTCGCCGAAGCGCGGCGCGATACGCCAAAAATCCATGATGTAAGGGGAGTGACGATGGATTTCTCGTTGAACGATGAACAGCAGATGATCGTCAAGACGACGCGCGATTTCGTGGTGAACGAGCTCTACCCTCACGAGAAGGAAGTGGAGGAGACGGGCGAATTGCGGGACGAGCTGTATCGCGAGCTCAAGGCGAAGGCGATCGACGCCGGCCTGTACGCCGCCAACATGCCGGCGGATGTCGGAGGCGCGGGCCTGGATACGGTCTCCTGGGTGCTCTACGAGAAGGAGCTCGGCCGGGCCAACTACGCCCTGCATTGGTCGTGCGTCGGCCGCCCATCGAATATCCTGCTCGCCTGCCGGGGCGAGCAGCGCGAACGGTATCTTCTCCCGGCGGTGCGCGGCGAGCGGGCCGAATGTCTCGCGATGACCGAACCGGGGGCCGGATCGGATCTTCGCGGCATGAAGACGTCGGCGGTCGAGTCGGGCGGCGATTTCGTCATCAACGGCACCAAGCATTTCATCAGCCATGCCGACCGCTCGGACTTCGTGATCCTGTTCGCCGCCTCCGGCGAGGAGACCGGCACGCGCGGCACCCGCAAGAAAATCACCTCCTTCCTGATCGACATGGGACACCCGGGCTTCAAGGTACTGCCGGGCTACAAGAATGTCTCTCATCGCGGCTACAAGAACAGCATTCTCGAGTTCAGCAACTGCCGTGTCCCGAAGAGCGCCGTGCTCGGGGAAGTCCATCGGGGGTTCGAGGTGGCGAACGAATGGCTCGGCGCCACGCGCCTTCAGGTCGCCGCAACCTGCCTCGGGCGCGCCGACCGGGCGCTCGAACTCGCCAAGCAATGGGCGGTCGATCGGGTGCAGTTCGGACAGCAGATCGGCAAGTTCCAAGGCGTGAGCTTCAAGCTCGCCGACATGGCGGTGGAGCTCAGGGCTGCGGATCTTCTGGTGCTCGAGGCGGCGTGGAAGAACGATCGGAAGATCGCCACGGACATGGATATGGCCATCGCCAAGGTGAAGGCGACGGAAATGCTCGCCATGGTGGCGGACGAGGCGCTGCAGATCCACGGCGGCATGGGACTCATGAGCGATCTGCCCCTCGAGCGCATCTGGCGCGACGCGCGCATCGAGCGCATCTGGGACGGCACCAGCGAGGTCCAGCGTCACATAATCTCTCGGGCATTGCTGCGCCCCCTCGGCGGTTGACCCCTCGGCGGGCGGCCGGCCAGTGCCGATATGTCAAATGTGTTTGAGTCGCGGACGGCCCGCCGGGCGAAACGGGCGGCCGGCGGCGGCGAACGGTCGCGGTGCGCGCGCCGCCACGCCCGATTTCCGTGCTTCGAGAGGATTCGTGACGGAAATGCAACGTAAATGCGACATAACGAACCTGGTCAACGCTTGCATGGGTATAGGCGTTCTTCCTACATCATTTACTCGGGAAATCCTTGAGAATAGTGACGCAATCCCGATATCGGTATTGCTCCAAAGGACAAAGGGGAAGACCATGATTGATCCAGAAGTTGCGCGTTTGCGACGGCTGCGCAGTGAAGCGTTGCTGGTGCGGGAAATCGCCCGCACATTCGAGTCAAGTCAATGGGCGGCGAAGGAGCCTCTGCTCGATCGTAGCGCCTGCGCCGGCTGGCGTATTGCCCGCGTGGTATCCGGACGGCTGAGAGGCCATCCTTATGCCCAATACCAAAGAGACGCCAGTGCCGCATCCCGGACGGGTCACCGGCTTCACGCCTACTACCTTGCGTTGACCCACAAGAATCGCGTCCCGGCGCTCCAAGCGCTCGAGGAGCACGTGACTGCGCTCGGCAAGCAACTGGACGATGCCATCTCCCTCGCGTGGTCATCCGACTTCACCGAGGCCTTGTCGCGGGCTCAGCTCGAGATCAAAACCTTGGGCGCGGCACTCGCCCAGGAGACTCGAAGCGGCAGGACGCAGGAGCGATTGGCTATGCGGCCGTCGAGCGCCGAGCGGATGGTCGGCGATCTGGGAGCGGCGCTCGAGCGGGATTGGCCCTACCTCGCGCTCTGAGCGCTGCTGCTGTTGGGCACGCCGTGCGGCTCCCGAGAGGAGTCGCACGGCGCGGACGTCGAGTGTCACATTCTGGAACGGGTCCGCCTCGAACCGGCGGCGACCGCAGCGCGAGTGTCGGCCACTCCCGTCTGACTATTCCTACAGCCGGTGGCGCACTGGGCCGATCCACCGGCGCCGAACCCCCTCGGATAATCCGCCCAATTGTGGTGCGTCATCGGAAGGAGGGTAGATGAATAGACTCAATCACACCTCGATCAGTGCGCCCAGGCGTTGGGGCGAGGAAAGTGTTCCTCCCAGTCCGAGCCCGGAGCGCCCGCCGCTCACTCCCCACGATCCGCCGGATCCGGCGCCCCAGGCCGCCGCCTGGGACCGCGCGCTGCGCGTCATCTTCATGGAGTCCACGCAGAGCACCGAGGGCTCCTCCAAAAACCGGCCGTGGAGAACCAACAAGCGCGGGCGCGCCGCCCTCAAAGCGCCCCGTCGACATTGAAAGGACTGCTTCATGGAACACAAACGGGCCATCGCGGTGGAAATCGCACTCCAAACCCACGTCTTGCAGACGTGCCCGATTCACAACGAGATATTCTGCGACGATGACGTCGATCCCTCGAGCGCCTTCGCGCTCGCCGTGGAGCTGGTGCACCAGCACACCCCCTACGTCCATGAGTTTCAGGACGATGCGCATGCGTTGACGGATCTCTTGAGCGAAACCATCGGTGCCGCCCCGACCTCGTGCCCTATTTGCGCCGGTGTGGCGCACGGGCATCGGAGCGTGGCGGCTGGGGCGGAGCTGCATCCAGTCTGATCAGCTCCGCATGACTGGATCAGCTCCGCGTGAACTCCGCGGCCGCATTCAATGTCCGCTCGAGCGTCGGCATATCGTACGGCTTGGGCAGCATGAAGACGCTGGGGCGGGATTGGCCGAGGATCTGCTGGACATCCAGTCCGCCGTATCCGGACGAAATGACCACCGGCAGATTCGGATATTGCTTGACCAGCTCCTTGGCGAGATCGATTCCGGACATGCCGGGCAGACTCACGTCGGTCATGACGGCGTCGAAGCGTCGCTCGGCGAGCTGGGCGAGCGCGGGCTCGGCGGCCGGCACGGCAGTGGCCTGATGACCTAATTCCGTTAAATATTCAACGGTTATCAGGCTTACCTCGACATTGTCTTCAACAAGCAGTACGTCCATGCCCGCAAGAGCATGGACGTAAATCGCACCGCTGGCTAGTTACGATTGGCAAATCCCGCGGGGCTGCCGTCGCCCGGCCCGACACAATTCATCGGCCGGTCCAGACGGGCTTGCGCTTCTCGGTGAACGCCCGGGTGCCCTCCTTGAGATCCTCCGAGCGGATGACCTGCTGCACGATGTCGAGCGAATCGTGGAGCTCGAACGCCTCGTGTTCCGGGACCATCTCGGTGTGGCGGAGCAGCTGCTTGATGGCGGGAAACAGCAGCGGCGGGCCCTCCGCGAGCTGCCGCGCGATCTCGCGCGCCTTCGCGAGGCCCTCGCCTTTGGGAACGACATGGTTGGCGAGCCCCCAATGTTTCGCCTCGGCGGCGTCCATCCACCGGCCGGTCATCAGAAATTCGACGGCCACGTGATAGGGGATCCGTCGCCGCAGCTTGACGGTCCCGGCGTCCGCCAGGACGCCCACGTTGATTTCGGGGAGCGCGAATTTGGCATGCTCCTCCATGACGATGATGTCGGTGCCGAGGACGACTTCGAATCCGCCGCCGCAGGCGATGCCGTTGACCGCGGCGATGATCGGTTTGTTGAGATTGCGCGGATAGTTCAGTCCGCCGAATCCGCTGGGGCCCCAATCCTCGTCGGATTCCTCGCCGCCCGCGGCGGCCTTCAGGTCCCAGCCGGGCGAAAAGAACCGGTCGCCCGCGCCGGTGACGATGGCCACCCGCAGCGATTTGTCGTCCCGGAAGGAAAGGAACGCCTGGTTCAGCGCGCGGCTGGTGGCGAGGTCGATGGCGTTCGCTTTCGGACGATCGATGGTCACGGTGAGAATGTTGCCGTCTTTGACGAGTTTGACACCTTCGGACATGGTCGACCCCTTCAGGTTTGAGCGGTTTTCTTGAGACGTATCAAGGCATCGACGGCGATCGCTCCCTTGCCGGCCGGCCGAACGATGATGGGATTCACATCGATTTCATGCAGCGTATCGAGGTTCGCGGCGGCAAAGCGCGTCACGCTGAGGACGCTGTCGATCAGCGCCGGCACATCGCCGGCAGGCTTTCCGCGGTAACCGCTCAGGAGCTTGCCGAGCTTGAGCGAGGCGAGGGCGGATTCCACCGAGCCTTTGGTGAACGGCGGCAACAGCGTCACGCTGTCGGCGAGGAGCTCGGTCAGCACGCCTCCGGAGCCCAGCACGAGCACCTGACCGAACTGGGGGTCCACGATGAGCCCGACGAGGATCTCGGCGACGCCGTCGGCGATCATCTCCTCGACCAGCAAGGTGTCCGAGAGAGCGCCGAGCCGGCGCGCCGCGGCATCGGCCTCCGCGGCATTGCGCACGTTGAGCACGACGCCGCCGACTTCGGTCTTGTGTTCGAGGTGTGCGCCGACCGCCTTGATCACCACCGGGAAACCGAGCGCTTCGGCGCCCGCGGCGGCTTCCGGCGGAGCCATGAGCTTGCTGCGCGGAACCACGACCCCGAACTTCTCGAGCGCGGCCTTGCCGTCCGCTTCACTCAGGCTGTGATCCTCCGTGCGGAACGAGCCGCTCCGCGGCAGGTTGAGCCGCACTCCCGGACCGCTGTGCCATGCCGAGCCCACGGCCCCGGCGGCCGCCAGCGCCTCGAGCGCCTCGCGTTGACCTTGGAGGGGAACGATGCCTCCTTCGAGGCAATGCCGGCGCACCCGCTCGCCGAGGGTCTCCGGAAGCGAGGCAATCAGGGCGACGCGGGACGGGGCGCCGCGCGAGGCCTCGATATAGGCGTCGATCGCGGCGTCGAACGAGGAGGCGTCGGCTTTGCCTTCCGGGGGGAAGTCGAGCATGAAACCCACGGCGTCGTAGCCCGCGCGCATCGTGGTCGAGAACACGCGCCCGAGCGCAGGCGGATCGAACCAGAGATAGGTGTGGATATCGAACGGATTCGCCACCGTCACCCGGTCGGTCAGGAGCTCCTTGAGCTTCGCGGCCGGCGTTTCGGGAACCGGCGCAAAATCGAGATCCAGCGTGCGCGCGACATCGGCCGTCATCGCCATGTCGCCGCCGGAGGCGCCCATGATGAGGACCTTGCGACCCGCCAGCGCGCCTCCCGAATGGAAGATCTTCAGAGTCTCGCAGAGCGTGCCCAGCGTATCGCAGCGGGCGATGCCGGCCTGGCGGCAGAAGGCGTCGAACACGCTGTCCGCGCCGGCGAGGGCGCCGGTGTGGCTGTGCGCAGTGCGCGCCGCGGCCGCCGTACGGCCCGATTTGATCACCGCGATGGGCTTGCCCGCGAGCCGCGCCTTCTCGGCCGCTTGCGCGAAGCGCTCCGCGTCCTTGATGCCTTCGAGATACAATCCGAACGCCGTGACGCGCGGATCGTCGCTCAGCATCTCGATGAGATCCTCCACCGCCAGCCGCGTTTGGTTGCCGACGGAAAACAGATAGCCGATCGGCACCGATCGCTCGTTGAAGCTCAACGTCAGCGCGATGGTGCCGCTTTGGCAGATGAGCGCCACTCCCCGCTGGATCGGCGTTCCAACGACCTGGTCGGGCAGCATGGCCGCGCGGTCGAAGAAATTCACGAAGCCGTAGCAATTCGGACCGAAGAAGGGCAGTTCCCCGGCCTGGCCGATGAGATTCTCGGTCAGTTGCCGGCCGAGCGCGGTGCCGAGCTCGGAGAAACCGGAGGTGAAGCAGACGAATCCGCCGGCGCCCCGCGCCGCCAGCGCTCCGGCCACCGCCGGTGCCTCGTGGTTGGGAACCGCGATGAACGCCGCATCCGGCGCCTCGGGGAGCTCGTCGACCGATCGATAGAAGGTGGCGGCCGGCGTCGAGGGCTTGGTCGGGTGAACGCGCCAGATCGTCCCCTGGAATCCCACGGCTCCGTTGCCCGCCGCTACCGCATCCGTCCACGCCGTGGCGCCGATGAGCGCGATGGTGCGCGGTGCGATCAACCGCCGGATGTCCGCTCGACGCACCGGGCTCACCGCCGCTTGATCTCGATCTTGCGGGAGGAGAAGCGGCGCGCCGCCGCCTCGGCCGCGGACACCTTCAGGCTCTCGAGCCTTGCGGCGATGCCGGGAGGGAAGGGAGCGCCCGCCGGCTTCTCGCCTTGATGCACGTGCATCAGCATGACATCGGCCGACGCCGCCGGCCCGTCGAGGCGCGGGCAGCGGAAATCGCAGGCAGCATGAACGCGCTTCGCGTCGTAATCCAGCACCGTGGTCGCGACGCTCAGCTCGTCCGTCGCCTTGATTTCGTGCAGATAGTGGATGTGGAGCTCCAGCGTATAGAGCGTGCAGCGCGTGCGTTCCCGATAGTGCGCATCGAGCCCCAGGCGGTCCATGACCTCGTCGACCGCGAGGCTCATCGCGACGACGTAATAGGCGTCGCGCAGATGCCCGTTATAGTCGATCCAGTCGGGCTTCAATGTCGCGCGGAACGCGGGGAGCTCGGTCACGTGGCGGCGCTCAATAGAGCTTCAGCCGGTCGCGTGCCTCGGCGGCGGTGAGGATGCGCGCGCCCATCGCCTCGATGATGGTGCGGGCCTTCTCGACCAGCTGCGCGTTGCTCGCGTACACCCCCTTGCTCAGATAAAGATTGTCCTCGAGTCCCACGCGTACGTTGCCGCCGAGCAGAATGGATTGCGCCACCCAGGGCATCTGCATCCGGCTGATGGCGAAGCTGCCCCAATTGCAGTTCTCCGGCAGCGCGTTGACCATGGCGAGAAGGTGGCCGGGATCGGCCGGCACGCCGTAGGCGATGCCCATGCAGAGCTGGATCAACGCAGGGTTGTCCAGCAGTCCTTCCTTGATCATCTGCTTGACGAACCACAGATTCCCGGTATCGAACACCTCGAGCTCGGGCTTCACCTTGAGATCGCGGGCGATCGCCGCGCCCTGGCGCAGATAATTGGGCGTGGAGACGTAGGCGCGGTTGCCATCGCCGAAATTGAGGCTGCCGCAATCGAGAGTCGCGATGTCGGGCTTGTACAGGCCCTCCTGGGCGAGATCGATGATATGCCGCATGCGCTCTTCCTGCGTGCAGAAGTCGCTCCCCGGCGCGGGCGTATCCTTGAGCCCATTCTCGCCGATCACGATGTAGCCTCCCATGCCGCAGGTCAGGTTCACGATGACATCGACCTTGCTCTCGCGGATGCGCTTCACCACTTCACGGTAGTGGCGGGTCTCCATGCTGAAGTTGCCCGTCTCCGGGTCTCGCACGTGGATATGCACGATCGCCGCGCCGGCCTTGGCCGCCTCGACGGCGGTGGCGGCAATCTGCTCCGGCGTGATGGCGCAATGCGGGCTCTTCTTGACCTTGGTGTCATCTCCCGTGACGGCGCAGGAAATGATGACGTCGTGATTCATTGGCAACTCCTGGGGGGTATTCGAGGGAGCTCTTCGGGGCATCCGGGACTTTATATTATCTCGATGATAATATTTAAATGCTCCGCGAGCAACTCTCCTCGCGGGCCCCGCGGTCAACTTTCCTCGGTGGCCCGGCGGTCAACTCTCCTCAGTGCCGGCTGCCGGCGAGCGCCCGGATGATCTCCGCCTCCCCGCAGACACCGACGATCCTGCCGTCCTCGGAGAGCAGCACGGGATGTCCGGTGCTCTGGCGCAGTCGGATGATGGTCTGGAGCGAGAACGAGGCGGGCACCACCGCGAGACCGGCCTCTCCATCGGCCAGCGCGGCCTCGCCGGCCGAATCGTCGGTGATATGCCGCAACGCGTGCTGGATGCCGTCGAAGTGCAGACCGAGCGCCTCCTGGCCGGAGCTCAACGACAGCCGGTAGCGGCGGGCATCGTCCAGCCAGAGCGCGCCGCCGTCAGAGGCCATCCGTTCGCGCTCGCACATGATCATCGCGCCCGTCAGCACGTCGAGCGGGTTCATATGGCGCACGAACTCCGCGACATAATCATCCGCCGGCGCGAGCACGATGTCTTCCGCGGTGCCGGTCTGGATGATGCGCCCGTTCTGCAGGATGGAGATCCGGTCCCCGAGGCGCAGCGCCTCGTCCATGTCGTGGCTGACGAAGAGAATGCTCTTCTTGACGCGCTCCTGCAGCGCGAGGAGCTCGCCCTGGAGCTTGCCGCGGATCAGCGGGTCGAGCGCCGAGAAGGGCTCGTCCATGAGGAGAATGTCGGCGTCGGTGGCGAACGCCCGGGCGAGGCCGACGCGCTGCTGCATGCCGCCGGAGAGCTCGCTCACGTAGCGGTCGGCCCATTGGGACAGGCCCACGAGCTCGAGCTTCTCGTCCACGACCGGATTGCGCGCGGCCGCGTTTTCGCCGCGCAGTTCCAGCCCGAGGCCGACGTTCTCGCGCACGGTACGCCAAGGCAGGAGTCCGAACTGCTGAAAGACCATGGCGATGCGCTCGCGGCGCACGCGCCGCAGCTCTGCGGTGTCGCAGGTGGCGACATCCACGTCCGATTCGCCGTGGCGTACCCGTACGTGGCCGCGAGTGACCGGGTTCAAGCCGTTCGCCGCGCGCAGCAGCGTCGATTTTCCCGACCCCGACAGCCCCATGAGCACCGAGATCTCGCCCTGCGCCACGCTCAAATTCGCGCCGGCGACCCCCACGATGACCCCGAATTTGGTCTGGATGTCGCCGCGGGTCCCGCCCGCATCGAGCGCGGCAAGGGCATCCCGCACGGCGGCGCGGCCCGCGCGTCCGGGCTGCCGCGCGAACAGAATGTCGACGTTCTGGAACTCCACGGCGGCGGTCATCGGGATACCTCGCGGTCTTTCGGCCGGCTGATGCGGTCCAGAATAATGGCGAGCAGGACGATGGTGAAGCCCGCCTCGAAGCCCATGCCGATCTGCACCGAGTTCAGCGCCCGCACCACGGGCACGCCCAGGCCCCCGGCACCCACCAGGGCCGCGATCACGACCATCGACAGGCTCAACATGATGCATTGGGTGATGCCCGCGACGATGGTTCCCGCGGCGCTCGGCAGCTCGACCTTCCAGAGCAGCTGAAGCGGGGTGGCGCCGAAGGCCTCGCCGGCTTCGATGAGCGGCCGCGGCACCGACGAAATGCCCAGGTGCGTGAGTCGGATCGGTGCCGGCAAGGCGAATATCACCGTGGAGATGAGTCCGGGAACGACGCCCAGTCCGAACAGGACCAGCGTCGGGATGAGATAGACGAACGTGGGCAGGGTCTGCATCAGATCGAGGACCGGGCGCATGGCGGAGAACACCCGGGGGCGGTGGGCGGCCGCGATCCCCAGAGGCACACCGATGAGCGCGGAGACGATGGTGGCGACCAACACCAGGGCCAGGGTCTCGAGCGTCGCTTCCCAGTAGCCCTGGTTCAGGATGAACACCAAGGCAAGCACCACGAACGCGGTGAGCGACCACGAGCGCCGTAGAAACCATGCCAGAGCGCCGACGGCGAGGATGAGCAGGAGCGAGGGCAGGGCGCGCAACACCGCCGTCACGCCGTCGACCGTTCCCTTGATGGCGACGGAAATCCCGTCGAATACCAGGGTGCCGTGGGCCTTGATGGTATCGATGGCCACCGTCATGGCATCGCCCACCGGAATCTTGTGGCTGACGATCCATTGTTCCAGTCCGCCGGCGCGAGCGGCGGATGCATGCGCCAAAGCACCGTACGCCGGGCGCCCGTCGAAGGTGCGTACTCCCTCGAGCCACGTCTTCACCATCGCGTCGTGCGATTTGAGCCATCGCGCGGCGGCGACCTCGGGCTGCTCGTGCCGATCCAGAATGCCGGCCATCATCTCGCTTTCGCCCCGCAGGGTGAACGAGAGGTTGGCGAGCAGCCGGCCCATGTTCGGGCATTCCGCGGCGTA
>DASYAC010000340.1:0-3561 GCA_036501585.1 Steroidobacteraceae bacterium
TCGTCAAATCCGCCATCGCCCGCTACGCCCGAACGCTCTCCACCATGTTCGCCGCCGGCGTGCCCCTGGTCGAAGCCATGGGCTCCGTCGCCGGCGCCACCGGCAACATCGTCTACGAGGAAGCCGTCTACCGCATGAAAGACGAAGTGGCCACCGGCCAACGCCTGCAGCGCGCCATGGAAAACACCGGCCTCTTCCCCAACATGGTGATCCAGATGATCGCCGTCGGCGAAGAATCCGGTGCCCTCGACACCATGTCGGGCAAGGTCGCCGAATTCTACGAAGCCGAGGTCGACAACGCGGTCGACAGCATGTCGAGCCTCCTGGAGCCCATGATCATGGCCATCCTGGGCGTGCTCGTCGGCGGCATGGTCATCGCCATGTACCTTCCCATCTTCAAGCTCGGCTCGGTGGTCGGCTAACGGCGGGCGGTCAAGCGCCTCGCGGCGCATACTCGCCGCGAGGCCTTCGTGCAAATGCTCAACGACATCGCCGACCTCTACGCGGCGAACCCCGCGCTGTTCGCGGGCTCGGTATTCGTGCTGGGCCTCATGGTCGGCAGCTTCCTGAACGTCGTCATTTACCGCCTCCCCGTGATGCTCGACCGGGAGTGGCGCGCCCAGGCGGCGGAATTCGCGTCCTCGACCGCCACCACCGTGGTCGCCCACCCAGCGGCGCCCGTGCCCGACCGCTTCAACCTGGTGGTACCCCGTTCGGCCTGCCCCCACTGCAAGACCCCCATCGCCGCCTGGCAGAACATCCCGGTACTCAGCTGGCTCGTGCTGCGCGGCCGCTGCGCGGCCTGCAAGGCCCCCATATCCAAGCGCTATCCCGCGGTCGAGCTCGCCACGGGGATCCTCTCGGCCTGGGCCGCCTGGCATTTCGGCTTCGGCGCCCCCGCGGCCTGCGCGGTGGCCGTGACCTGGGCCCTCATCGCGCTCACCGGCATCGACATCGACCATCAGCTGTTGCCCGACAGCATCACGCTGCCGCTGCTCTGGGCGGGTCTCCTGGCGGCGGTCGCGATCGGCCCCGTCGAAGGCGCCGCCCTGCCCGTGTCGCCGCGCGATGCCATCATCGGGGCGGCCGCCGGCTACCTGAGCCTGTGGCTCGTCTTTCACGCATTCCGGCTGATCACCGGCAAGGAAGGCATGGGTTACGGCGATTTCAAGCTCTTCGGCGCGTTCGGCGCCTGGATGGGGTGGAAGGCTCTTCCTCTCGTCATACTGCTGTCCGCCGGAACCGGAGCCCTGTTGGGAATCGCGATGATCGTCTTTCGGGGCCGGGATCGTGCCGCGCCCATACCCTTCGGCCCCTACCTGGCGGCGGCCGGCTGGATCGCGATGCTCTACGGTCACGAGCTCATCGACGGCTATCTCCGCATCTCGGGACTTCGGCACTGATCATGAGCGCGCGCCTGCGTATCGGCCTCACCGGCGGCATCGCAAGCGGCAAGAGCACGGTGGAGCGGCGCCTCGTCGAGCTCGGCGTCCCGGTGATCGACGCCGACAATTCCGCCCGCGCCGTCGTCGCGCGCGGGCAACCCGGGCTCGCCGCCGTCATCGAGCGATTCGGCGCCGGCGTGTTGACGCAGGACAACGAGCTCGATCGCCGTGCGCTCCGCGACCTGATCTTCCAAAGCCCCGAGAAGCGTCGCGATCTCGAGGCCATCCTCCACCCGCTGATCCGCGACCACATGGAGCAGCAGGCACGCGCCGCCGCCGGTCCCTATCTGGTCCTGTCGATCCCTCTGCTCGTGGAGAGCGGCGGCTCCCGTGACCGGGTCGACCGCATCCTGGTCGTGGACGCCGACGAATCGCAACAGGTTCAACGCCTCATGAGCCGGGACTCGGTGAGCGCGGAACAGGCACGCTCCATCCTCGCCGCTCAAGCGAGTCGCGCGGATCGATTGAAGGCCGCCGACGACGTCCTCGTCAACTCGGGATCCGTACCCGAATTGCGACAGGCGGTCGATCGATTGCACCAACGCTATCTCGAATTGGCCGCGGCAGCTCACCCGAAAGCTGCGCGCTGAGCGCCTGACGGCCGGACACCGACGCATCGCGTCGAAATCCAAGGTTTACCATCGCCCTTCTATTGGATCAGAATAGGGCGATGAACTCATACCCCGACCCTCAGATCGAGCCGGAGCTGGCGCCGATCGTGTATGAGCAGCCGCTGAACGAGCGTATGCGCACGTTCCTGCGCCTGGAATTCCTCTACACGCAGGCCTCCTACCACAGCGAGTCGGACAGCTCCTGGAGCTCGCGGGCCGCCGTGTCGAGCCTCCTGGAGATGCTCGCCATCACGGCGCGCGGCGACTCGCGCAGCGATGTGCTCAAGGAGCTGGAGCGGCAGGTCAACATCCTCAAGGAGTACCAGACCAAGACCGGCGTCGATCCCAGCCGCTTGAAGTCGCTGGTATCGAATCTCCTGAAGCTGCGCGAGGATCTGTCGGCGGCCGGCGCGAACATCATGGGCCCGCTGCGCGACTCGGAATTCTTGAGCGCCATCAAGCACCGAAGCGCCATTCCCGGAGGTACCTGCGATTTCGACCTCCCGGACTATTCGTTCTGGCTGAACCGCCCTGCGCACGTTCGGGCGGCCGAGTTCGGCAGCTGGCTGGCGCTCATCCGGCCGCTCTGCGACAGCATCGCCGAGCTCCTCTGGCTCACCCGGCAGAATGCGCGGCGAAAATCGGAAATGGCGGTGGGCGGCATCTTCCAGCTGCAGTTCGACCGGGAAAATCCCTGCCAGCTGCTGCGGGTGACCATGCCCTCCGACAGCACGCTGTTCCCGGAGATCAGCGGCAGCCAGCACCGCTGCACCATCCGATTCCTGCAGTGGGCCGACACGAATCGGCCCGTGCACATGGAAACGGATGTGCCGTTCCTTCTCACCTGCTGCGCGTGATCCGGCGGCGTTCGTGGCCACGACCGTGAAATGCCCGACCTGCCGCCGGCCGGTCGAGTGGTCGGAGGTCTCGGTCTATCGGCCTTTTTTCAGCGATCGTTGCCGGCTGATCGACCTTGGGGCATGGCTCACGGAGCAGCATGCGATCCCCGGCGAGCCGGGCGCCGAGTCCGAAGAAGAAACACAGAATCGAGAAATCTGAGCGATGGACCCGCAGTTCTGGCAAAACCGTTGGCGCAACGGCCAAATCGGCTTTCACCAGTCGTCCGTCGATCGAAACCTCGAGCGTCACTGGCCGCAGCTGAGCCTCGGCCGGTCGAATCGTGGCGAGGGAGCCCGCGTTTTCGTCCCCTTGTGCGGCAAGAGCCTCGATCTGCTCTGGCTGCGCGATCAAGGTCACTTCGTCACCGGCGTCGAGCTCTCCGCCACCGCCCCGGAAGCTTTCTGCATGGAGAACGGAATCCCGGCGCGGCGGCGGATACAGGCCGATTTCGATGTCTACGAAGCCGGGAACCTGCAGCTCTACCGCGGGGATTTCTTCAAATTGACGCCTGAGATCCTGGGCGAGACCGATGCGATGTACGACAGGGCAGCGCTCATTTCGTGGGCCCCGGAGCTGCGCCCGGCGTATGCCGATCATATTGCCGT
>DASYAC010000341.1:0-14566 GCA_036501585.1 Steroidobacteraceae bacterium
CGGAGATCAGGCGCTATGTCGATGGACTCGGCGTGAGCTGGCTCAACCGCGTGTTCATGATGGTGGTGTTCCGCACTATGTTGATCAAACGGGCCTATCCGATCGATGATATTCGCCGGATGACGGCGGAGGCAGGATGGATCGATCCGCGAATCGATCTCCACCCGATAGGGTTCGAGGGCTGGACGACGAAATAGAGGTCGCAACATCCGACTGTCGATCGCTGGGCTCTCCGACTTTGAGTGGGCTGCTCGTGCAAGGTGGACATCTTGACGCGTGCCAGCGTGGTGCTGGCCGCCCGGCGGCGCAGCTAGGGCGCGTGTAACTACTTGATTTATTGGGATGGCGCGCCCGACTGGATTCGAACCAGTGACCCCTGCCTTCGGAGGGCAGTACTCTATCCAGCTGAGCTACGGGCGCTTGAACCGGGGCCGCGATAGTACTCGCCACCCCTGAACGGGGGCAAGCCGGCCCACCGCACCCCCTACTTCCGGTACAGCAGCAGCTGGGTACACCGGAACATCGCGAGGGTCTTTCCGGTCTCCTTGTGCGTCACCACGGCATCCCAGACCTGGGTGGTTCTGCCGAGGTGCACGGGCGTCGCGCGGCTCACGATGGTGCCTTCGAGGGCCGTGCCGAGATGATTGGATTTGAGCTCGATGGTGGTGAAGCCGGTCGCGCCCTCGGGCAGGGTCGCGAAGCACCCGTATCCGCAGGAGGTGTCGGCGAGCGTCACGATGCTTCCCGCGTGCAGGAAGCCGTTGGGCGCCAGATGGATGCTCGTCACGGTGAACTCGCCGATGACCTCGGCGGGGCTCACGCGCGTGAACACGATACCGATGTGGCCCGGGAATTTGCCGATGCCGCGCTCGTTCCACTGCTCGAGCGTCTCCGGCGGGCCGCTCATGGATCCGCCTGGTGCGCCGGCGCCGCGATGCCGTCGAAGAAGTCCACTTCGCCCGTGTCGAGGGAATATTCGGCGCCGACGATCATCAGGCCGTCGTTCTGGATCAGGTTCTCGATGATCTCCGAGCCATGCCGCAGGTGCATCGCGGAGGCGCGGATGTTGGCCCGCACGGCCTCGTGAAGAAGCTTCGGGAGGTCGTACTTCAAGTCGGTCGCGAGCAGATTCTCGACCGACGGGCGAACCAGATCGACGATGGAGCGCAGGTTCCTCGACTGGTTTTCCTTGGGCCGCTGCAGCTGCCGCAGCGTTGCATCGATGGCGCCGCAGTTCGAATGGCCGAGGACCACCACGAGTCTCGTTCCGAACTGCTCGGCGGCGAACTCGACGCTGCCGATCTGCGAAGGAGCCACGATGTTGCCGGCGACGCGGATCACGAACAGATCCCCGAGCCCCTGATCAAAGACGATCTCCACCGGTACACGCGAATCCGAACATCCGAGGATCACCGCGAACGGCTCCTGGCTCGAAGAAAGCTCCAAGCGGCGGTCGCGGGCGGGCAGCGTGTCGCGGCGCACGTCCTCGACGAATCGCCGATTGCCGTCGAGGAGAAGAGTGAGCGCGTCCCGGGCCGAGATCATCGGTTCCCGGCGCTCAGTGTCGGCGCGGCACGGCGGAGACCCTAGCGGCCCGGCGGCGCGTGAGGGCCGCCGCCGAGCATGCGGGCCGGCAGGAACAGCACGGCCTTCAGCAGCGCGAACACGGCCTCGAACGAGATCGAGAGGATGCGAAACGGCAGCGACAAGAGCCATACCAGCGGCCACAGCACCAGCGCCGCCAGCGCGAGCGGCCAGCACAATACGAACAGCAGACACCAGGCAACGATCGTCAGTAACGACTTCATGGCCGTCATCTTATCGATTTTGACTTCAGATGGGCATAGCGCTCGAGGCTCGCCGCGGACCAGTGGTCCGAACGCTTGTAGTATTCGGCAAACGCAGGTTTGTCCTTGGGCAGCGTCACCCACGGCTGCTTCGAGGCGGTGAATATGTGCACATCCGGCGGAAAGCGATCGGGCTCGTCGAGGGTACCGACCCGAACGAAACGCACGGCATCGCCGGCGCCCCCGTAATTGCTCCATAGGGCCATCCGGCACGTCGGGCAGCGCGAGATCTTCTGTCCCCGGCCGCTCAGCGAGGGCGTCATGACCGTGTCGACCTCGCCTTCGAGCAGCGCCACGCGGTCGGCCTCGATCATCGCGTTGAGGGCGAATGCCGTACCGGTCTCCCGCTGGCACCAGCGGCAGTGACAGCAGTGAACGATCAGCGGCGTCCCCGTCAGCCGGTAGCGTACGTATCGGCAGGTGCAGCCGCCGTCGGCGCGCGAGGTGGTTTCGGTCGAATCGGGCATGTCAGGACCTCATTTTAAGCCAGTCCGCGGCCGTTGCGTACCAGAGGCCGGCCGAGAACGCAAACCACCACGGCGCTACCAGCCACAGGACGCTTGCGGCGTGAAGCTCGCGGCAAGCCGCGAAGGACAACGTCGCCACGGCGGCGCAGCCGAGCGAGGTGGCGCCGATCCGCCCCCAGCTCCACCGGCGGGCGGCACCGAGGGGGGCTGCCAGGATGCCGCGGATCGAGGCGCCGTACGCGAATGCTCCCAAGCCTGCGCAGGCGGCAACGAGTGCGCCCGCCGGGGCTCCGAATCCGGTCTGCCGATGAAGTCCGTGAAGGCCCAGGAGCGCGGTCGAGAGCGAGAGCATCGCGGCGATTGCCACGAACAGGAGCCCGCGGGCCGGCGACGGCCTCGCGCCGCCTGGCGGGGACAGCGTGAGCGAGACCGCATGCAACGCGCCGTACAGCGCGAACTGGGCGCCGATTCCCGGCCCGGCTTGCGGTCCGGCGACCGCGAGCGCGGCCGTGAACAGTGCGAGCAGGCCAAAATGCCGGGCGAAATTGAACGAGGCCCTGCCGCGAATCCCGGCCTCCCCTAGCTCACCGACGGCGTCGCGCCACCGAGCACTTGATGAAAACGCGCGCGCTCGATGTTGCCGCCGCTCAATATCACACCGACGCGCCGGTCTGCCTGCCGGCCGCGTTCCTTGAGCAAAGCGGCGAGCGGCGCGGCACCTGCGCCCTCGGCAACCTGGTGGGTGTCGTCGAAGTAGATCCGCATGGCGTCCGCGATCTCGTCCTCTGCGACTTCCACCATGCGCGCAGCACCTCGGCAGAGGGTCGCGATGGCGTCCGGGTGGGGTTCGCGGGTCGCGAGTCCGTCCGCGAAGGTGCGGGCGGAGGCCGCCGGAACCGCTTTCCCCGCAGCGAACGACTGCGCGGTGGCAGGTGCCTCGGCGGCACCGACACCGATGATTTCCGTCTTCAAGCCCAGGAGATCCCGCACGGCGATCAGACCGCAAATCCCCGACCCCATCCCCACCCCGACGTACACGGCGTCGAGCGGCTCCGATGCGCGCAGGAACTCGAGCGCGTAGGTCGCGACGCCGAGCACGAGATGCGGGTGGAAAGACGGTATGAAATGCAGCCCGCGCGATGCCGCCACGCGAAAGGCTTCGTGCTTCGCTTCGTCGAAATCGCGTCCGAATTCGACCACGGTGGCGCCGGCGGCCGCGATCGCGGAATTCTGGTCGGGGGAGTTCCCCAGAGGCACATAGATGGTCGCGGGAACGCCGGCGCGCGCGGCGGCAAAGGCGATCGACTGGCCATGGTTGCCGCGCGTCGCCGAGATCACGCCCGGGAGAGGATCCTGCGTGCGGCGCAGCCGGTCGAGATAAACGAGACCTCCCCGCACCTTGAATGCGCCGGTGGGCGTGTGATTCTCATGCTTTATCCACACGGTGCAGCCGGCGCGCCGGCGCAGCTTCGGCCAGGGATACTGGGGCGTGGGCGGCATGACCCGGTGAACGAGCTCCGCGGCCCGATCGAGCTCGCTCCTGTCAAATGCGGGTTCCATGGAGGCCATTGTCGCGCGAAGCCTGTGCCGACGCTAACCTCGGGCGCCGCTATTCCGTGATTCGCGAGGTGCCGCTATACTGCCCGCCACCTTTTTCGGCGGTTTTCAGCGAGTTGTCGTGTCCAAATCCGAATCGTCAGATACCCACTTCTTCAATTCCTTCAGCGTCGTGCTGGGAATTCTCATCGTCTTCACCATCATGCTGTTCGCCTTCGCGCGCATGGTGGGCAGAAACGTGCAGAGCCAGGAAGTGCTGCAGGACCCGCTGCGCTTCAAGTCCGTCGAACAGAACACGACTCCTTTCGGACGCGAGGCCATCGCCGGCCAGGACAACAGTGCCTTGACGGCGGCCGCCACCCCGGCGCCCGGCGCCGGAGCGGCAGCAGTTCCCACCACGGGCGAGCAGGCGTTCAAGCAAGTGTGCTCGGCCTGTCACGGCACGGGTTTGAACGGCGCGCCCAAGATCGGCGACAAGGCGGCCTGGGCGCCGCGAATTGCGCAAGGCAAGGCCACGCTGTACGCAACCGCCCTCTCGGGCAAGGGCCTGATGCCCCCGAAAGGCGGCACGAACTGGCCGGACGCGACCATTCGCATGACGGTCGACTACATGGTCTCGCAAGCCAAGTAGCGGGCACTCAGCCCGCCGCCCGATCGACCATGCGCCGATCGAGCACTCGCAGCCTCATCGCTTCCGCAACATCCTCCCGCCGAATTTGCGGCTCGGCGCCCAAATCCGCGCAGGTGCGCGCCACTTTCAGCATTCGATGATAGGCGCGTGCCGATAGGCCGAGCCGCTCGACGGCGGTCGCAATCAGTACGCGCGAATCCCGGTTCAATCGGCAGAGCGAACCGACCTCGGAGGGCGTCAGGCGGGAATTGAGCTTCCCCTGGCGGTCGATCTGGAGCCGCCGGGCGGCGGCGACTCGCACGGCCACGGCCGCCGAGTTCTCCACCGCCGCGGACTCGTCCGAGATGAGATGCTCCACGGGCACGGGCGCGAGCTCGACGTGCATGTCGATTCGATCGATCAAGGGGCCCGAGATCCGATTGCGGTAGCGCACCACCTGGTCCGCCGTGCACCGGCAGCGGCCGCTGCGCTCGCCCGCATAGCCGCACGGACAGGGATTCATGGCCGCGACCAGCTGAAATCTCGCCGGAAACTCGCAGGAATTCCTGGCGCGGCAGACCGCGACCACACCGCTTTCCAGAGGCTCGCGCAGCGCTTCCAGCGCGTTGCGTGGGAACTCCGGCAGCTCGTCGAGAAACAGCACGCCGAGATGCGCGAGCGACAGCTCGCCGGGCCGCAGCGATGCGCCGCCGATCAATGCCGCGACTGACGCGGTGTGCTGCGGGCTTCTGAAGGGTCTGCCGAATCCGAGACTCGGCCGCTTGCCCGCGGCCGACTCGAGGCTCGCCACTTCCAGAGCTTCCTCCTCGTCGAGCGGCGGGAGGAGTCCCGTCAATCTCTGTGCGAGCAGGGTTTTGCCGGCTCCCGGGGGCCCGATCATGAGCATGCCGTGAGAGCCGGCGGCGGCGATCTCGAGGGCGCGCTTGGCGATGAATTGACCGCGCACCTCCTTGAGATCGGGCGGCGGCTGCCGGATCGGTTCGACCCGGTTCCCGGCGGGCGACAGGCGCCCGTTCCCACGCAGCGCGTCGCAGACCTCGAGCAAATGGGCGGCCAGCTTGATCCTGGGGCCGGCGACCCAACTTGCCTCCAGTGCGTTGGCGGTCGGGAGGATGAGTTCGCGCCGCGTGCGCGCGCCCTGCACCAGCGACGGGAGCAGTTTCCGCGTTTCGCGGAGCTCTCCGGACAGCGCGAGCTCGCCGTAGAACTCGCGATTCCTCAGCGCCCGCGCCGGCAGCTGATCGCTGGCCGCGAGGATCCCGAGTGCGATCGGCAGATCGAAACGGCCTCCTTCCTTGGGCAGATCGGCCGGCGCGAGATTGACGGTGATTCGTCCCGCGGGAAACTGGAAGCCCGAGGTGAGGAGCGCGGAGCGGACCCGCTCGCGGCTCTCGCGCACCACGGCTTCCGGCAATCCCACCAGAGCGAATGCCGGGAGACCCGATCCGATATGCACTTCCACCCGCACGGGAGGGGCCTTGAGGCCGGCTGGGGCGCGGCTCAAGGCGATGCTCAGGCAGCGCGCGGCACCAGGTTCCGCCACGCGGCGCGCTCCGCTACGGCGGCGTTGCGAGCTTCGCCTCCAGGTCTTTCAAGCGCTGCTCCATGGCCGTCAACGCCGACTGGGTGCGCTTCAGGAGCGCCGTCTGCACGTCGAATTCCGTGCGGCTCACCAAGTCGAGCCTGGCCAATTGCGCTTGCAGCACCGCCTTGAAGTTGCTCTCGAGATCCTGTCCCAGATTGCGGATGGAGGGAGGGATGGCCTCCGCCAGCCGTCGCGCCAGATCGTCCAAGGCCGAAGAATTCATGAAGCTCATTGCCTATCCTCCGAAACCGCCGTTTCAACGCCCCATTCGCACTCAGATAACGCACGAGCGCGGGGCGGGCGCGCCAAAACGATGCGCGCGACCCAATCACTCGACGCAAGCCATTGATCCCCGTTAAGGGGGGCGCTGGCATGGAAGCTGCATCGGTCAGGGCAATAGTACGCCGAGCGGGTGCCGGAGGCCGTCCAATAAAGCGCTGCAAGCGGGGATAAATGCATGAAGCTGATCACCGCCGTCATCAAGCCGTTCAAGTTGGACGAGGTTCGACAGGCCGTTGCGGATATCGGAATTCAAGGTGTGACGGTCACGGAGGTCCATGGTTACGGCCGTCAACGCGGACATACGGAGATCTATCGAGGCGCGGAATATCGGATCGATTTCCTGCCCAAGGCCAAGATAGAGCTTGCCGTGGATGACTCGATCGCGGAACAGGTCATGGAGGCAGTCTGTAACGTCGCGAGGACAGGGAAAACGGGTGACGGAAAAGTCTGGATACTGGATCTCGAGCAGGCGTTGCGCGTGCGCACCGGCGAGACCGGACCGGACGCGATCTAGGAGGTCTTCAGGAGTGGACTCGAGCTTGCCGATGAGCGAGCCGATTGACGATTTTGAAACGTTTTTGGAGCATCTCGCGCCGGCAAGCCAGCCAACTCCCCCGTCGGTGCGAAATCCCGCCGGTGCGGGTTCCTAAAAAGGACCCGCACCGTTTTTTACATTCCGCCGGCGCAAGATGCCGTGCCCGTTATACAACAGAAACATAAAGCGCTCCATGATGCATTGCAGCATTCCGCATCGCAACGATCCGTGCATTTTGCGTTGCTAGGCTGCATCCTTGGCCGATTAGGAGGAGTCACTGGTATGAAAATGGTCATTGCCATCATCAAGCCCTTCAAGCTCGACGATGTTCGTTCCGCACTGGCGGAGGTGGGTATACAGGGCATTACCGTGACAGAGGTCAAGGGTTTTGGCCGCCAAAAAGGCCACACTGAGCTCTACCGTGGCGCGGAATACGTCGTGGATTTCCTGCCCAAGGTAAAGCTGGAGCTGGCCGTGGACGACGACCAGGTGGAACGGGTTCAGGAAGCGATCATCGAGACCGCGCGCACGGGTAAAATCGGCGATGGCAAGATTTTCGTATTGGATCTCGGCCAGGCGGTGCGTATTCGCACGGGAGAGGCGGGTACGCGCGCCCTGTAGTTCGCAAATGAGGATCTCTCAATGAAACGCGTTTTGTTGTGCGCGCTGTTGATGGGCTGGTCGGCGATGGCCTCCGCGGTGGTCTACAAGTGGACTGACGCCCAGGGAAAAGTTCAGTACGGCGACAACCCGCCCAACGGTGTGCATGCCGAAGTGGTCGAACTGCTGGGCACTCATGCCGCCGCCCACACGAGCAACACCGCGTCCACCGACCGGCCGGCCTCGACCCCCTCTTCGCCGAACGCCAGCGACATCAAAAAGGCGGTCGACAGCGACGTCGCGCAGGCGCGCGACAAGCAATGCGCCGACGCGCAAGCGCGCTACAAGACGCTCATCGAAGGCCGGCGCCTGTACAAGACGGGCGAGAACGGCGAGCGCCAGTATTTGACCTCCGAGGAGATCGACTCCGAGCGTCTCAATGCCAAGCGCGACATCGATGAGAGCTGCAACGGCGCCACCTGAGGCCGCGATGGCCGCCGCGCCCGTACAGTAGATTCTTCCCCGCGGCCGAGTTGCCGCTCCCGCCTGGGCTGCTTTTGCCGCGTGCGCCGTAAAGCCTTAGGCTAGGGCCCTGATTCGGGCGTTTATCCATTTCTCGGGGTCTCTCCAATGCAAACCGGTTTCGTCGGACTCGGCGCCATGGGTACGCACATGGCTCGAAGCCTGCATCGCGCGGGCCTCCTGAACGGTGTGTGGAACCGCACCGGCGACAAGGCGGCGGAGCTCGCCAAGGAGCTCAAGTGCCATGCCTTCAAGGACTTGGCCGAGCTTGCGGCAAATTGCGAGGCGGTCGTCATCTGTGTATCGGCCGACGATGACGTGCGCGCGGTCGTCGCCGCCCTGGAGCCGGGCTTGAGTCCGCGCATGATCGTGATGGATTGCTCCACGGTGGGTGCGGGAACCGCCCGCGACATGCATGAGCTGCTCGTGCCGCTGGGCGTCGGATTTCTCGATTGCCCGGTGAGCGGCGGCGTCGAGGGCGCGCGTGCGGCAACGCTCGCCATCATGGTGGGGGGCGATGAGCAGCACTTCGAGCAAGCCCTGCCGGTGCTCGAGAAATTGGGCAAGACCATCACGTACTTCGGTCCGAGCGGCGCGGGGCAGGCGGCGAAGGCAACCAATCAGATCATGTGCGCCGGCATCATCCAGGCAGTCGGTGAGGCGATGGCGTTCGCGCACGCCGAAGGGCTGCCGCTCGATCGGCTCATCGAGACCCTGGGCAAGGGGGCGGGCTCGAGCTGGTACTTCGTGAATCGCGCGCCGTTCATGGCGAAGAACAGTTTCCCGGCCGGCTTCAAAGTGCGGCTGCACGCGAAGGATCTGCGCATCTGCCGCGATATGGCGGCCAAGCGCGGCGCCGAGTTGCCGGTGGTCGAGTCGACGCTTCGGCAGTACGCTCAATTGATCGTCCAGGGCTACGGGGACGAGGACATCTCGGCGGTCTATCGGCTCGCATCGGCGCTGTTTCCCGGGAACAAGCAGGCTCGCCCGCCAATGACCGCGCCCAAGTGACCGCACCTCAATGACCACCCCGACGGGGCTCGTGATCGCGACGCGCATGAGCAAGCTGGCGCTCTGGCAGGCGGAGCACGTGGCGGCGCTGTTGCGGGGCGCGCACCCGGGCCTTCGCGTCGAGCTGTTGCCGATGTCCACGAAGGGCGATCAAATCCTCGACCGCAGCCTTGCCGCGATCGGCGGCAAGGGGCTGTTCATCAAGGAGCTGGAGGCGGCGCTCGAGGATGGGCGCGCCCATCTCGCCGTTCATTCCATGAAGGACGTGCCGGGCGATCTGCCCGCCGGAATGACGCTCCCGGCGATGTTACCGCGCGCCGATCCCCGCGATGCGTTGATCGCGCGCGGCGCGCGGAGCCTCGGTGAGCTGCCGCGGGGCGCGCGGCTCGGCACCTCGAGCTTGCGCCGCCGGGCGCAGCTTCTGGCCTCGCGGCCGGACCTCGACATCATCCCGTTGCGCGGCAACGTCGATACGCGGCTCAAGCGTCTGGACGACCGCGAGCTCGACGCCATCGTGCTCGCCGCCGCCGGCCTGGCGCGTCTCGGCCTCGAGGCGCGCATCGGGAGCTTGCTCGACCCGAGCGTTTCGCTGCCGGCAGTGGGCCAGGGGGTCATCGGCATCGAATGCCGCACGGACGATGCGGCCGCCCGCGCGGCGGTGCAAGCGCTCAACGATCCGGCGGCCCACGCCGCGGTGAGTGCCGAACGCGCCTTCGCGCGGCGCCTCGGCGGCAGTTGCCAGTCGCCGATCGCGGCCTTCGCCGAGCTCGCGGCCGGCGGCCGCCTGACCTTGCGAGGATTGGTGGCAGAACCCGACGGCTCGAGGCTCATCAGGGACTGCATCTCCGGCAGTGCCGCGGATGCCGGGGAGCTGGGTGATCGGCTGGCCGAGCGGGTGCTGGCGGCGGGCGCAGGCGAGCTGCTCGAACGCCTGGCGCGCGCCTGAGCCCTGAGGCTCGAGGGTCGCTCTTGCTACCGCTCGACGGCATCGGCGTACTGATCACCCGGCCGTCGCATCAGGCGGGGCCGCTCTGCCGGCTGTTCGAGGCCGAAGGCGCCTCCGTCAGCCGCTTTCCCGCCATCGACCTCCGGCCGCTCGACGATAAGCGTGCCTGGGCCGCGAGGCTCGGCGCGCTCGGCGCCTTCGATCTCATCATCTTCGCGAGCGCCAACGCGGTCAGGTACGGCGCCGCCCTGCTCGGAGAGCAACGCGACCTGCCGCTCGCCGCCATCGGCCCGGCGACGGCGCGCGCATTGAATCAGGCAGGTTATCGCGTGTCAGTTCAGCCCCCCGAGGGCTTCGACTCGGAAAGCCTGTTGCGCCACCCCAAGCTGGCATCGGTCGCGGGCCAACGGGTATTGCTCATCAAGGGTCAGGGAGGCCGCGAGCTCTTGGAGCAGGAGCTCGCGCGGCGCGGCGCGGCGTTGACCCTGGCCGAGGTGTATCGGCGCGAGTGCCCGTCGCCCGGGGCGGCCGATCTGCGCGCCCTGGAGTCGCGCTTCGAGCAGCGCGAGATCCAGGTGGTCACAGCGACCAGCGCGGAGATCGGGAACAATCTCCTGACGCTCGCGACACCGGCGTTGCGCCGGCATTTCGACGCCGCGCATTGGCTGGTACCGAGCGCGCGCGTCGCCGACATCCTGCGTCAAGCGGGACTCCGGGCGCCGGTCGTGCGCGCAGCTTCGGCCGAAGATCAAGACTTGGTGTCGGCCCTGGTTCGATGGCGGTCCACCGTGTCGGGCGCGTAATCGAAGGAATCGAACCAGAGGCGCGAAGAGTCGACGCCGCGCGCAGCGAATTCCCGGCGCACGGCCTCGATCATCGCCGGCGGCCCGCTGGCATACACGTCGTGACGCGCGAGGTCGGCCACCTGGGCGAGCACCGCCTCGTGCACGAATCCCGAGGGCCCTTCCCAGGCCGCCGAGGGCTCGGAGAGCACGGGCACGTAGCGAAAGCCCGGCACGCGCCGCGCCAGGCTCTCGAGCGCCGCATGCGCGTACAGGTCGCGCTCGGCGCGCACGCCCCAGTAGAGCGTCAGGTCGCGCGCGATACCCGTCTCCGTGACGTGCCGCAGGATGCTCATCAGCGGCGCCAATCCCGTGCCGCCGCCGACCAGGAGCATGGGCGGCGCCGCTTCGCCGCTCGCGGACTCACGGTAGACGAAATGTCCGAGCGGCCCTTCGATGTTGAGCAGCGCACCCGCCATGCGCCCGGCGAACAGAGGTTCGGTGAACTCGCCGCCGGCGGCGAGCCGGACGTGCAGCTCGAGGAGCCGTGAGTCATGCGGCGGGGAGGCGATCGAGAAGCTGCGGCGCCGTCCCTTGGACAACAGCACATCGAGGTATTGCCCGGGCTTGAAATCGAAGGGCTCGGCGACGGGCAGCTTCAAGTACACCGCGAGCACGTCGTGGGCCAGCGGCACGATGCGCTCGATGCGGCCCGGCAGGCGCTTGACGAGCGCTTCCTCGGGCACGGCCGCCTCGAAGATCTCGATCGATAAATCGGTCCCGGCCCTGGCCTGGCACAAGAGAACGAGCCCGTCGGCAATCTCGGCGTCGGAAATGCCGAGCGGAGGCCCGTTCGGATACCGCACCTTGCCCCCGAGAAGCCGGGCGCGGCAGGATCCGCAGTTGCCGCTCTTGCAGCTATGCGGAAGGTTCAGTCCCGCCCGCAGCGCCGCGTCGAGCACCGATTGGTCCCGTTCGACGCTGAAATTCCGCCCGGACTTCGAGACTCTGACGCGCACGGCACGCTACGGCTGACTCCGCTTGCTGTCGAGCCACTCCATGATCGGTTCCCACTGCTTCCAATCGGGCCATGCGAGATACTCGGGGAGCTCCAGCACCCCCATGCCCCGCGCGTACGCCCGCACGTAGTTCTGAGCCTCGCGCAGGCTCGCGAGATAAGGGACCTTGAGCTTCCCGAGGTACTGGTCGAGCTCCTCGAAAATCAACGTGTATTCGCGCACGCGATTGGCGATGACCGCCAGACGAGCCTGTTTGCGGGACACTTTGCCGAGCTCCAGGAGCTCCGTCATGAAGTGGCCGCAGGCCTTGATGTCGATCGTCGACGGCAGAACCGGGACCAGGATGGTCTCGGCGCGCCGGACGAGCTCGTTCAGCTCGGTGCCATGCACGCGCGCCGGTGCGTCGATGACCAGCACCTCGGTCGAGCGGGCGACATTGCGCAATCCCTCTTCGTAGGCCGGCACGCCGGAAATCTTGGGCAGATCCGCCGGACGGACCGCGAGCCAATCGAGACTGGTACGCTGCGGATCGTAATCGGCGATCGAGACCTCGCGCCCCTCTCTGGCGAAATACACCGCGATGTTCGTGGCGAGCGTGCTCTTGCCGCACCCGCCCTTGGCATTCAGAACCATTACATGGCGCATAATCCCCCGGCCTTGTTGTTATCGACCGGAACAAGACTAGCGCAACCGCATCGGCTATGCTCGCCCACCATGCGCATCGAGTTCACGAAGATGCAGGGCCTCGGAAACGATTTCGTCGTCTTCGACGCCCCCAAAGACGCCGGTGCGTGCCTCGATTCCGGCAAGTTGCGCGCCCTCGCCGACCGGCACCTCGGCGTCGGATTCGACCAGGCGCTGATGCTCGAGGCTCCGCGCGACCCGGCTCATCGGGCGAGCTACCGCATCTTCAACGCCGACGGCGGCGAAGTGGAGCAATGCGGCAACGGGGCGCGATGCATCGCGGCGCTGCTCTACGCCAGAGCCCCCGAGCTCGGACGCGACATCTCCATGGAAAGCGCGGGAGGAACCGTTCACGCTCGCGTGCGGCACGACGGCCTGATATCGGTGGACATGGGCGCGCCCGATTTCGATCCCCGCTCGCTGCCGATGGACGCGCCCGCCGAGGCGTCGAGCTACTCGCTCGACGTCGAGGGCGAGACGGTGGATTACGGCGCGGTATCGATGGGAAATCCGCACGCGGTCCTGAAGGTCCATGACGTGAGGAGCGCGCCGGTCGAGCATCTCGGCCCGTTCATAGAGCGCCACCGGCGCTTTCCACGGCGCACCAACGTGGGATTCATGCAGATCGTGGACCGCCGGCACATCGGCCTGCGCGTGTTCGAGCGGGGCGTCGGCGAGACCCTGGCCTGCGGCACGGGCGCCTGCGCGGCGGCCGCCGTCGGGCGGCAACAAGGACTTCTGGAGGCGGACGTGCGGGTCGATTTGCCCGGCGGCACGGCCCATGTATCGTGGCTCGGACCCGGGGAGCATGTTTGGCTCACCGGGCCCGCCGCGACCGTCTTTACCGGCATCATCGATATTTAGATTCAACGGGACATCATCGGGGGTAGATCAATGACACAGAGTCACGCACGCGGCATCAAACCGGACGCGCTCAATGACGCAAGCGTCGCGGAGTATCTGCAGAGCTGTCCGGACTTCTTCGAACGCAACGGCGCGTTGCTCGCCAAGCTTCGCCTGCCGCATCTGCGCGACGCCGGCGCCACCGTGAGCCTGGTCGAGCGCCAGGTGGAAGTGCTGCGCGAACGCAACCAGACGCTCGAGCGCAAGCTGAAGGAGCTGGTGGACGTGGCGCGCGCCAACGACGGTCTCGCCGACCGCATCCACCGTCTGACCCAGCGGCTGATCCGCGCCCACACGCTGCCCGGGACGGTGAGCGCGATCGAAACGAGTCTGCGCGAGGACTTCGACGCGAGGAACTCGGTCATGGTGCTGTTCATGGAGGCGGCCCGCACGCTCACCGAGCACGGCCGGTTCCTGAGGAACGCCGAAGCGGCGGATCCGGAGATGAAGAGTTTCGAGTCGCTCCTGCAGTCCGGGAAGCCCCGATGCGGGCAGGTCCGCGATGCGCAGCGCGATTATTTGTTCGGCAAGGACTCCGTGGAGATCGGCTCGGTCGCGCTCACCCCCCTGGGCGTGAAAGGCGCCCTCGGACTTCTGGCGATCGGCGCGAGCGATGCGGAGCGATTCCATCCGGGCATGAGCACCGAATTCCTGTCGCGCATCGGCGAGCTCGTCACCTACGCGTTGACGCGCTGATACCGATTGACGCGCTGATACGCATTGATGCGCTGAGCACCGACGGGCGCCGCTCGGATCGAGGTTTCGTTGAATTCGACAGAGCACGGCTGGATCGAGCGCTTCGCCTCCCACCTCACGCACGAACGCCGGATGAGCGGCCATACGCTGACCGCTTATCTTCATGACTTGCGGGAGCTCGAGCGCTTTTGCGAGACGCGCAAGATCGCGCGATGGAGCGCGCTCGGCAACGCCCAGGTGCGCACGTTCGCGGCCGCGGGGCATGCCGGGGGCCTCGCCGCGCGCAGCATTCAGCGCCGCCTGTCCGCGGTTCGTACCTTCTACGAGTTTCTGATGCGCGAGGGCTGCTGCACGTCGAATCCGGGAGAGGACGTGCGCGCGCCCAAGACCAAGAAGCGGCTGCCGACCACGTTGGATGCGGACCAGATGGGCCGGCTCCTGGCGTTCCGGGCCGAGGATGCGCTGTCCGCGCGCGACAAGGCCGTCATGGAGCTCTTCT
>DASYAC010000342.1:0-10529 GCA_036501585.1 Steroidobacteraceae bacterium
CGCTCGCCGATACGCGCGCGACGCGCAGCATCGCAGTCGCCCATGGAGGCGACGCCTCGACCGCGACGAATGGCTTCTGGGCCGCGCTCAATATCGCAACGACCGAACATCTCCCCTTGCTGTTCTTCATCGAGGACAACGGGTTCGGGATCTCCGTGCCGACGCATCGGCAAACGCCGGGCGGCAACATCGCGCGCAATCTGGCCTCGTTCCGCGGATTGCGGGTCCTCGACGGCGACGGCTCCGACCCCTTGTCGGCGGCGCGGCTGATCCGCGACGCGGTCGACGGGGTGCGTGCCGGCGAGGGACCGGCGCTCCTGCGTCTGACGGTGCCGCGCTTGTCCGGGCACTCCGGGCAGGACACCCAGACGTACAAGGGGGCGGCTGCCATTGCCGCGGAGCAGGAGCGCGATCCGTGGGGCCGCCTGCGGGCGCAGCTCGTACCCAAGTATCTGTCGGCCGAGGACTGGGACGCCGAGGTGAGGCACGCGGGCGCGCTGGTCGCCGAGGCGCAGGCGAGAATCGAGCGGCGCTCACCGCCCGACCGCGCGCGTGTCAAGCGCTACCTGTTCACGGAGCTCGCCGACGACGGTTCGATCGAGCTGCAAACCCAGGGCGGAATCCGGCCCGACGGCTGGATGCCGCGCACCGGGTCCGAGCATCCGGCCGCGCAGGGTCCCCGGATCAATCTGGTCACCGCAGTACGCCGCACGCTGGAACACGAGCTCGAGGTGAACCCTCGCGTGGTGGTGTTCGGCGAGGACGTGGGCCAGAAGGGAGGCGTGCACGCCGCCACGCTCGGATTGCAGGAGAAATTCGGCATCGAGCGGGTCTTCGACACCAGCCTGTCGGAAGAGGGCATCATCGGCCGGGCCGTGGGCATGGCCGCGGCGGGTTTGATGCCGGTGCCCGAGATCCAATTCCGCAAGTACGCCGATCCGGCCGCGGAGCAGCTCAACGACTGCGGCACGATGCGCTGGCGGACCGCCAATCGATTCGCGGCTCCCATGGTGGTGCGCATACCGGGCGGCTTTTTCAAGTGCGGCGACCCGTGGCACAGCCAGTCGAACGAAGTGCAGTGGATACACGGATTGGGCTGGCGCGTCGCCATGCCGTCCAACGCCGAGGATGCGGTCGGGCTGCTGCGGGAGGCTCTCCGCGGCAACGACCCGACGATATTCTTCGAGCATCGATCGCTCCTCGACTCCGCGTCGGCGCGGCGCGCGTACCCGGGCGATGAGTTCGTGGTCAAATTCGGCAAGGCGACGCTCCTCCAACGCGGCGATGCCGTCACCGTGGTCACCTGGGGCGCCATGGTCGAGCGCTGCGAGCTGGCGATTCAGCGCACGAAAGTCTCGGCCGACCTCATCGATTTGCGAACGCTGTCGCCGTGGGATCGAGAGACGACGCTCGAGTCGGTGCGCAAGACGCGGCGCTGCCTGATCGTCCACGAGGACACCATGACCGCCGGCTTCGGCGCCGAGATCGCGGCCGTGCTCGCGAAGGAAGCGTTCTTCGATCTCGACGCGCCCATCGAGCGCCTCGCCATGCCCGATGTCCCGAGCCCCCACAGTCCGGTACTGCTGGAGGCCGTGCTGCCGAACGTGGACTCGATCGCCGCGACCCTCTCCGGCTTGGTTGCGGTCTGACCGTGGCAAGCCTCGCAGAGGTGATGGCGCCGCAGAACGAGGAGGGCACCAAGGCCACGATCCTCAAGTGGTGCAAGACGGCGGGCGAGAGCATTCTCAAAGACGAGCCGCTGCTCGAGCTCGAGACCGACAAGGTGACGGTCGAGATCCCCTCGCCCGCGAGCGGCGTGCTGGTGGAAATCCTGAAGCAACCGAACGAGGAGGTGCTGCCTGGCCAGCTCCTCGCGCGCGTGAGGACCGAGGCGGGCGGCGGCGCGCAAAATGGCGCAGCGGCCGATGCCGGCGGTTCGCCCGCGCCGGCGACCGCGGGGGCAGCCGCGACGCTGGGCGTGGATTCCGCGACCGCGGGGGCAGCCGCGGCGCCGGGCGTGGGCTCCATGACCGCGGGGGCAGCTGCGGCGCCGGGCGTGGGCTCGGTGACCGCGGGGGCGGCGACGCCGAGCCTGGGCTCCGCGACCGCGGACGACGGGCGGCAGCTGTTGAGTCCGGCGGTGCGCCGGCTGCTGAGCGAAAATGCGCTCACCGCCGCCGACGTTCGCGGCAGCGGCCGCAACGGCCGGATCACCGCGCAGGACGTTGCGCGCCGTCTGGCCGCGAAGCCCGCCCCGGGGCCGGGGCGCGTGCCCCACACGCCGATCCGCCGCCGGGTGGCGGAGCACATGGTGCGAAGCCTTCGCGATTCGCCGCACGTGACGACGCTGTTCGAGGCGGATCTCACACGGGTCCAGGCGCACCGATTGCGGCACGCTGCGGAATACGAGCGCCGCGGAGAGCGGCTGACGTTCACCGCCTATTTCGTCGCCGCCTGCGCGCGGGCATTGGCCGCGAATCCATCGGTGAACGCGACCTATCACGAGGACGCGCTCGAGCTGCACGCCGACGCCAACATCGGCGTAGGGACGGCGCTCGGCAACGAGGGGCTCATCGTGCCCGTGATCCGCGCGGCCCAGAATCTCACCTTGGGACAGATCGCTGCCGAGCTCCAGAGGCTGGTCTCGGCCGCCCGGACGGGGAAGCTCACGCCGCAGGAGGTACGCGGCGGTACGTTCACTCTGTCGAACCACGGAGTGAGCGGGAGCCTGCTCGCGGCGCCCATCGTCATCAATCAGCCGCAGGTGGCGATTCTGGGCGTCGGCAAAGTCGAGCGTCGAGTGTGCGTGCTGGAGTCGGACGGCGCCGAGTCCATCGGGATCCGGACCATGTGCTACCTCACGCTCAGCATCGATCATCGCGCGCTCGATGCCTTCCAGGCGAACGCCTTTCTCGCTCACGTGGTGGCCTCCCTGGAGAGGTGGGGCGAGGAGTAGCCGTACTCCGGCCAGGGTTCAGGCCGCCTCGGCCGCGGCGCGCATCCTGGGCGGCCGCGTCGTGCGCCAAGCCACGAGCATGGCGGCGATCACCAGCGCGGAGGCCAGGAAAAATGGCGCGCCCGGCAGGTGCCATCCCGAGCGTGAGTCGATGGATACGGCAAAGATCTGGGTAAAGACCGTCGGACCGATGAGACTCGCCAAGCCGATGAGGCTCGCGAGCGCCCCTTGCAGTTGTCCCTGTTCGGTACCGTCCACCAGCCGTGTCATCAGCGTTTGCATCGAGGGAGTCGCGATACCCCAGATCGCCATCACGGGGACACCCAGCCACAGGATGGCACCGGTCGGTGCGAGTCCGTAGATCGCAAAGCCTGCCGCGCCGAACGACAAACCGGCCGCCAGGGCGCGCCGCTCCTGCAGCCATCGCACCGCCGGCTTGACCAGAAATCCCTGTACGAGCAGCGAGGAAATGCCGACGCCTGCGAGGAGCGTTCCCACGGCGCGCGTGTCCCAGGCGTAGCGATAGTGCAGGTAGAGCACCGTGGTGCTAGGCAGCACGACGTGGGCGAGGTTCATCAAAAAGAAGCTCGCGGCGAGACCGGCGAGCGTCGGGTGGGAGCGCAGGAGCCTCAACGCGCCGAGCGGGTTCGCTTTCTTCCAAGAGAACGGTACGCGCCTTTCCGCGGGCAGCGATTCGGGCAGCACGAACAAGCCCCAGCACACATTCGCCAGCGCCATGGACGCGGATGCCCAGAACGGCAAGCGCGGCGAGATCGCGCCGAGCAATCCGCCGATGGCGGGGCCGAACACGAATCCCACCCCGAAGGCGGCGCCGATGATGCCGAAGGCGGCGGCGCGCTTCTCGGCAGGCGTCACGTCCGCGATGTAGGCGGCCGAGGCGCTGAAGCTCGCGGCGCAGATTCCCGAAATCACGCGTCCGAGCAACAGCCACCAGAGGTTCGGGGCGAGCGCCATGAGCACGAAGTCCAATCCCAAGCCGGTGCAGGAAATGAGGATCACGACCCGCCGGCCGAAGCGGTCCGACAGCGACCCTTGCACCGGCGAGAAAATGAGCTGCATCAGCGCCCAGGCGGTCCCGAACAACCCATACACCTCTGCGCCGCGGACGGCATCGCCGCCCACGAAGTCCTGAACCAGGATGGGGAGCACGGGAATGATCATGCCGAAGGCCAGCATGTCGATGAGAACGGTGACGAAGATGAAGGCGAGGGCCCCGTTGCGGCGAGGCGGGTCGGCGGCGGTCATCCGGCAGATTCTACCGGAACGGGTTCAGCCCCGAGCGTCGGCCGCGAAACCGCCGAAGCGCCGGAGGATGGAAGCGTCGGCGGGGGGCAGCGCGCCGTCGAGTTGCGCGGCGACCGCCGAGAGGTGGGTTTCCGAGGCCGCGAATACTCGCGCGTAAATCGAGCGGCAGATCTCGGCCGCCTTGAGCCCGGGCCAGTCCGCCGGCAGCAATCGGGCGGGCAGCAAGGGGTCGCGCAGGTGCAGGCGCCGATATTCGTGGATCAGGAGCGTGCGCACGATGAAACCGATCCGCGGCTCGAGCCGCGGATCGAGCGCGGCCTCGACGAGGCCGAAGCGCACCACGAAACGCTGATAACGCTTGGCGAGCTCCTCGAGATCCCAGCCGAGCTTCACCAGCGGCGCGGGCGTCGCGGGAGAGGCAAGATCGGCCTCGAACACCAGCGTCCGGTCCGGGAGGTTCGCCTCGCGAATCTGCCAGGCAAGCGCCCGGGCCGGAAGTTGCGGGTGCGCGAACACGCCGTTGCCGAGCGCGCCGAAGCCCTGCCACGCGAGCTCCTGGCGGAGCCTACGGCGCTGCGCCACGGGCATCGGGGGCAGCACGATCAAGGTCCAGCGTCCCGAACCCTCGTTGGCGGGATCGCCGTAAATGCGCTCCGTGGCCTCGGCGAAACGTTCCCGGCCGCCGCTCGACAGCCGGTATTCGCTGCGCTTGCCGACACGGCGCGCCGCCAGCCATCCCTCCTGCGCGAGGCGTGCGGTGGCCGTGCGTATCAGCCGTTCATTGAGCCCGAAGAGGGATGCGAGCGGGATGAGGCTGCCGAGCGCGATCGCGCCGCCGCGCGGCATGATGGAGTCCCCGAAGATGGTCACTATCAGGGAGCCGGCACGCAGCGGACGCTGGCGGCGGAAGCGCCCGACGAGGTCGGCGGCGACGGCGGAAGAGGAGCGGGTGGGCATGGTCCCGCAGTGTATATCGCGCACTTTTCAAATGACACAAGAAAATTTGATTTGTGTAAATTTCTGTGTCACGATCGGCAGCATATGGGCGCCGTCCCGGCGCTCGGCGAGCCGTCGGGGTGGAGTCGCATGTACACACAAGGGCTGGATGTTCAGGCAGCGGATCCGGTGTCGCCGGCGGACGAGGCGGCGCTCGAGCGCCGCTTCCAGGCGCGAGTCGACCGTGAGGAGAAGATCGAGCCCAAGGACTGGATGCCCGCGCGCTATCGCGCGACCCTGATCCGGCAAATCTCCCAGCACGCTCATTCGGAAATCGTCGGCATGCTGCCCGAGGGAAACTGGATCACCCGCGCTCCGACCTTGAAGCGCAAGTCCATTCTCATCGCCAAGGTGCAGGACGAAGGCGGCCATGGCGCGTATCTCTACAGCGCCGCCGAGACCCTGGGGATCACGCGCGACCAGATGATCGAGCAGCTCCTGTCGGGCAAGGCCAAATACTCGAGCATCTTCAACTACCCGACGCCCACCTGGGCGGATGTCGGCGCCATCGGCTGGCTGGTCGACGGGGCGGCGATCATGAATCAAATACCGCTGTGCCGCTGCTCGTACGGTCCCTATGCGCGCGCCATGGTGCGGGTCTGCCGCGAGGAGAGTTTCCATCAGCGGCAGGGTTACGACATCATGCTCCAGCTCTGCCGCGGCAGTGCGGGTCAGAAGCGCATGGCGCAGGAGGCCCTCGACCGATGGTGGTGGCCGGCGCTCATGATGTTCGGTCCGCCGGATGCGACGTCCACCCACAGCTCCGATTCGCAGCGCTGGAAGATCAAGCGCTTTTCGAACGACGAGCTGCGCCAGAAATTCGTCGACTTCACGGTGCCGCAGGCGAAGTTCCTCGGGATCTCCGTGCCCGATCCGGAGCTGCGCTGGAACGCCGGGGCGCAGCGCCACGAGTTCGGCGCCATCGACTGGAACGAGTTCGAGCGCGTGCTGAAGGGCAACGGTCCGTGCAACGTCGAGAGGTTGGCGGAGCGCCGCCGCGCGTGGGCGCAAGGCGCGTGGGTGCGCGAGGCGGCGAGCGCCTACGCGGACAAGCAGCGCCGCCGTGCCGAGAGTTGCGCAGCATGAGCGGCACCACCCCGCCGGAGCAGGTTTCCAAGGAAGGCGCGGGCTCGAGCTCGGCCGTGAGCCGGGAATGGCCGCTGTACGAAGTATTCATCCGGGCGCGAGGCGGTCTCGATCACAAGCACGTGGGAAGCCTGCACGCGACGGACGCGCGGATGGCCATCGAACACGCGCGCGACTTGTACACGCGGCGGCAGGAGGGCGTCAGCATCTGGGTGGTGCGTTCCTCGGATATCGCCGCCTCCGATCCGCAAGAGGCGGAGGCGCTGTTCGAGCCGGCGCGCGACAAGGTCTATCGCCATCCGACCTTTTACGACATTCCCGACGAGGTGAAGACGCTATGAGCAGCGAGGCCGTCACGGCGGTTATGAGCGGCGAGGCCGGCATGGCGCAGCCGCCCGACGCCGGCGCGCTCGGCGGCATGCCGCCGCTCTGCCGCTACGCCCTGCGGCTCGGCGATCTCGGCTTGATTCTCGGGCAACGGCTCGGGGAGTGGGTCGGACATGCTCCCGTGCTCGAGGAGGATCTGGGGCTCGCCAACGTGGCGCTCGACCTGATCGGACAGGCCCGGCTGTTGCTGAGCTATGCGGGCGAGGCCGAGGGCCGGGGCCGCACGGAAGACGATCTCGCCTTTCTCCGCGAGCAGGGCGAGTATCTCAATCCCACGCTCGTCGAGCAGCCCAACGGGGACTTCGGCGACACGATCGTGCGCCAGGTGCTGGTCGACGCGTTCCAGCTCGCGCTCTACGAGCGGCTGGCGAATTCGGCGGACGAGCGCCTCGCGGCCATCGCGGCGAAAGCCGTGAAGGAAACCCGCTATCACCTTCGATACAGCTCGAGCTGGCTGGTGCGCCTGGGAGACGGTACACCGGAGAGCCACGCGCGGGTGCAGTCCTCGCTCGAGCGGCTGTGGCGCTACACGGCCGAGCTCTTCGAAGAGGACGAGCTGGACCGCGACATGGCGGCGCGCGGCATCGCGCCGCGTCTCGCCGAGCTGCGCGCCGCCTGGTCGGCGCGCATCGATGAGATTCTCGCCGAGGCGACGCTCGAGCGGCCCCGGGATGTTCCCTATTCGTGGTTCGGCAAGCGCGGCGAGCACAGCGAGCATCTCGGCTACATCCTCACCGAGATGCAGTATCTGCAGCGGGCCTATCCGGGGGCGCAGTGGTGAGCGCGGCCTCGACGACCGCCGAGCGCCGGCCGGCGCCGGACGCCCCATCGACGCCCGACACGGAGAGCCGCTCCGCCGCCGCATGGCGAGCCCTCGCGCAGGTGGAGGACCCGGAGTTGCCCGCGCTCAGCATCGTCGACCTCGGCATCGTCCGCTTCGCGCAGGTGCGGCCCGATGGCGTGCTCGGAGTCGGACTTTCTCCGACCTACACCGGATGCCCCGCCACCGAGCACATCGAGTTGCTGGTGCGCGATGCGCTCGAGACCGCCGGCTTGAGCCCGTTTGCGATCACCCGGATACTCAGCCCCGCGTGGAGCAGCGATTGGATCAGCCCGGAGGGGCGCCGCAAGCTGGCCGACTACGGCATCGTCCCGCCGGCGGCGGCCGCGTCGCTCGAGAGACGGGCGAGCCGGGCGCCCATCGCCTGTCCTCGATGCGGCTCGACCCACACCGAATGCACCAGTGAGTTCGGCTCGACGCCCTGCAAGGCGCTGCATCGCTGCCGCGATTGCCTGGAGCCGTTCGAGTGCTTCAAATGCATTTGAGCTTCCATCCGCTCGTGGTCGTGTCGGTGGAGCGCACCGCCGAGGATGCCGTCTGCCTGACGCTTTCGATCCCGCCCGCGTTGCGCGAGCGGTTTCAGCATCACGCCGGACAATACGTCACCGTGCGGCGTCCGATCGACGGCGTCGAGGAGCGGCGCACCTATTCGATCGTCACCGCGCCGGGGGGCTCGGTGATTCGGCTCGGTGTTCGGGAGCAGACGGGCGGGCGCATGTCGCGGGAGCTTGGGGGGCGGCTCCGGGCCGGCGACACGCTCGATGTGGGCACCCCGATCGGACGCTTTCGCACGGCGGTGGATCCCGCGAGAACCTGGTCCTATGTCGCGTTTGCATCCGGCAGCGGGATCACCCCGGTGCTGTCCTTGGCGACCGATATCCTCGCGCGCGAGCCGCACAGCCGGGTCACGCTGATCTACGGCAACCGCAATACCGCGCGCACGATGTTCCTCGAGGAAACGCTCGCTCTCAAGAACCGCTACATCGGCAGATTCTCGGTGTATTTCGTGATGAGCCGCGAGCCGCAGCATGCGGCGCTCATGAACGGCCGTATCGATGCCGCCAAGGTCGAGGCCATGGCGCGCGAGATTCCGGGAATCGCATCGGCGGATGAGTACTTCGTCTGCGGGCCCGGGGGCATGGTCGATGAGGTGCGTGATGCCCTGAGACGCCTGAATGCCGAGGCGCCGATCCGCTTCGAGCGCTTCGCGGCGGCCGCGCCACCGAGCGCGGCGGAGAAAACGGCCGCCGCCGGCGCGCCGACCGGGGCCGGCTCGCCGACCGCCACCCCCGTCCCGGCGCCGGAGGCCGACCTGCGCGACGTGCTCGCCACCGTGTCGGTGGTCATGGACGGGCGCCGCCGAAGCTTTTTCATGGCGCCGACCGACGCCTCGGTCTTGGACGCGGCGGAGCGGGCGGGACTCGAGCTGCCGTTCTCCTGCCGTTCGGGCATCTGCGCCACCTGCCGAACGAGGATCGTCGCCGGCGAGGCGGAGATGATGCACAACATCGCACTCGAGCCGTGGGAGGTCGACGCAGGCTTCGTGCTATGTTGCCAGGCCCGGCCCACCACGCCTTCCCTGGAGCTGAGCTATGACGAAAAATGATCCGGTCGCGACGCGGGAGGAGTACGGCGATGTCTCCTGAGACCATCCTGTTCGGCATCGAGGACGGCATCGCGCGGCTCACGTTGAACCGCCCTGACAAGCTCAACAGCTTCAACGTGAAGATGCACGAGGAAGTTCGTCACGCGCTGTCGAGCGCGTCCTCGGAAGGGGCGCGCGTTCTGGTGCTGACCGGCGCCGGACGAGGATTCTGCGCCGGACAGGATCTCGGCGACCGGGCCGTCGCGCCCGGCGGCGCGGCGGTCGATCTCGGCGAGTCCATCGACAAGTACTACAAGCCGCTGGTGCTCGCGTTGCGCAGCCTTCCGATGCCGGTGATCGCGGCCGTCAACGGCGTCGCGGCCGGGGCGGGCGCCAACCTTGCGCTGGCCTGCGACCTCGTGATCGCGGCGCGATCCGCGACTTTCGTGCAGGCGTTTGCGCGGCTCGGACTGGTTCCGGATTCGGGCGGGACGTGGAGCCTGCCGCGGCTGGTCGGCGATGCCCGTGCGCTCGGACTCGCGCTGCTCGGCCAGAAGCTGCCGGCCGAACAGGCGGCTGCGTGGGGCATGATCTGGCAATGCGTGGACGATGCGGAGCTGGCCTCGACGGTGGATGCGCTTGCGCGGCAATTCGCCGCGGCGCCCACCCGGGGCCTTGTCGCCACCAAGCAGGCCATCTATGGCGGCTGGGGTCGAACCATGGAACAACAGCTCGATATCGAGCGCGACCTGCAGCGCGAATTGGGGCGATCGGCGGATTATGCCGAGGGTGTGGCCGCGTTCACCGGGAAGCGGGCGCCGGTATTCAAGGGCCGTTGAGCATGCGCGGCCGTTGCCCATGAGCGAGACATCCGCCGCGCGGGGCGGTGATATGCCGGATGCCGCCCGCGGCGCGGTCGAGCTCCAGCACGCGCGCGACAGCGCCGCCCATTCCCTCGGCATCGAGGTCCAGGCAGCCTCGGCCGGATCGGTACAGCTCGCGATGCGGATACGTTCCGACATGCTGAACGGTCACGGCATCTGTCACGGAGGCGTCGTGTTCGCCCTGGCGGACACGGCGTTCGCCTATGCCTGCAACTCTCATGGCGTCGCGATGGTGGCGGCCGGCGCGAGCATCGAGTTTCTCGCTCCTGCCAGCCTGGGAGAGCGGCTGATCGCGACGGCGAGCGAGACATCGCGCGGCGAGAGGCACGGCATCTACGACGTAACGGTGTGCGATCAGACCGGAGCGATACGGGCCCATTTTCGCGGCCGCTGCGCGCGTTTTCGCGCGCCGGCGCCGCATTCAACGCAAGAAGGATTGACTTGACATCCTCCTCTCCCTCAAGGGACGAGGATTCCTTCTGCAAGACGGCGATGTCCCGCCGCGAGGATATTGTGAGCTGCATTGAC
>DASYAC010000343.1:0-23944 GCA_036501585.1 Steroidobacteraceae bacterium
CCCGGCGACGCGGGATCTCTATCGCCGTCGCCGTCCGTGCCGGCCGCCGCACCGGAGATCCAGCCCTCGGAGGTGTTCACCTACGAGCGGTTCGGCAAGGTCAGCGTGTACCGTCCCCGCGGGGAGCCGCGCGAGGTCGTGCTGTTCCTTTCGGGCGACGGCGGGTGGACGCTCGGCGTCCTCACCATGACCCGGCGTCTCGTGGCGCGGGGTGCGCTGGTCGCCGGCATCGACAATAGCCACTACCTGGCCGAGCTCGAGCGCGCGAAGGAAAAATGCGTGTCTCCGGCGGTGGATCTCGAAAATCTGAGCCACTTCCTGCAATCCAAGCTGGCATTCAAGACCTATATGCAGCCAACGCTGCTCGGCTACTCGTCCGGGGCGACGCTGGGGTATACGACGCTCGCCGAGGCTCCCGACGGACTCTTCAAGGGCTTGATGACCCTCGGTTTCTGCACCGAGCTCGGGCTCGCGAAGCCGGTGTGCAGGGGCGCAGGCGTCCAGTCGACGCCGAAACACGATGCCCACGGACAGGTGGAAGGCGTCGAGTTGATCCCCGGCCGACTGTCGAGCCACTGGGTTTCCTTGCAGGGCGAGCTGGATCAGGTTTGCCCCGCGGTGCCGGCGAGGAGCTTCATCGAGAAGGTGATGGGTGCCGAGGCCGTGCTGTTGCCCAAGGTTGGCCACGGATTTGCCGTGGAACGGCACTGGAGTGCGCAATTCGATGCTGCGTTCGCGCAGGTGACCGGCGCGGCCCACGTGTCGGCCACCGCCCGGCAAGCCTCGCCGGTTGCCGACTTGCCGTTGACCGTCGTGCCTGCGGATGGTGCGACGGGTCCCTGGTTTGCCGTCTTCCTATCGGGTGACGGGGGGTGGGTCGGACTCGACAAAGGCGTTTCGCGCGCGCTCTCGAAGCATCACATTCCGATCGTCGGCTGGGACTCGCTCAAGTATTTCTGGTCGCCCCGCACGCCGGAGGGTGCGGCTCAGGACCTCGGCCGGGTGCTCGAGTATTACTCGCGTCTGTGGGGCAAGTCCCACGCGCTCCTGGTCGGCTATTCGCAGGGGGCGGACACTCTGCCGTTCATGGTCAACCGCCTGCCGCCGGCCATGCGCCGGATGGTCGGGCTCACCGCTCTTTTAGGCTTGAGCAGCAGCGCGGATTTCCAGTTTCATTTTTCCAATTGGCTGCACGAGTCCACCCAGGGTCTTCCGACCGGGCCCGAGCTCGAGCGCTGGAACGGCTCCCCGTACCTGTGTCTGTACGGCGCGCAGGACGGCGATGCGGTCTGCTCGAAATTGACCGGCAAGGATGGCAGTTCGGTGAAGATGTCCGGTGGACACCATTTTAGCGGCGGCTATGGGAAGATCGCGACCGAAATTCTGAGCCGGCTGCCTCCGGCATGACCCGGCAGCGGTGCAGGCCGCCGATGCCGCGTGTGGGCCGCAGATGCGGCGTGCGCCGCAGATGTTGGCGGATAAACAGCTGCCATCCTCGCCGAAATTGATCGACTTTGATCGAAATCTGCTGAGATTTGACCTGAGCCGGCGTCTCCAGTGTCGATGTTCCTGCCGAGCGACGGTCTTTTCGGGCTCGAACCGGGCCTCGCGTCGCTTCCCTGGCCCGTTCGGCTACAATCCGCCGGCGATTTTGCAGTGGATATCGAAAACACTCGGAGAAACATCCTCATCATGTCGGATTCTTTCGAAGCGCCCGCCAACCCCGTGGAAGCGGTGATCATCGGGGCCGGGCCGGTCGGCTTGTTTCAAATCTTTGAACTGGGGCTGCTCGGCATGCGCGCGGCCATCATCGACTCGCTCGCCCAGGTCGGCGGCCAATGCACCGAGCTCTATCCGGACAAGCCGATTTACGACATCCCGGCGCTCCCCGTGTGCGGCGCTCAGGAGCTGATCGATCGTCTGCTGGAACAGGTCAAGCCCTTCCACGCGTCGTTTCATCTCGGTCAGGAGGTGACCGAGCTGAAGGCGCAGGCGGACGGCAAGTTCCACCTCGCCACGTCGCTCGGCACGCGCTTCACCGCCGGTGCCGTGGTGATCGCGGCGGGCGTCGGCTCCTTCCAGCCGCGCCGCCTGGTGCTCGACGGCGCCGATCGATTCGAGGGCAAGACTCTTCACTACCGCATCAAGTCGGCGGCGGAATTCCATGGCCAGGACCTCGTGATCTGCGGCGGGGGGGACTCGGCGCTCGACTGGACGGTGGCGCTCGCCGGGCGGGCACGCTCGCTCACGCTGGTGCACCGCCGAGCCGAGTTCCGCGCCGCGCCGGCCACTGTCGCGCGGATGCGCGAGCTCGTGGAGGCGGGCAAGATGAAATTCGTCGAGGGGCAGGTCGTGGCGTTGCACGGCGAGCGCGACAAGCTCAACGGCGCGGTGATCAAGGCCAACGACGGGCACAGCACGTTTCAGGTTCCGGCCGACCACGTCATGGCATTCTATGGCCTGCATCCGAAGCTCGGTCCCGTGGCGGAATGGGGACTCGCGCTCGAGAAAAAGGCCCTCAGGGTCAACACCGAGAATTTTCAGACCAGCGTGCCCGGCATTTTCGCGATCGGCGACATCAACACCTATCCGGGCAAGAAGAAGCTCATCTTGAGCGGCTTTCACGAGGCCGCACTGGCGGCCTTCGGCATCCAGCATCATCTGTATCCCGAAAAGCGTCAATTCCTCCAGTACACGACCACCAGTCCCATCATGCAAAAGCGACTGGGCGTCGCCACGGATTCACACGCGGCCGATGCGCATTGAAACGCCCGTGAACCGGCTGCTCGAGGATCTGATCAAAGTCATGACGCTCGAGCGGCTCGAGGATGACCTTTTCCGCGGCGAGAGCCGCGACATCGGGAGTCCCCAGGTTTTCGGCGGCCAGGTGCTGGGGCAGGCGCTGATGGCGGCGGCGGCGACCGTCGAGGGACGCGACGCGCACTCCTTGCACGCCTACTTCCTGCGCCGCGGCGACTTCAATTCGCCCATCGTCTACGAAGTCGATCGTGCGCGCGACGGCAACCATTTCTCCACGCGCCGCGTGATTGCCATCCAGCACGGTACCCAGATCTTCAATCTCTCCGCATCGTTCCAGGTTGCGGAGAGCGGATTGGATCATCAGCTGCCGATGCCCGAGGTTCCGCCGCCGGAGGACCTCGCCGATCTCGACGACCACTTGCGCGCATTTCTGCCGCACTTGCCGGGGGGGCTGCGGCGGGTGCTGGAGCGCAAGCGGCCTTTCGAGTTTCGTCCCGCGGAGCCGCCGAACATCATGGCGCCCCAGACCGTGAAGCCGCTCAGAAACATCTGGTTTCGCGCGGTCGACCGGCTGCCCGGCGACGAAGCGCTGCATCGGTGCCTGCTGGCCTATGTGTCCGATTTCAACCTGCTGGACACGGCGATGATGCCGCACGGCATCCCCGCGGCGCCCCGCAAGCTCGTCATGGCCAGCATCGATCACGCCATGTGGTTTCATCGCAGCGTGCGCGTCGACGAGTGGCTCCTGTACGCCACGGACAGCCCCAGCGCTTCGGGCGCGCGAGGCTTCGCGCGCGGAAGCATATTCGCGAGGGATGGACGATTGGTGGCGAGCACGTCGCAGGAAGGGTTGATGCGGGTGGCAGAGTGAAGATCATCATCGTTTTGCTCATCGTGGCGGCGGTCATCGGGGGACTGCTCTTGACGCTTCGCACCAGCCGCAATACCGGAATGCCGAGCGAAGATGTCATCAAGCGGGCGCAGGAGCGCACTCGCGCACAGGATCAGGCCGACAAGGACGACTGATAGGGCCCGCGCCTGTCAAGCGGCACGGGCTCGAGCGGCACGGGCTCGAGCGGGGCCGGGCTCATGCGGGGCGGCGCGACGCTTCCCACACCTCGCGCGGCAGAACGTACAGGTGGCAGTCCCACCAGCGGTTCTTGGCGCGCCGATGCTTGCGAAACACGGCCTCCCAGCGCATTCCTATTTTCTCGAGCACCCGGATCGAGGCGCGATTGTGGATGTCGACGGTCGAGATGACGCGCTGCGCGCGCAGGTCGAAAAAGGCCGCATCCAGCAACGCCAGCGCGATCTCGGTGGCGAAGCCCTTGCCCCAGTCGGGCGCGCCCAGCATGTACCCGAGATCGGCCACATCGCGTTCGATCAGCGACAGATCGCAGGCGCCGATGACCCGTCCGGAGGCGCTCTCCTCGACGGCGAGCTCGAATCGGGTTCGCGGCACTTCGCGCTGCGAGGCGAGCAGGCCGTCCAGGTACTCGGCCGTGCTGTCCTCGTCGCGCGGACCGAAGAACAAATAGCGGGTCACGCGCGGGTCGGCCGAGTAAGCGTGAATGGCGCCGAAGTCGCCGCGCACGAACTCGCGCAAGTTGAGCCGAGCCGTGCGGATCGGGAGTTCGAGCTTGCGCATGGATCGATTCAGCGGGTCTCCCGTCTCATGTCAACACCTTGCCCGGATTCAAGATGCCTTTCGGGTCCAGCGCGTGCTTCACGGCGTGCATCACCGAGAGCTCGCCCGGATCGGCGCGCTCCGCCAGCTCCCGCGCTTTCAGCCGGCCGATTCCGTGCTCGGCGCTGATGCTGCCGCCGAGGCTCTCGACCAGATCGTACATCGCCGACTCGAGAGGCTTTGCCCGGGCGAGAAACGCATCGCCCGGCGCGTCCGGCCGCTGGCTGACGTTGAAGTGCAGGTTGCCGTCTCCGGCGTGTCCATAGCTCACCACGTCTCCTTCGGGTGCCAGCTGCCGAACCAGCTCCGAGCCGCGCTCGATCAGTTCCGGGATGCGCGAGACGGGAACGGAGACATCGTGCTTGAGGCTCGCACCGTGACGTCTCTGGGCCTCCGGGATCGACTCGCGCAGCTTCCACATCGCCTGCGACCGGGCGATGGAAGTCGCGATCGCGGCGTCGAGCACCACGCCGGCCGCGGCCGCTTGCTGCAGGGTATCGCTCAGCAGCTCGCCGAGACGCTGCTGCGGATTCGGAGAGGTCAGTTCGGCGAGCACATACCATGGAGCGCCCTGGTCGAGCGGATTCGCGACTCCCGGGATGTGCTCGACCGTCAGCTCGACGGCGAAGCGCGGCATCAGTTCGAACGTGGTGAGCCCGTCGCCCGCCGCCCGCTTCAAATGCCCGAGCAACTCCAAGGCGCGGTGCGCCGATTCGATTCCCACGAGCGCGGTGGCCGAGTCGCGCGGCATCGGAAACAACTTCAGGCAGGCGGCCGTGATGATCCCCAGAGTCCCTTCGGCTCCGATGAACAGCGACTTCACGTCGTAGCCGGTGTTGTCCTTGCGCAGGCTCTTGAGGCCCGAGAGCACCCGGCCATCGGCGAGCACGACTTCGAGGCCGAGCACCAGATCGCGCATCATTCCGTAGCGCAAGACGGCCGTTCCGCCGGCATTGGTGGACAGGTTCCCACCGATCTGGGCCGTGCCCTGCGAGCCCAGGGTCAACGGGAACATCCGATCCTGGGACCCCGCGGCCGCGTGTGCCTCGGCGAGCGTGCAGCCGGCTTCGAGGATCATGGAATCATTGGCGGGGTCGATGTGGCGCACGCGATTGAGCCGTTTCATCGCGAGGACGATCTGCGAGTTCGATTCGTCGGGTGTCGCGCCTCCGCAGTAGCCGGTGTTGCCGCCGTGCGGGACTACGCCCACGTCGCCGCGGTGACAGATCGCCATGATGCGTGCCACCTGGTCCACCGTGCGCGGCAGAAGCACGAGCGGCGTCGCGCCCCGGTACAAGCGCCGGAAATCGACGGTGTACGCCGACAGATCGCCGCTGGAATCGAGCCAACCGCCGTCTCCCGCGGCCGCCTTCAGCTCCGCGAGCGTCTCCGGCTTGAGAGGGGAGCGCATCGAGGAATGATACCCCGCGGCGGCGCTGCCGCGGGTGCTCGAGCCTTAGAGGCGCTTACCGCCGCCCTCGCGCACCGCGAGCGGCACCGGCTTCAAATCCCAGATCACGCCCAGGAAGGACATGAGTTTCAGCATGTAGAACGTGAGGTCGAATTCCCACCAGTAGAATCCCTGGCGGACCGACGTGGGATAGTGGTGATGGTTGTTGTGCCAGCCCTCGCCCAGGGTGATGAGCGCAAGCCACGCATTGTTGCGGCTCCCATCGCCGGTCTTGTAGCGTTGTCGGCCGAATACGTGGGACAGCGAATTGATCGTGTAGGTGCCGTGGTACACGGCGACGGTGGAGATGAAGAATCCCCAGACCAGCATTTGCCACCCGCCGGTGCCGAGCCCCGGCGCGAAATGGTTGATCAGCAGGCCGAGCAGGAACACGCCGGCACCCAGGCACGCGGGCACTACCACGTCATAGCGGTCCAGAAAGCGCAGCTCCGGATATTTCAACAAGTCCTTCACCCGCGACAGATCTGCGACGAAGTACTTGTGGGACATGAACCAACCCATGTGGCTCCAGAAAAAGCCGTGCTGAATCGGAGAATGCACGTCCTCGGGCTTGTCCGAATAGACGTGGTGATGACGGTGGTGGGCCGCCCACCAGATCGGCCCGCGCTGCACGGCGGAGGCGCCCAAGAGCCCGAAGATGAACTGCCCGACGCGCGTGGTCTTGAAGGTGCGGTGAGAGAAATAGCGGTGGTAGAACCCGGTGATGGCGAACATGCGCACCACGTAGAGCCCGAGCGCCACGACCAGGGCGATCCAGCTGAAACCCACCCAGATCACGGCGAGGCACGCCGCGTGCATCAGCAGGAACGGAAAGACCCGCGCCCAGTCGACCCGCCGGCCGGCATCCTGGATGGGCGCCGACGCCTTCGCCCGGGAGGCAAAATCGCTGTGGTCGAACCAGCGCGACAGCTCGCGGCTCACGCGTTCGGCAGCGGGCGGCGGCAGGACAATTTCGTTTTCCGGTGTCATCTGGAGTTCCTATAGGGGGTTACGGCGGCTGAAGGCGCGAGGGCGGGGCGCATCAAACACCCAAGGCGCGCAACGCCGCAATTCGTTGATCGAGTGGCGGGTGGCTCGCGAACAAGCGCGAGAATCCTCCACCTTCGCCCGTGTTGATGCCGAAGGCCTGCATTTGCGGCGGCATCGGTGCGCCATGACTCCGCTTCAAAGCCTCGAGCGCTCCGATCATGTTGGCCGCGCCGGCAAGATTGGCGCCGCCGTGATCCGCACGAAATTCCCGCCGGCGGGAATACCAGGCAACGATCATGCTCGCCAAGATGCCGAGCACCACCTGGGCGACCATCGTGGTCAGGAAGAATCCTATGCCCGATTCCTCCCGGTCGTTGCGGAGAACGGCCCGGTCGACCAGACCGCCGATGACCCGCGCCAGGAAGATCACGAAGGTGTTCAGCACTCCCTGAAGGAGCGCCAGGGTCACCATATCACCGTTCGCCACATGGCTGATCTCGTGACCCAGAACCGCCTCGGCCTGGGGCGGCGACATGCTGCGCAGCAATCCGGTGCTGACCGCCACCAGCGACGCATCGCGGCGGGCCCCCGTTGCGAATGCATTCATCTCCTCGGCATCGAATATGCCCACTTCCGGCATGCCGATGCGGGCCTCGCCCGCGAGCCGGGCGACCGTGCTCACCAGCCAGCGCTCCCCCTCCGTCTGGGGCGCGGCGATGACCCGCACACCCATCATGTGCTTCGCGCTCCATTTGGAGAGCGCCAGCGAGATCAGGGCGCCCCCGAAACCGCAGACGGCCGCGAATACCAGCAAACCGCCGAGCCCGCCTTGGGGAAGGTGCACGCCGAACACCCGTTCGATGACGAAGATCACGATGCTCAGCAGCACGAGCACCGCAAGATTGGTCACGATGAACAGGAAAACGCGTTTCATAGACCCTTTTGTTTCGGCAATGCAACCACATTATGGAATGCCGCTGGAATCATGGTCGGGCCGATGCGTGACAATTTCAAGCGCGGTGCCGGCTTTTGAGGCGCGGGGCCGTCGGTCGGGAGCGACCGCGAAGCGGACATCTCCGGCCATAGGTAATATCAGGCGCACATAATGCAAGGTTTGGCATGCAATTCAAGGACTACTACGACACTTTGGGCGTAAGCCGCGGCGCACCTGCCGAGGAGATCAAACGCGCCTACCGCAAGCTCGCCCGGAAGTACCACCCGGACGTGAGCAAGGAGAAGAATGCAGAGGCGAAGTTCAAGGACCTGCAGGAAGCCTACGAGGTCCTGAAGGACCCCGAAAAGCGCGCCTCCTACGACCAGCTGGGCCGCGATTACCGTCCCGGACAGCAGTTTCGGCCGCCGCCCGACTGGGAACAGCATTTCGGGCGTTCGGGGACCCACCGCTTCTCCGACCTGAACGGCTTCAGCGATTTCTTCTCGAGTCTTTTCGGGAATGCTGCCGGGAATGCCCACGCTGCGCCCGAGGAGGAGGAGGCCGGCACGCTGGAGATCACCGTGGAAGAGGCATTCTTCGGCACTCGCCGCCGCGTGACCCTGAGGGAGGCGGGGCGCCCCAGGCAGGTGGATGTGCAGGTCCCCCCGGGAATCGGCGACGGACAGTCTCTGCGGATCGGCGGTGTCGGACGGCCGGCGCTCAAATTCCGTATCAAAGTGCGATCCCACGCCTTGTATGCCCTGACCGGCAAGGACGTGCAGATCGAGCTGCCGCTCGCCCCCTGGGAAGCGGCCCTGGGGACGAAAGCGGCCGTGCCGACCCTGGGCGGGACGGTCGAGCTGACCATCCCTCCCGGCGCTCAAAGCGGGCAGAAATTGCGGCTTCGCGGGCGCGGCATGCCGGGGAGCCCGAACGGGGACCAGTTCGTCGTCATCAAGCTGGTCACTCCGCCCGGGGATACCCGGGAAGCGCGGGAGGCTTACGAGCGCATGAAGCGCGATTTCAAGTTCGACGCCCGGGCCGGATGGCCTTGAATGACCGCGGCAGAGACCCCATGCTGCCGCCGGTGAGTATCCAACCAGCCTGAGAGCCATGACAACCGAGCCACAGACCAAAGAATTTCAATCCGAGACCAAGCAAGTGCTGCGCCTCGTGATTCACTCGCTGTACTCCCACAAGGAGATCTTTCTCCGCGAGCTCATTTCGAACGCCTCGGATGCCTGCGAAAAGCTCCGATTCGAGGCCCTCGCCAATCCCTCGCTTCTGGGCTCCGATACGCTCGCCGTCACGCTGATCCCGGACAGCGCCGCGGGCACGCTGACCATCAAGGACAACGGCATCGGCATGAGTGAGGATGAGGTGATCGACAATCTCGGCACCATCGCCCGTTCCGGCACCAAGAAGTTTCTGGAAGGATTGAGCGGCGATTCGGCCAAGGATGCGCAGCTGATCGGCCAGTTCGGAGTCGGATTCTATTCGGCGTTCATCGTCGCGGACCGGGTCACGGTGCTCTCGAAGCGCGCCGATGCGCCCGCGGTGCGCTGGGATTCGGACGGGGAGGGCACCTACGAGATCCGATCGGACGACAAGGCGGATCGCGGCACCGAGGTGATCATGCACCTGCGCGAGGAGGACAAGGAATTTCTCGAGCCTTCGCGCCTGAAACAGCTGGTGCGCAAGTACTCCGACCATCTGAGCATCCCGATATTGCTCAAGGCCGGAGATGCCGAGGAGACGCTGAACCAGGCCAAGGCGTTCTGGACGCGTCCGAAATCCGAGCTTACGGACGAGGACTATCAGACGTTCTACAAGCATCTGACCCACGATCCGGAGCCCGCGCGCGCCTGGGCGCACAACAAGGTCGAGGGCAATCTCGAGTACACCTCGCTTCTGTACCTGCCGAAGCGCGCGCCGTTCGATCTGTTCGATCGGGAGCAGCGCGCCGGCATCCAGCTGTACGTGCGGCGAGTGTTCATCATGGACAAGGCGGCGGAATTGCTGCCGCCGTGGCTCAGGTTCATGCGCGGACTGGTCGACACCGACGATCTGCCGCTCAACGTCTCGCGCGAGCTCTTGCAGAACAACCGCACCGTGGAGAAGATCAAGGCGGCGCTGGTGAAACGCAGCTTGGATCTCCTCGAGGAGCTCGCCGCCGACAAACCGGCCGAGTATGCCGAATTCTGGAAGGCCTTCGGCGTGGTGCTGAAGGAGGGGGTGATCGACGATGCCGGCCAGAAGGCCCGGGTCGCGAAGCTCCTCAGGTTCCATTCCACCGCGGCCGCGGGCGAAGCACCTGAGACCACGCTCGCCGATTACCTCTCGCGCATGAAGCCGGATCAGAAAGCGATCTACTATCTGACCGCCGACACCCTGGCTGCCGCACGCAACAGTCCGCATCTGGAAGGCTTTCGTTCGCGAGGCCTTGAAGTGCTGCTGCTCACCGACCGCATCGACGAATGGGTCGCGGGGCATTTGCACGAGTTCGAGGGAAAGTCATTGGTGAACGCGGCGAGCGCCGCGGCCGACGTGGCGTCCGCCATCGAGACGCCCGACAAGGCTGCCGCGGAATCCGCCTACAAGGAAGCGCTGGAGAGGCTCGGCAAGGTGCTCGTCGGCAAGATCGAGAGCGCTCGGGTCAGCGGCCGGCTCACCGACTCGCCCGCCGTGCTGGTCGCCGGGGAATTCGGCCTGAGCTTGCGCATGGGCCGCATCCTGAAGCAGGCCGGCCAGAGCAATCCGTTCGCGACGCTGCCGATCCTCGAAATCAATCCGAAGCATCCTCTGGTCGAGCGCTTGAAGACGGCGGCCGATGAGGCGGCCTTCTCGGACCTGGCGCACGTCCTTTACGATCAAGCTCTGCTGTCGGAAGGCGGAGAGCTCGAGGATCCGGTGACGTTCGTGCAGCGTGTGAACCGGCTGATCGTCGAGGGATTGTCGACGGCGCCCAAGATCATTCTGAGCTGAGGGATCGGCCGGTTGAAATACCGGGCTCAGGCGGGTAAACAGTATTCATGAGCCCGCACGCGCAGTCGGCGACCTTGGCGGTACCCCCCGAGCCCACCGATCACGTGCTCGGTTCGCAGCACGCGCCAGTCACGTTGATCGAGTACGGCGATTTCGAATGCCCGAGCTGCAAGGTCGCGGTGCCCACCCCCAAGCTTTTGTTGGACCGATTCCCGAACCGGGTTCGATTCATTTTTCGCCACTTCCCCTTGGAGGATGCGCATCCGCATGCGCTACTGGCGGCCGAGGCGGCCGAGGCGGCCGCGGCGCAGGGGAAATTCTGGGGAATGCACGACATGCTCTTCGCCCATCAGGCGCATCTCAAGGAGACGGACTTGCGCCGCTATGCGGGGGAGCTGGGTTTGGATTCGGCGCGCTACGCGGCCGAGATGGACGATCACATCTATCTTCAGCGGGTTCGAGAACACGCCCAAGGCGGGCGCCGCAGCCACATTCGCGCGACGCCCGCCTTTTTCGTCAATGGCGTGGTGCAGGACATTTCATACGGCATGCAAAGCTTGCACGACGCCGTCGCGGCCGCATTGCACCGCGCCGGACATTAGTCGACCGGGCCGGACACCGAAGATCGGCCGGGCCGGACGCCGGATCGACCGGCGCTAGCCACCGGCGGTCAGGTCCAGTCGTCCCCGCCGCCGCCACCGCCCAGATCGCCGCCCCCATCGCCGCCCCCGGAACCGTCGTCCCAGGAACCCGGATCGTTCACGCCGAAATCCGAGCCGCCCATGTCCGAGTTCGGATTCCCGGAACCGAACGACCCGTCGTCGTTCGAAGGCGGCAATACTTGGCGCCGGTCGCCGTCCAGAAAGTGGTGGGCCAGTTCCTCGCCCGCGACGATACCCGCGCCTGCCGCGAGTCCGCCGGCCAGTCCGCCGGCGATATTCGAGCCGATGCCGCCTCCGGCCATGCCGCCGCCCGGGGCACCGTAACCGGGGCCTGGGCCGGGACCCGCATAGCCGCCAGGCCCGTAGGCGCCGGGAGCGCCGCCGGCCGGGTACTGAACGTAGGTGCGCCGGCGGCGGAACAGCATCCAGAACACGCCGACCACGAGCGCAAGGATCACGACCGTGAGCCACGGAAAGTGAGGGGCCGAGGGCGCCGTGCTCATCGTGCCGCCGAACGAGCTTTCATTTCTGCGAATGAGGCCGAGCTGAGCTTTGAGCTCTTGAACGGAGCGCGGGTTCTCCTTGGTCAAACCCGGATCGAGCTGTTCCGCGCGGGCGAGGTCCGAGCGCGCCAAGCCGAGGTTGCCCTCCCGAGCGTAGAGCTCGGCCTGCACATAGTGCGCTTTCGAGCTCTCCGGATGGTCACGCAACACTTGATTCATCATCTGCTGCGCTTGATCGAGGTGTCCGCTCCTCGCGGCCTCATAAATCTGCTGCACGGTGGGATCGGTATCCGCCAGGGCCGGCATGGCCGCGAGCCCGAACGACAGGGCTGCAGCGACGAGAGATCCAGCAACGAGATTTCGCATGTCCAACCCCAAAATGGCCGTTTAGGCCGGTGAAAAATTAGATTAGGGCGGATTTATGAAGTTCAACCCGGGTTCCGGGCTGGTATAAGATTTTCCAACGCATGCGACACACAATCGTCATCGTGGGTGCGGGATTTTGCGGCAGCGTGCTCGCCGCCAGTTTATTACGGCGCCCGCCCGCGAAACCCGCCGAGATCGTGCTGGTGGAACGCGGCACGAGCATCGGGCGCGGCGTCGCCTACGCCTCCCACGATGTGCCCTACGTGCTGAACGTGCCGGCCGGCCGCCTGTCGGTGGATCCTCAAGATCCGATGCAGTTCCTGACGTTCGTGAGACAGATGCACCCGGAGGCCGATGCCGAGGATTTCGTGGCTCGCTCGCTCTACGGAGATTATCTCCAGGAGGTGCTCGATCGAGCGGAACGATCGGCGCCGCCGCAGGTGACGCTCAATCGAGTGTTCGGCGATGTAACCGCGATCACCCCGGCGCCCGTCGCCGATACCGCCGGCAAGCCGCTGCTTGCGACGCTTGGGGATGGCGGCTCGATTTCGGCCGATCGCGTGGTGCTCGCATCGGGGAATCCGCCTTCTCCGCTGCATTCGTGGGCGCGAGGTTTGTCGAGCCATCCGGCCTACGTCCACGACCCCTGGCGCATGCCGAAATCGCTCGGAGCGGCGCACTCGGTCTTGATCGTCGGCTCAGGACTCACGATGGTGGACGTTGCGCTGGCGTTGAGCCTGGAGGGCGGGCAAATGCCGATGGTACGGACGATTTCCCGCCACGGCTTGCTGCCGCTCGGGCAGACGATCTTCAGGCCGACCGCGGTGCAGGGGAGCGGCGAGATCCTCCTGTCCCATGCGTCGTCGGTGCGGCGAGTCGTTTCCGCGAGCCGAGCGCTCGCTCGCGAGGTGGAGCGGTCGGGCGGGGACTGGCGCGAGGTAGTGACCTTCATCCGTCATCTCGCTCCGGAGCTCTGGCGCGCGCTCCCGCCGGCCGAACGCCGCCGCTTCCTGCGTCATGCCCAATCGTACTGGGACATCCACCGTCATCGGCTGCCGCCGCGCATGGCGCAGCGTATCGACCACATGCGCCGCAGCGGCAGGCTCCAGATTTGCGCTGGCCGAATCCGACAGCTGGTGCCCGAAGGGGATGAGCTGCGGGTCGTCTGGCGGCGGCGCGGGAGCGGCGAGAACGAATCGTTCGCGGTCGATGCCGTGATCAACGCCACCGGCCCCGACTATTCGATCAGGCGCTCATCCGATCCTTTATTTCGGTCGTTGTGCGACCAGGGCCTGGTGTCGGCGGACGATCTGGACCTGGGGCTGCGTACCGGGGCGAACGGAGCCTGCGTGTCGGCGGACGGTGCGCCGAGCCGGGAGCTCTACTATCTCGGTCCGATGCTGCGCGCAGACCATTGGGAAGCGACGGCCGCCCCCGAGCTGCGCGCGCATGCCGAGCGTCTCGCGCGCCATTTGGCGGCGCCCGTCTAGGAGAGCCGCTCGATCGCGGCCAGGAGCCGGCGGACGTCCGACTCCGTGGTATACATCGAGATGCCCGTCCTCAAGAGCCCGCCGCGCTCCTCGAGTCCCAGCACTTCAACCGCGCGTGCCGCATAGAAGTTTCCGTCCCACACGCAAAGGCCCTGCTCGCCCAGCGCGGCGGCGGCCTCGGCCGCCGTATGGTTGTCGAGCGTAATGGACACGGTGGGTGCGCGTGCCCGCGTGGCGAAGTCGGCGCCCCAGACATGCACGCCGCGGATGCGGCGGACGCCCTCGTAGTACATGCCCGCCAATCGGTGCTCGTAGGCGCTGATGCCCGTCATGGCGTCGACGATGCGCTCGCGCAGGGTCGAGCCCGTTCCCCAGCCGGCGAGGTAGTCGATGGCCGCCCGCACGCCGTGAATGGCTGCGTGATTGAGAGTTCCGGTCTCGATGCGATACGGAGAGGCCGGATCCTGAACCCTCAGCCGATCGGTGGGCAGCCGGTCCAGCGCACCGGGCTTGGAATACAGTACGCCGACATGCGGGCCGTAGAATTTGTACGCCGAGCACAGCAGGAAATCGACATCCAGAGCCGTCACGTCGAGCGGAAAGTGCGGGGCGTAGTGCACGGCATCGATCAACAGCAACGCACCGACCTCGTGTGTCAACCGGCGCGCGAGCGCGATGTCGTTCACCGTGCCCAGCGCGTTGGAGGAGGCGCCCAGGGCGAAGAGCTTGGTGCGGGGGGTGATTTTGGCGGCCATGTCGTCGTAGTCGAGGAGGCCGTTTTTCAGGAGGCGGACCTCTTGGATGCGGATGCCGCGCTCTTGAAGAGCAAGCCAAGGGCCGCGATTCGCCTCATGATCCAGCTCGGTGATCAGCACTTCGTCGCCGTCGCCGTCGCCGTCGCCGTTGTCGGCGCCGCCTTTCAGGGTTCGACCGATGGCGTGGCTCAACGAGTAATTGAGCGTCGTCATGTTCTGGCCGAACGAGATGCAATCAGCGGAGGCTGCGCCCAGGAAGAGGGCGACCGTCTCGCGTGCCGCCTGCATGCGCCGATCGACTTCCTGCGACGGGGGGAAATTGCCGTGGGTGTTGACGTTGCAGGTGGCGTAGACGTCGGCGATCGCCTCGACGACCGCGGCCGGTACCTGGCTGCCGCCGGGACCGTCGAGATACGCGAGCTCGACCGAGCCAAGAGTCCTGCCAAGCGCCGGAAAATCCTTCCTGCTGCGCAGGGCGTGTTCTGCCGTGTAAGTCATCGGCTCACAGAAGGTCGTAGGTGAAGTCGTAGCCGGTCGGCGTGGCGTCGCGCGGATGAAGCTTCATGCTTCCTTTGGCGCCTGCGTACTTGCCGGTGCCCCCGGTCACGGTCATGAGCGAGTCGCCCGTATCCATGAACGGTCCTTCGACGGTGATCTGGCCGGCTTTCAGCGCCAGCGTCCAGAAGCACTCCCAGCTCTTGCCGACGACGGTGCGTACGCAATACCCCTGATCGGACCCCATCAGCGTCTTGTTCTCCGAGTCGTAGACCTTGTTTGCGAAAACCAGGAGATCTCCGACGGAATCGCCCTTTGGGCCGAGATCCACGGTGGTTTCGCCCACCGGGCGCTCGACCACGACGATTCGTTCGCCGCCGAGGGCAGGTAACGCCGCCAGCGCCGCCGTCAATCCAATCAGTCGAATCATCAGTTTGATCATGGTGCATCCCCAAGCGTTGTTGCGGATCATCATATCAAGGTCGTGGTCCGGCAACGACGGTGTCGAACACTCGCTCAACGCCGCCTCGAGGCTTCCAGCTCGTCCAACGAGCGCGGCCAATCCGAGCCCAACAGCCGCGACAAGCCCCGGTCCGCGAGGAGCTTCCCGCCCGTCTGGCATCGGGCGCAGTAATTGGTCTCCTTGTCGGCATAACGGATCCGCTGCACCGGCTCGCCGCACCTCGGGCAGGGTTTGCCGAAGCGCCCGTGCACCGTCATCTCCTTGCGAAAGGCGGTGACCTTCTCCGGAAATGCGTCTTTTGCCTCGCCGTGCAATCGATCGATCCACAGTCGAAGCGTTTCCTGCGTCGCCGTGTACAGCCGCGACCATTGCTGCTCGTCGAGCTTTCGCGTCAAGAGAAGCGGCGAGAGCCGCGCCGCGTGCAGGATCTCGTCGGAGTAGGCATTGCCGATGCCGCTCAAGATCCGGGGGTCGGTCAGCGCACGCTTGAGCGTGTGATTCTCATCGCAGAGGGCGCTTCGAAACGCTTTCGAATCGCTCGCCAGTACGTCGATGCCGCCGGCGTCGAGAAGCTGCAGGCTCTCGGCCCCCTGCACGACGTGCAGCGCGGCGCGGCGCTTGGTGCCGGCTTCGGTCAACAGGAGCGACCCCGCGGCGAAGTCGAATGCCGCGAGCTGGCTGCGCCCGGACAGCTTGACGCCGGGCGGCCGCCAGTGCAGCCGCCCGGCGATCATGAGATGCAAGACGAGCCACAGGTCTCGATCGAGTCCGATGGCGATGCGCTTGCCGATCCGTCGGAACTCGCGAACCCTGCGTCCCCGGGCGAGCGCCGGCGGCGGCGCGGCCGTCCGCAGCAGAAAGGGACTCGCCAGGCGTATCTCCTCGAGCGTTTGGCCGATGAGTCGCGCATCGAGGGCGAACAGGTAGGCGGAGATATCCGGCAGCTCGGGCACGGACTCATCATGCCTCCGCGCTCAAGATCCGCTCAAGCGCGCCGACATCCTTAAGGATTGCCCCTAAACAGCGCTACATGCCACTAAACAGCACAACATCCGGCCCGCGACGCTCAACCGAGAACTCGGGTCCCGCGCCCCGCGCCCCGGCCGCATCTACCGTGCCCGCGAAAGATGCATCCGCCGACCGTACCCGGCAGCAGACTGCCGATTATGGTAAAAAACAAACCGCGAGCCCCCAGGAGAGCGTGACGGCACTCACGTTTCTTCAGGGTCTGGCCACGGAGGTGTCCAAGGGCAACGTCAATCTGCCCTGTTTCCCGGACGTGGTGATCCGCATCCGCCAGGCGCTCGAAGATCCCAATACCCGGGTGGGCCAAGCGGTTCGTATCGTGGGCGCGGAGCCTCGCCTGGCGGCGCGTCTCCTGCAAACGGCGAACTCCGCCATCTTCAATCCCTCGGGTAAGCCAATCACCGAGCTGCGAACGGCCATCACCCGGCTCGGCAACAAAGTGGTCCAGAGCTCTGCAATGGCCTTCGCCGTGCAGCAACTGCGGCTCACACCGGCCCTGCGCTCCATCGGCAAGCCCCTGAAGTCGCTCTGGGAAGAAAGCGTGGCGGTGGCCGCCATCTGCCAGGTGGTCGCGCGGCGCACGGCGGTCAATGCGGACGAGGCCTTTCTCACCGGTCTGCTGCACGGCATCGGCCGCCTCTACATCATGGTCAGGACGGCCAGCGGCTCGCAGACCAGGCGCCTCGACCCATCGCTGCTCGAGTTGATCGACGGCTGGCACCCGTCCATCGGAAAGGCGGTTCTCGAGAACTGGGGGTTCAGCGAGGCCATGGCCGAGGCGGTCGGTAATCAGCATGAGTATGACTACGGCGGGAGGGCGCCGCCGGACCACACGGACGTACTCGTCGTCGGCGCGGTGCTTGCCCAGGCGATGCGCGATCCGTCCGGCGTGCGGGACGCCGATATTGCGACCATCAGATCCTTCGGGCGAATGGCCCTGACGCCGGCGGAGTGCCGATCGGTTCTGCGCCACACGGAGCACCAGATCGGCGCGCTGCGCTCCGCGCTCGGCTGTTGACGGGCAATAGTCACCGCGCGTTAACGTTCCGTCGATATGCTGGCCGCATGTGCGGCAAAGCTTCATGGTTGGCATGGATCGGCGCGGTCGCCGGTATCGTCTGTTCTCATGCCTGCCTCGCCGCAGGCGCGGGCGGGACGGATCCGTGCACCCGGCCGGCGATCGGCAGTGAGGTTCCGGAGCCCGAGGACCTGCGCAGCCGGGACGGCGTGCTGAAACTGAAATTGACGGTCAGAAACCATCGCGAACGCGACGGCTCGACGCGCTATTGCTACCTGCTGGGGGATGACGCGCAAGCCCCGACTCTACGTCTGAAGCCCGGCGACACGCTCGTGCTCACGCTCAGGAATCAACTGAGCGATTTCGCCGATGCAACGTCGGATTCGCAGGTTCATATGCACGCTCATAGGCACGACAAGGTTTCCGGCCGCGAGGACCCCTGCAGGAGCGGCGCCATGTCGCTGGTCTCGACCAACTTGCACTTCCACGGGCTCACGATTCCGCCCGTGTGCCACCAGGACGACGTGCTCAAGACCTCGATTCAGCCGAGCGATGCACCGTTCGAATATCGTTTTCGAATTCCTCCCGACGAGCCGCCGGGTCTGTACTGGTATCACCCGCACATTCATGGGTTCACCACCAAGCAGGTGCTCGGCGGCGCCTCGGGCGCACTGATCGTCGAAGGCATCGAGCGCGCCGAGCCTCGAGCCGCGGGTTTGCCGGAGCGTGTGCTGGTGATTCGCGATCAGGATCTATTGAATCCCGACGCCCCGCCGTCCAAAGATGAGCCGGTCGTACCGAAGATGCTCATCGATCGCGACGGCGACGCCGCCAACAACGGGACGGGATTCGGCAGGCCCGCCAAGGACCTGTCGCTCAACTACGTGCCGGTACCGTATCCTGATTATCCTCCCGCATCGATCACCATGCGACCGGGGGAGCGCCAGCTCTGGCGGGTGGTGAATGCTTCCGCCATCACCTATTTGAATCTTGCGGTGATCTTCCAGAGGACGCCGCAAAAGCTCGGCATCGTCGCGCTCGACGGCGTGCCCTTGAGCACCAACGGCAATCCCTCGAACGCGGTGGAGTGGCGCGACCACATAGGACTTGCACCGGGAGCGCGCGCGGAATTCATCGTCGAGGGTCCGCCGCAGGGAGTGCCCGCTCTCCTCGTCACGCGCACCGTCGACACGGGTCGGGGCGGGGAGAACGATCCGAATCGCGCGCTCGCCTCGATCGTCGCGCGTAGCGGCGCGCCGGAGCCGCACTCCATCCTGCCGGCGGACCCGACGCCCCTCGCGCCCGGCGCGCGGCCCTGGCTCGGCGACGTAGCGCCCGTGCGCGTGCGCAAGCTCTATTTTTCCGAGAAGCTCTCGAATCCCGCCGACCCCAACAGCGCCACCGAGTTCTATATCACGGTCGATGGGCAGACCCCGAAGCCCTTCGATCCGGCGTCCACCCAGCCCGACATCGTGGTCCGCCAAGGCGACGTCGAGGATTGGATCATCGAGAATCGCTCGACCGAGCTGCACGCGTTTCACATCCACCAGCTGCATTTTCTGCTGCTCGACTGGTCGGGCGTGCCGGTCAACGAGCCGTTCCTGCGCGATACGGTGAACGTGCCGTACTACAACTCCACGATGCTCGAGTATCCGAGCGTGCGGCTCAGGATGGACTTTCGCGATCCGCACATCGTGGGCACCTTCGTGTATCACTGTCATCTCCTCGAGCACGAAGACGGCGGCATGATGGGTACCATCCGCGTCGTACCTCCATGAATCCGCAGGCGGCCCGCCCGGCGTCGGAGCTCGACGGTGTGGTGGCCGCGACCGGCGGCACGTAGAATCCGCCCCTGGCGAGACCGGCCGGCCCTTGGCCGTGCAAAGACTGGGGGCGGATGAAGTATTCAAATTTGGTGGAGCGCATCGGCGGCGACGGCGCGGACGCGTGGACGATACATTATGCCGCGAGCGCCGCGCGGGACCGGGGCGAGGACGTGATCATCCTGAGCGTCGGCGACCCGGATCTCGCGACGCCGGCTCCGGTGGTGGAGCGGGCCGTCGAATGTCTGCGAGGCGGCGATACGCATTACACGCCGGTGGCGGGGCGCGGCCCGCTGCGCGAGGCCATCGCCCGGCGCCATCGCGAGCGCACCGGCCAGCCGGTGGACGGTGCCAATGCCATCTTTCTCGCGGGCGCGCAAAACGCGTTGCTCACCGCCTCCTTGTGCCTGGCCGGACCGGGGGATGAAGTGATCGCGTTCGAGCCGCTGTATCCCACCTACCCCGCGACCCTCGAGGCGTCGGGCGCGCGCATGGTCCGCGTTCCCGGGCCCGCGTCGTCCGGCTTCCGGCCGGACCTCGCCGCGCTCGAGGCGGCCATCACGCCCCGCACGCGTGTGATCTTCTTTGCATCGCCCAACAATCCCAGCGGCCACGTGCTCACGTCGGAGGAACTCGCGGTGATCGGGGGCCTTGCCCGCCGTCATGAGCTCTGGGTGGTGGCGGACGAGGTCTATGCGGGGCTGGCGGTCGGCGGCCGTGTTCCGAGCCTCGCCGCCGATTTGCCGGAGCAAGTGGTCACGATCAGCAGCCTGTCGAAGACCCACGCCATGCCGGGCTGGCGCGCCGGCTGGCTGATAGGTCCCAAGCCGCTGGTGATGCACGCCGAAGCGCTGGCGATTGCGATGCTCTACGGATTGCCGGGCTTCATTCAAGAGGCTGCGCTCGCCGCGTTGCAGATCGCACCGTCCGCCGAGGCAAGGATGCGCGAGTTTTGCGCCAACCGGCGTGATCTGGTGCTGAGCGAGCTCCAAGGCGCCGAGCGGATCCGGTGCGCGGCGCCGGACGCCGGGATGTTCATGTTGATCGATGTGCGCGGCTGCGGCATGTCGGGTCACGAGTTCATGACCGACCTGTTCCGTTCCGAGGGCGTTTCGGTGCTGGACGGCGGCGCGTTCGGCAAGGGAACGGCGGATTTCGTGCGGCTGTTCTTCGGCACCGACGAATCGACGCTGCGCGACGGCTGCCGCCGGATTCGCCGATTCGTGGAGCGGAGAGGATGAGCGGGAGCTGGAACGGGCGCTGAAACTGGAACGGCCGCCGAGGCCGTCACCGCTCCTTGGGCGGCGGCCTTCGCCCGGTGCCGGGCGGCGCAGGGCCGTCGGTGACGCCGAGCGGGAGTGCCGTGGATTCCTTGATGACGGTGACGGCCACCGAGGAGTTGACCGAGCGCACACAGGGAATGCGCGACAAATAGTCCAGGTAGAACGCCTCGTACGATTTGATGTTCCTGGTGACGATCTTCAGCAGAAAGTCCCACTCTCCGGTCAGCGTGTAGCACTCGAGGACCTCGGCGCGGTCGCGGATCGCCGCCTCGAATTCTCCGAGGGCATCGCGGCCGGTGGTCGCGAGCTTCACGTGAGCAAAGATGGTGAGGTCGAGGCCGAGCGCATTGCGGTCGAGGAGTGCCACTCGCGCCTTGATGACCCCGTCGCGCTCCAGCTGCTGGATGCGCCGCCAGCAGGTGGTGGTCGAGATGCGCACCTGCGAAGCCACCTCCGCCACGGACAGCGCGCCCCGGCGCTGTAAGATATCGAGCAGGCGAAGGTCGAGTCGATCGATTCCCTGATGGACCAAACCTTCCATTATTCTGCAAAAATCGGAATGAACATACCAAATTATCCGATGCATCCCTAATGAATGCAACATCAGGAAGCGGGGAGCGTAACGTAACCGGATGAACAAGCATTCGCGCCTGCACTTGCCGAAGCCGCCTGCGCGGCCGGGTGAAAAGCCCGACTTCAGCTACGTACATCTGTCGCCCGCCGGAGCGGTACCCCGGCCGGAAGTGAGCGCCAAGGTGCGCGACCTGGGCTCGCTCGCCGTCGAGCTGGTCCGGGTGCTGGACGATGAGCACGATGCCGTCGGACCCTGGCATCCGCGTCTCGACCCGGAGGAGCTGCAGGTGGGCCTGCGGCACATGCTGCTCACGCGGCTCTACGACGATCGCATGCAGCGGACTCAGCGCGCGGGGAAGATCTCTTTTTATATGCGTTCGCTGGGCGAGGAAGCGGTGTCGGTCGCGCAGTGCATGGCGCTCAAGCCCGGCGACATGCTGTTCCCGTCCTATCGCAATCAGGGACTGCACATCGTGCGGGGCGTATCGCTGGTCGATCTGATGTGCCAGTTGCTGTCGAACACGCGCGACATGTGCAAGGGCCGGCAGCTGCCGGTGATGTACCACTCGCGGCCCGGCAACCTGTTCTCGATTTCCGGCAACCTCGCCACGCAATTCCCGCAGGCGGTCGGCTGGGCGATGGCGGCGGCGCTCAAGGGCGAAGACCATCTGGCCGCGAGCTGGATCGGCGAGGGCTCGAGCGCGGAAGCGGACTTCCACCACGCCCTCCTGTTCGCCTCGGTGTATCAAGCGCCGGTCATCTTGAACGTCGTGAACAATCAATGGGCCATCTCCACGTTCCAGGGATATGCAGGCGGCGAGCAGCGCGCCTTCGCGGCGCGAGGCCCCGGCTATGGCATCGCGGGCATCCGCGTCGACGGGAACGATTTCCTGGCCGTCTATGCGGTCACTCAATGGGCGGCCCAGCGCGCGCGCACCGGAGGCGGTCCGACCCTGATCGAGCTCGTCACCTATCGAGCGGCCGCGCATTCCACGAGCGACGACCCGGCGCGTTATCGCGCCAAGGACGATCAGGAGCACTGGCCCCTGGGCGATCCCATCGAGCGGCTGAAGCAGCATTTGATCAAGCTCGGCGAGTGGTCGGAGGAGCGGCATCGGGCGCTCGCCGCGGAGCTCGATGCCTTGGTGGTGTCGAGCTGGGCCGAAGCCGTGAAATACGGCACCATGGCGGAGGGTCCGAAGCTCGACGCCGACGTGATGTTCGAGGATGTGTTCAAGGAGATGCCGCAGCACCTGATACGGCAGCGAGCACAGATGCGCGCGGCGCGCGATGCGGACCGGGGCGCCAATGCGGACTCGCGCGGCGCTGCGGCGCCCGGCGGGGAGCGCTGAGTCCGTGGCCAACATGAACATGATTCAGGCCCTGAACTCCGCCATGGACATCATGCTCGAGCGCGACCCGTCCGTGGTGCTCATGGGCGAGGACATCGGCTATTTCGGCGGCGTGTTTCGCGCCACGGAGGGGCTGCAGCGCAAGTACGGCGAACATCGCGTGCTCGACACGCCCATCGCGGAGGGCGGCATCATCGCCGCGGCGATCGGCATGGCGGTGAACGGTCTGCGGCCGGTCGCCGAGATCCAGTTTGCCGACTACATCTATCCGGGTTTCGATCAGATCGTGAGCGAGCTCGCGCGGCTGCGGTACCGCAGCGCCGGCGATTTCTTCGCGCCGGTGACCATTCGAACGCCGTGCGGCGGCGGCATTCGCGGCGGCCAGACCCACTCGCAGAGCCCCGAGGGCATCTTCACCCACGTGAGCGGCGTGAAGGTGGTCATGCCGTCGAACCCCTACGACGCCAAGGGGCTGCTCATCACCGCCATCGAGGACGATGACCCGGTGATTTTCTTCGAGCCCAAGCGCCTGTACAACGGACCTTTCGACGGCGATCCCGGGAAACCGGCGGTGCCGTGGAGCACCCACCCGAAAGGTCAGGTCCCCGAGGGGCGCTACACCGTGCCCTTGGGGCTGGCCGAGGTGCTGCGCAAGGGCACGCAGCTCACCATCGTGACCTACGGGACCATGGTGTACGTCGCCCAGGCTGCCGCCGCTGCCCTCGGCGTAGACGCGGAGATCGTGGACGTGCGGTCACTCGTGCCCCTGGATGTGGACACCCTGATCGCGTCGGTCAAGAAAACGGGGCGCTGCGTGGTCGCGCACGAGGCGACGCGCTTCTCCGGTTTCGGCGCCGAGCTCGTCGCGGTGATCCAGGAGGAGTGCTTCTGGCACTTGGAGGCCCCGATTCAGCGGGTCGCCGGCTGGGACACGCCGTATCCTCATGCATTCGAATGGGAATACTTTCCCGGCCAGCAGCGAGTCGCAACGGCCATCAAGGCCGTGATGGAGTCGGCATGAGTCAGTTCGTGTTCAAGATGCCGGATCTCGGCGAGGGAACGGTCGAGGCCGAGATCGTCGCCTGGCACACGGCCCCGGGCGCGATGGTGGCCGAGGATCAGATCATCGCCGAGGTGATGACGGACAAAGCCGCGGTCGAAGTACCTGCGCCGGTGAGCGGCAAGGTCATTTCCATCACGGGGGCACCCGGCGACAAGGTGGCGGTCGGTGCACCGCTGATCGTGTTCGAGACCGGAGCGCCGGCCGCGGCACTCGCCGAAGCTACGGGCGCGGCGAGCGCCGGCGGGGCCAAGATCGACGCGGCCAAG
>DASYAC010000344.1:0-2527 GCA_036501585.1 Steroidobacteraceae bacterium
GGCGGCGGTCAAGGGATTGCGCAATCGTGTTGCGCTGACGACCGCCTATGCGGCGGGCTTGCGGGTCGGCGAGGTCGTGCGCCTGAAGATCAGCTCGATCGACAGCGAACGGATGTTGCTCCACATCGAGGGCGGCAAAGGTGGCAGGGATCGTTACGCGATGCTGTCGCCGCGGCTTCTGGAGATCCTGCGCGCCTATTGGAAGCGGGCACGGCCGAGTTCATGGCTGTTTTCGGGTCAGGAGCCCGGCGGTCATCTGAGCCGCGGCGCGCTTCAGTCCGCTTGCCGCTTCGCAAGGCAGCGTGCCCGGATCGGCAAGCGGGTGACGGCCCACTCGCTTCGGCATAGCTTTGCGACCCATCTGCTGGAGAGCGGCACCGACATCCGCATCATCCAGGTCCTGCTCGGTCATAGCCACTTGGAGACGACGGCCCGCTACGCCCAGGTGGCGACCGGACTGATCGCCGGGACCCCGAGCCCGTTCGATCAGCTCGCGCTGGAGGTGATCCCTCCCGAGTAGCGCGCACGATGCGCCCCGCGCTGGAGGTGGCGGACATCTTCCGCCGCCATGGCGATGCATTCCGTGTCGCGCAGCACGGTCGGCTCTTGCCCGACCAGCGCCGCGTCATGGCAGCCATCGAGGCTTGCCGCACCGCGGCGCTCGGTGGCCATATCGAGCAGTGCGACGGCTGCGGCATGGTTCGCATCGCCTACAACAGCTGTCGCGACCGGCACTGCCCCAAGTGCCAGGGTTTGGCGCGCGCGCAGTGGCTGGCCGATCGTCAGGCCGACCTGCTGCCGGTGCCATATTTTCACGTCGTCTTCACCGTGCCGGCACCCATCGCCGCCATCGCGCTCCAGAATAAGGCGGCCGTGTACGACATCCTGCTCAAGGCCGCAGCCGAGACGATCCGCGTCATCGGCGCCGATCCACAGCACCTCGGCGCCGAGACCGGCATGATCGCCATTCTCCACACCTGGGGCCAGACCCTGACGCATCATCCGCATGCCCACTGCGTCGTGCCGGGCGGCGGGCTTGCGGCGGACGGGCGTTGGGTCGGCTGCCGGCCGAACTTCTTCCTCCCGGTCCGCGTCCTGTCGCGACTCTATCGGCGCCTGTTCCTGCAACGCCTGCAGGCGGCGTTCGACAAAAGAGAGCTCGTGTTCTTTGGCGATCTCGCGGGCTTAATAGAGCCGGCGGTCTTCGCCCGCCATCTCAATCCGCTGCGCCATGTCGAATGGAACGTCTACGCCAAGCGCCCCTTCGGCGGACCACAGCAGGTGCTGGAATATCTGGGGCGCTACACCCATCGCGTCGCGATCGCCAATAGTCGGCTCCTCGACTGCGAGAACGGTCGCGTCCGCTTTCGTTGGAAGGATTATCGGGCGGACAGCAAGTCCAAGGTGATGACGCTCGATGCTGATGAGTTCATCCGTCGCTTCCTGCTCCACGTCCTGCCAAAAGGGTTCCGCCGCATCCGGCACTTCGGATTCCTGGCGAACGCCTGCCGCAGCGCCAAGCTTCCAGTCATCCGCGTTGCTCTGCAAGCGCCGGAGCCGGGACCCACTGTTGAACCCGCCGATTATCGCGAGCGCTACGCAATCCTCACCGGTCATCGTATCGATCTGTGCCCAATCTGTGGTGGCTGCATGGTCGAGATCGGCCTTTGGCCGCGCTCGCCATCGCGGCGACGCGCAGCACCGCGCTGTGACACCTCATGACGACCAGCCTCGAACCCGGCTCTTTGCGCATCATTGCGCGCATCTCCATGCCGATGCTCCCTGTCGGAACGTCGAGCCATGCCCGCAAAACCTCGCGCGCGTGCTCGCATCGCTTATCTGCTGCCAAAACGCATGCGATGGTCCTCGCATACGCAATCGCCCGATCTGTTCTTCATCACAGTTTGCTCATGGCTCAACCGTACGGGCGAACAATCCACTATCGAACCGCCGGCGCCGATCTCGAACGTCCATAAGCCTCGGTCAACAACACGCGGCTTCGTTCAATCCGGCTTCAAATAGGTCCCGCGCCGAGCTCGCCGAGGGGGCTGTGACGCGCGACCTATTTGAACCCTCTAGCATTCCGACGAAGGCGGACAGTGATTCCGATTGAAGCCGGACAGCGATTCCGATCGATTGGGGACACCAATCCGATGATCGCGGACAGGCGCCCCGTCGACGGGGGCAAGGGGGTCACGGGACCGGACTGGCGTCAAGCCCTACGCGTTTGGCTGCCGCTTTACGCATGCTGTCGCCGGTCAGCGTGAGCCTGTGGGCGTTGTGGACGAGCCGGCAACTGGCTGGTCACGATAGTCGAGCCCCGGTTGTGCCTGTCGTCGATGATCTCCAGCAGGTCGCGGCCTTGATCCTGGGTCAGGGTGGATAGCCCCCAGTCGTCGAGGATGAGGAGCGCTACGCGTGCCAGGCTCTTGAGCAGTCGGGCATGACGCCCGTCACCGCGTGCCAACGCCAAGGCATCAAACAATCGAGGCACGCGCTGATAAGATACAGAGCGATCGTCGCGGCA
>DASYAC010000345.1:0-12023 GCA_036501585.1 Steroidobacteraceae bacterium
CTCAGCAGTACGCTGTTGGTTCGCTCGTCGGCAACCAGCTTGACGGGAGCGCCGCCCTCGGCTGCCGCGCCGGCGCCCTGGCTCAGCTGATTGAGGGTGCGGACCACCTCCGAGGCACTGGCATTCTTCAGCGGGATCACCTCGATCGGCTCGTCGCCGCTTTCATCCATGCGCTCGACGATCTTCATGATGCGCGCCACGTTGCTGGCGCGATCCGAGATGATCAGCATGTTGCCGCCTTGGTACGCGGCCAGGTGGCCTTGTTGCGGTATCAGCGGGCGCAGGAGCGGTACGAGCTGCTGTGCGCTGATGTTTTTCATGGTGATGATCTGGGTGACGATCTCGTCCGAGGTGGGACTCACGGTCACCGGCAGATCGAGAGAGGGGGATTGCCTCACATCGGTGTTGGGAATGATCTTGATGACCTTTCCGGCCGGCACCGCGGCATACCCGTACACCTGAAGCACCGAGAGGAACGCCTGATAGAAGGCCTCCGCCGACATCGGCGTCGACGACAGCATCGTCACCTTGGCGTTGACGCGCGGATCGATGATGAAGTTCTTGCCCGTGACCTCGCCGACCGCCTGGATGATCTGATTGATGTCTGCGTCTTTGTAGTTCGGCGTGATGGTCGCCCCTTCCTGGGCCTCGCGTCCCCGCGGCGGAATCTGCGGCGCTCCGGGAGGCGCCGGCCACGCCGCCGGCGCCAGCAGGATCGTCATTGCGCAGGCAAGCCCCAGGCGGGGCCGGGCGGCCCTCGAGAATGCGCCTGGGGTCGAGAGTGAATTCGTCATGGGCTACCCGTGATTGAACCGCCGGAGAGACTCGCGCGTCTTTCGACCATCGGGCCCTTCATTCGTTTGGACTGGGGTTCGAAGGAGTGGCGCCGGGAGGGGGCGCCCCGGGCGGCACAGCCCCGCGCGCCGCCGGATTGTCTCCCTCCAAGTCACGGGTGGCCTCCGCGGCAACCTGGGCGATATTCAGAGTGATCTCCTGCTTCTGGCCGGCGCGTTCGATGGTGACCGCGACCGTGTTGGACGATTGAATCGTATTGAATACCTCTTGGCTATGCTGGGGATCATCCAGCGGTTGTCCGTTGATTGCCGTGACCAAGTCTCCAGGCTGCAGACCGAGTTTGTTGAAAATGGCGCGATTGCGCCCCGGATAGGCGCGAAAACCGCGCAGCTTCCCGGCAGCGTTGTCGTACGAGGGCACCGTGCGCATGACCTGGTCCAGGATACCGGGGTCCTCCTGCACCATGCGCCGCACGTTGTTGACCGCCTCGACCGTGCGCGGATCGGCGCCGATCCGGCGCGACATCCGCGGTGCCGCCCGCGATCCCGCGATCAGCCGCGGCAGGATCAGCGTCTCCAGCGTTCCCCCCCGGTCGAGTATCACGTGATCGAGATAGACCGAATATAGTGAGGCGCCGTTCACATTATCACCGATCGAGTACACCTTCGAGGGACCTCCGTCGCTGATGATGGCGATGCCGCGTTTGGGGTCCTGGGTCGCGATGGTGCCGGCGAGCACGAGGTTCGCGCTGCTCAAGGGCGCGTTATTCGGGTCCTGCGTGGTCGGGTCCGCCGTCGCGATGCCGAACAGATGCGCCGCTATGACCGTCTGGACGTTCGCCGCCGGGCGCTGATGGGTGCCCGCGGAGGCGGTGAGCACCGGTTCCGGCATCTTCACGTGCCCGCCCACGAGCGCGACGGCCATGCGGGCGAGCTCGACGGCGATGAGCACCGCGAGGGCGATCGAAACCGCGTTGGGGCCGTTGCTTTGCAAGCGGGCCAGCCATTCATTCGTCCGCGTATCCAGCATGTAATTAAGGTCGTGCGCGTTACTTCAGAAAGTTGCGCGAGCGGGAGGGTCGCCGCACGCCCAAAGGAGCCTCAAGGTCAGCAATCATAGGACTACCCGCCAACGTGCTCAAGCATTTGTTTTTACTTGTTAAAGTTGAGTGACACCGATTGGCGACAGTGGCGCCGGTGTCGTACTTTTGCTTATCAGCGCTTGTAAAGCGCGATACCGCGCCCTATAAACCGTAAATACATGAGCGACGTTGAACGCGGGCGGGAAGGTACGGGCTTGGTCGTCGAGGAAGCGGCGCCCAAGCTCAAGCGCCCTCCTCTTTACCAAGTGGTGCTCATCAACGACGACTATACCCCCATGGAATTCGTCGTCGACATCCTGCAGCGATTCTTCGCGATGGACCGCACCAAGGCAACCCGGGTTATGCTTGAGGTCCACACCAAGGGAAAGGGAGTGTGCGGGGTGTTTACTTACGAAATCGCGGAAACCAAGGTGGCTCAAGTGATCGCATATGCGCGACAACATCAGCATCCGCTGATGGCAACGCTAGAAGAGGCGTAACCAGTGCTTAGTCAAGAACTCGAGTTTTGCTTGAACGATGCTTTTGCCGGGGCCCGTGAGGCACGCCACGAGTTTATGACGGTGGAGCATCTGCTGCTCGCCATCGTGGATACCCCCAAGGTGCGCGAGATCCTGAAGTCCTGCGGGGCCGACACGGCCAAGCTCAAGACGGAGCTAAAACAGTTCATCGACCAGACCACGCCCCGCCTGCCGACCGGCGAGGACCGCGACGTGCAGCCGACCCTGGGGTTCCAGCGCGTTCTGCAGCGGGCCGTGTTTCACGTTCAATCGAGCGGCAAGAAAGAGGTCACGGTCGCCAACGTCCTGGTGGCGATATTCAGCGAGAAGCAATCCCACGCGGCCTATCTGCTGAGCATGCAGGACGTGTCCCGGCTCGACGTGGTCAATTTCATCGCGCACGGTCTGTCGAAGGCGGGCGGAGAGGAGCGCACCGAGCGCGAAGAGAGCGGCCCGTCGGGCGACGTGGAACGCGACGGAGACGGCGGCGGAAGCGCCCTGGAGAAGTACGCCACCAACTTGAACGAGGCCGCACGCAAGGGCAAGATCGACCCGTTGATCGGACGCAAGCTCGAGGTGGAACGCACCATCGAGATTCTCTGCCGGCGGCGCAAGAACAATCCCCTCTACGTGGGCGAGGCCGGGGTCGGCAAGACCGCCATCGCCGAGGGCCTCGCGCGCATGATCGTGGAGAATCAAGTGCCGGAGGTGCTGCTCGACGCCACGATCTACTCCCTGGACATGGGTTCCCTGGTCGCGGGCACCAAATATCGCGGCGATTTCGAGAAGCGTCTGAAGGCGGTGCTGGCGGAAGTCAAGAAACAGCCCGGCGCGATCCTCTTCATCGACGAGATCCATACGGTGATCGGCGCGGGCGCGGCCTCCGGCGGCGTCATGGACGCTTCCAACCTGATCAAGCCCGCGCTCGCCAACGGCGAGCTCCGCTGCATCGGTTCGACCACCTACAACGAGTATCGCGGGATATTCGAGAAGGACCATGCCCTCGCGCGGCGCTTTCAGAAAATCGACATCACCGAGCCCTCGATCCAGGACACGGTCGACATTCTGCGCGGGCTGAAGACGCGTTACGAAGAGCATCATGGGATCAAGTACGAGGACGAGGCGTTGCAGGCCGCGGCCGAGCTGGCCGCGCGGCACATCAATGACCGGCACATGCCCGACAAGGCGATCGACGTGGTGGACGAGGCCGGGGCGAATCTGCGCCTGCGGCCGGTGGAGAACCGCGAGCCCTCGGTCACCGTGACTCAGATCGAGAACGTCGTGGCGCGCATCGCGCGCATCCCGCCGAAGAACGTTTCGCTGTCGGACCGCGATGTGCTCAAGAATCTCGAACGCAATTTGAAGCTCACGATTTTCGGCCAGAACAAGGCGATCGAGGCGCTGTCCGCGGCGATCAAGATGTCGAGGTCGGGCCTCGGCGATCAGCGCAAGCCCGTCGGCTCGTTCCTGTTCTCGGGTCCGACCGGGGTCGGCAAGACCGAGGTCACGCGCCAGCTCGCCATCGCGATGGGGGTGGAATTCGTGCGTTTCGACATGTCCGAGTACATGGAGCGGCACACGGTGTCCCGGCTCATCGGCGCTCCCCCGGGCTACGTGGGCTTCGATCAAGGGGGGCTCCTGACCGAGGCCATCACGAAGCATCCGCACAGCGTGCTCCTGCTCGACGAAATCGAGAAAGCGCACCCGGATGTGTTCAACCTGCTGCTGCAAGTCATGGATCACGGCACGCTCACGGACAACAACGGACGCAAGGCCGACTTCCGCCATGTGATCATCGTCATGACCACGAACGCGGGAGCTTTCGAGATGAGCCGCCCGAGCATCGGATTCACCCAATCGGACACGGCCTCGGACGGCATGGAAGCGATTCGCCGCCTGTTCTCGCCGGAGTTCCGCAACCGGTTGGATGCCGTCATTCAATTCGGCGCGCTCGACTCGGACACGATCGAGCGCGTGGTCGACAAGCTCCTGGTCGAGGCCGAGGCGCAGCTCGAGCACAAGCGGGTGTCGATCACGGTCGACGAGGCGGCGCGCCGCTGGATCGCCAAGCGCGGCTACGATCCGAAGATGGGCGCGCGGCCGATGGCACGGCTGATCCAGGAGCACATCAAGCGCCCGCTCGCCGAGGAGCTGCTGTTCGGCAAGCTGGTGAACGGCGGGCACGTGGATGTGACCGTGACGGAGGATGGCGAGAAGCTCAAGCTCGACTCGCGATCCGCGGACACGCCGGCGCTGCTATCGCACGAGAGTCAGGAGACCCCTGGTTAGGGTGGGGGCGGCGCGCCGGGGGTGCTCGGGCGGCGGCCCCGCGGCCCGCGGCGCTCAATCTGCGGTGGTCAGCGAACCGCGGCGGTCAGCGAACCGCCGGGAGATCATCGGCCGCGATAGACGATGCGGCCCTTGGTCAGGTCATAGGGCGTCATTTCCACCGTGACCTGATCGCCCGTCAGAATCCGAATGTAGTTCTTGCGCATCTTGCCGGAGATGTGCGCGGTCACCACATGTCCGGTTTTCAGCTTGACGCGGAATGTGGTGTTCGGCAGGGTCTCGACGACCTCGCCTTCGAACTGAATTGCCTCTTCTTTTGACATGCGTCCTTATGGTGTACACGAAGCCGGGCGCATTGTGCATAAAGCACCCTGGTAATGCAATTTCAAGCCGGCGCCGCCGCCCAGCCGCCGCTCGGAATCCGCCGTGCGTAGCTGCGCAGCAAGGCGACGAACTCGTTGCGCGGAAGCTCGCGGGCGCCGAGGCTGGACAGATGCGAGCTCGCGACTTGACAGTCGATGAGCCGAATGGAGCGGCCCGGACACTCCTCGACCAGCCGGCCCATGGCCACCTTGGAGGCGTCCCGTTCCCGGCTGAACATCGATTCCCCGAAGAACACGCCGGCCAGTTGGATGCCGTAGAGGCCTCCGACCAGGCGGTCTTCGAGGTAGGTCTCCACGGAGTGGGCGAAGCCGAGGCGATGGAGCTCTCCATAGGCATCGATCATGTCGTCGTTGAGCCAGGTATCCGCGCCGGAGCGTCGGGGGGCCGCGCACGCCCGGATGACGGCGTCGAAGGCGCTGTCGAGCCGGGTCGAGTAGGGGCCGTTGCGCAACGTCTTGGCGAGGCTTCTGGAAACCTTGAATTCCTCTGGAAACAAGACCATGCGCGGGTCCGGCGACCACCAGAGAATCGGCTGCTGCGCCGAATACCAGGGGAATACCCCGCGTTCGTACGCCGCGAGCAGGCGCCGGGGGTTGAGGTCGCCGCCCGCGGCCAACAGTCCCGAGGGCTCGCGCAGCGCCTGGTCGAGCGGAGGAAACCAGTCCGGGTCGACGTTCGGCGGGATCCAAACGAGCCGGGTCAGAGGTGCAACTCCTCGTCCGCCGGCCGGTGGTAGGGCAGGTGCTCGTTGACGGCGGCGGCGTAGTGGTCCACGCCCCGCGCCTCCCGCGCCGCGAAATCACGGATGGCGGCGGCAAAGCGCTCATCGGTGATGTAATGCGCGGAGCTCGTCATGGTCGGCACGAAGCCCCGAGGCACCTTGTGTTCGCCCTGGGTGCCGGGCTCGAAACTTCCCAGTCCATGTTCGATGCAGTATTCGATGCCCTGGTAATAGCAGGTCTCGAAATGCAGGCTGTGGTAATTGCCTCCGGCGCCCCAGTAGCGGCCGTACAGCGCATCCTCGCCCACGAAGAATATCGCGAGCGCGATCGGTGTCCTGCCCTGGCGGGCGATCTTGAGCATCACTCGCTCCGGCATGCGCTCGCCCACCAATTTGAAGAACTGCAGATTGAGGTAGGGCTCATGACCGTGCCGATAGAAGGTATCGGCGTAGAATTCGTACACCGTTCGCCACAACGAGTCGGTCATATCGGCGCCCAGGCGCGTATCGAATTCGATGCCTGCTTCCTGGACGCGGCGCCGTTCGCGCTTCGCCTTCTTGCGCTTTTCCGCGGTGAAGGTGGCCAGAAAGTCGTCGAAGGAGCCGTAGCCCCGGTTGAACCAGTGAAACTGGCAATCGCGCCGCTCGATGAGTCCCGCGTGGGTCAATGCGCCGAGGTCGGCGCTCGACGGGAAGAGCACGTGCCAGGACGAGAGTCCTTCCGAGCGGGCGTAATCGGCCGCCACACGGATCAGCGCATCGCTCATCGACGCCCGGTCGATCGCCGGGTCCACCAGCAGCCGCGAGCCGGTCACGGGCGTGAACGGAACGGCCGACAAGAGCTTCGGGTAGTACTTGATCCCGTATTGGGCGTAGGCGTTGGCCCAGGCAAAGTCGAAGACGAACTCGCCCCGGGAATGGCCCTTGCGGTACAGGGGCAGGGCGCCCTTGAGGCGGCCCTGCGCATCCTCCACGAGCACATGCCGGGGGGCCCAGCCGTTACGCGCCGTGGTGCAGCCCGACTCCTCGAGCGAGAGCAGGAACTCGTGGCGCAGAAAAGGCTGTGCCGGCCCGGCGAGCGCGTTCCACTCGGCCGCGCCGACCTCGGCAATGCTTTCGAGGAACCGCGCGCGCGAGATGGTCAAGCGTGCGCGGTACGGGCTTTGGCGTGGTACCCGGCCTCGGTGCGCTCCAGGTATTTGTCGGCATCGAGCGCCGACATGCAACCGGTGCCCGCCGAGGTCACCGCTTGCCGGTAGACGTGGTCGGCGACATCGCCCGCTGCGAACACGCCCGCCACGCTGGTCGCGGTCGCATCGCCGTCGCTTCCGCCCTTGACCACGATGTAACCGCCGCGCATGTCGAGCTGACCCTCGAACAGCTGCGTATTCGGCTGGTGCCCCACCGCGATGAACACGCCGTCGACCGGGATGACGCGACTGCTCTGGCCGTGCAATCCGCGGATCCGCGCGCCGGTGACGCCCGCTTCGTCGCCCAGGATCTCGTCGATGGTGTGGTTCCACACGATGGCCACTTTGCCGGAAGCCTCCAGCGCGAAAAGCCGGTCCTGCAATATCTTCTCGGCCCGGAGCCTGTCGCGCCGATGCACCAGCGTGACGTGGGCGGCGATGTTGGACAGGTAGAGCGCCTCCTCCACCGCCGTATTGCCGCCGCCGACCACGGCGACCTTCTTGCCTCGATAGAAGAACCCGTCGCAGGTCGCGCAAGCGGACACGCCCTTGCCGCGGAAGGTTTCCTCCGACGGCAGGCCCAGGTATTTGGCCGACGCCCCGGTGGCGACGATCAGCGCCTCGCAGGTGTAGACGCCGTTGTCCCCCGCCAGCCGAAACGGGCGCTGATCGAGCTCCACGCGGCTGATGTGGTCGAGCACGATCTCGGTGTTGAACCGTTCCGCGTGCCGGCGCATGCGCTCCATCAACTGGGGGCCCTGCAGATGCTCGACATCGCCGGGCCAGTTGTCCACGTCCGTGGTGGTCATGAGCTGGCCGCCCTGTTCCAGCCCGGTGATCAGCAGGGGCGCGCGATTGGCCCGGGCCGCGTAGACTGCGGCGGAATATCCGGCGGGTCCCGACCCCAGGATGATTAGACGACTGTGCCTGACAACGCTCATGTATGATCTGCCTCTCTATCGCGCCGGTTCATGGTAAGTAAATCCGCCCGCGCGAGCCAGTTCCAACGAACTGCGCACACCTCCCGCCGGGTGACGTAAGTTCGCCGCGACGAGGGGGTTGGTAACCGCCGACCGGCTAAGCTACTATTGCATACTATTCAATTAGTTAAACGACAAACATCAGTAAGGATCTAGATTTGAGTGAAGCAGCCGCTCTGAAAAAGGCCAAATCCGGCGTCAAGCTGTCGGCGGCCGTGGCACGCTCACTGCGTGAGGGTACGCTGGTCACGTTCGCCGCGCTCGCCTTGATGCTGTTCCTGTCCTTCATCACCTATCAGGCGACGGACCCGAGCTTCGCCAACACGGGTGAGGCGGGCCCCGTGGGCAACTGGATCGGACCCATCGGCGCATGGCTGGCCGGCTTCTTCTTCTTTCTCTTCGGCCGGCCCGCGTACCTGTTCCCGATCATGCTGGGATATGCCGGCTGGCTCGTCCACAAGAACCAGTCCTTGCCCGATGCGCGTTCGAGAATCAACACCCTGCTGCGTGCCGCGGGATTCATTTTGACGCTGCTCACGAGCTGCGGTCTCGCGACCCTGCACTGGGACGGCAGGTCGCTTCCCCAGACCGCCGGCGGCGTGCTCGGCGATCTCGTCGGCAGCGGCAGCGCCCGGGGCCTGAGCTTCCTGGGAGCCACCTTGCTGCTCCTCGGTTTGTGGTTTTCGGGCGTGGCGCTGTTCCTGGGCGTCTCGTGGTTCGATGTCATGGACAAGCTCGGCGCCTGGGTGCTCAAGGGGATCGAGTGGGTGCGCGCGCGCATGGAACAGAAGCGCGAGCTCGCCTCGGGCCGGGAGCGCAAGCAGGCGCGCCAAGAGGTGGTGCGCGAGGAGCAGAAGAAGGTCGCGAGCCGGCCGCCGCCGCGCATCGAGGCGGCCGCCCCGGTACCCGAAAAAAGCGAGCGCGTCGAGCGCGAGCGGCAGGTGCCGTTGTTCGATGCGCCGAAGTCGAGCGAGCTGCCCGCGCTCTCCCTGCTCGATGAGGCCCCCGCGCGGGAGCAGTCCTACTCCGACGAGGCGTTGGAGGCCATGTCGCGCCTGGTCGAGCTCAAGCTCCGCGATTTCGGCGTGGAGGCCGAGGTGGTGGCGGTCCAGCCGGGCCCGGTCATCACGCGCTTCGAGCTGCGGCCGGCGCCCGGCGTCAAGGTGAGCCAGATCAGCGGTCTGTCGAAGGATCTGGCGCGCGCGCTGTCGGCGGTGAGCGTGCGCGTGGTCGAGATCATCCCGGGCAAATCCGTGGTGGGTCTGGAGATTCCCAACGAGAAGCGCGAAATCGTCACCTTGGGCGAGATCATCAAGTCCAAGCCCTATGACGAGGTGGGCTCGCCGCTCGCGCTCGCGCTCGGCAAGGACATCGGCGGCGTCCCGGTGGTCGCCGATCTCGCCCGCATGCCGCACCTTCTGATCGCCGGCACCACCGGTTCCGGCAAGTCCGTGGGCATCAACGCCATGGTGCTGAGTCTCGTCTACAAGGCGACGCCGGAGCACGTGCGGATGATCATGATCGATCCGAAGATGCTGGAGCTCTCGGTGTACGAGGGGATTCCGCACCTGCTCTCGCCCGTGGTCACGGACATGAAGCAGGCGGCGAACGCCCTGCGCTGGTGTGTGGCCGAGATGGAGCGGCGCTATCAGCTCATGGCGATGCTCGGCGTGCGAAACGTCGGCGGCTTCAACCGCAAGGTCAAGGAGGCCGAGGAGGCCGGCAAACCCATCAAGGACCCGATTCGCCTGCAAAAGATCGCCCAGGGAGTGCCGGGAGTCGCCGCCGAGGATGTGGAGGATCTCACCAGTCTGCCGTTCATCGTGGTGATCATCGACGAGCTCGCGGACCTCATGATGATCGTCGGCAAGAAAGTCGAGGAGCTCATCGCGCGTCTCGCGCAAAAGGCGCGCGCCTCGGGGATCCATTTGATCCTGGCGACGCAGCGCCCCTCGGTGGATGTGATCACCGGCCTCATCAAGGCGAACATTCCGACCCGCATCGCCTTCCAGGTGTCGGCCAAGGTGGACTCGCGCACCATCCTCGATCAGATGGGGGCCGAATCGCTGCTCGGACACGGCGACATGTTGTTCCTGCCGCCCGGCACGTCCATCCCGACGCGCGTGCACGGCGCGTTCGTATCGGATCAGGAGGTGCATCGGGTGGTGGCCGGGCTCAAGTCCTCCTCCGCTCCCACCTATATCGACGAGATTCTGGACGGTCCGCGCAATGCCATTCCGGGCTTTCCGTCGGATGACGAGGAGGGCGGCGAGGGCGGCTTGGAGAATGCCGAGGCCGATCCGCTGTATGACGAGGCCGTGCGCATCGTGACCGAAACGCGCAAGGCCTCCATCTCCGGCGTGCAGCGCCGGCTCAAGATCGGTTATAACCGCGCCGCCCGTCTGGTCGAGGCCATGGAGGCCGCGGGCTTGGTGGGTCCGCTGCAGCCGAACGGCGCCCGCGAGATTTTCGGCGCTCCGCCGCCCGAGGAATAGATTACCGTGCAGAATGCTCGATTGGCCTTGTTCGCGTTCGTGTTCCTCCTCATGCTCCGCGCGGCGCCCGGCGTTGCCTCGCCCGCGACGGATGTCGATCATTACCTCACGGGCTTGTCCAGCTGGTCCGCGGACTTCAAGCAAACCATCACCGACAGCCACGGCAAGGAGCTGCGCAGCGCCGCCGGCAAGTTCTATCTCGAGCGTCCGGGGAAGTTTCGTTGGGACTACTCCGAGCCCTCCGAGCAGCTGATCCTCGCCGACGGAAAGCAGATCTGGTTCTACGACAAGGATCTCGCACAGGCGAACGTACGCGACATGGACGGGACGCTCGCGAGTACGCCGGCCATGCTCTTGTCGGGAACCGGCTCCGTGAGCAGCGAATTCGACATCAAGGCGCTCCCGAACGACGGCGGGTTGCGCTGGTTTCAGCTGATACCCAAGCACCCGAACAGCGATTTCCAGCTGGTGCGCATCGGTTTCGACAAGGACGGCGAGCTCTCCTCGATGTTTCTCGCGGACAAGCTCGATCAGATCACGCAGCTGTCGTTCACCCACCCGATCAAGAATCCCAAGTTCGCAGCGGATCTTTTCACCTTCACACCGCCGCCCGGAGTGGATGTGATCGGGCGCAACGCCTTGCCCCCCAAGTGACGACCCGGTGACGACCCGGTGATGACCAAGTGACGACGATAGGCGACGGCACCTATCGGCCGCTGGCCGACCGGCTGCGGCCGCAGACCCTGGACGAATACGTCGGGCAATCGCACCTGCTCGGTCCCGGCGCGCCGCTCCGGCGGGCGCTGGAAAACGGCCGGCCGCACTCGATGATCCTGTGGGGGCCTCCGGGGACCGGCAAGACGACCCTCGCGCGCCTGGTCGCGAAGGGCGCGAACGCTGAGTTTCTCGCGCTCTCGGCGGTGCTCGCGGGCATCAAGGACATCCGCGCCGTGGTCGAGCAGGCGAAGAGTCTGCGCGGCACGCGCGACACGGTGCTGTTCCTCGACGAGGTGCACCGGTTCAACAAGTCGCAGCAGGATACGTTTCTGCCCTATGTGGAAGACGGCACGCTGATTTTCGTGGGCGCCACTACCGAGAACCCCTCGTTCGAGGTGAACAACGCCCTCCTGTCGCGCTCGCGGGTATATGTTCTGAAGGCCCTCACCGCCGACGACCTCGGCAAGCTTCTCGATCGGGCGCTCGGCGATCCCGAGCGCGGCCTGGGGCGGTTGAATCTCGAGCTCGACGCCGGCGCCCGCGAGCTGCTGCTCGCCGCCGCCGACGGTGATGCGCGGCGGATGTTGAATCTTCTGGAAACCGCGGCCGATCTGGCTGCGCCCGACGCCGCCACGGGGCGGGCGGCGGGGGCGGAGCCTGAGGCGGGACGTGAGGTGCGCCGGTTGGACACGGACACCATGCGCGCGGTGATCGGCAGCACCTACGTGCGCTTCGACAAGGGCGGAGAGAATTTCTACGATCAGATTTCCGCCTTGCACAAGTCGGTTCGCGGCAGCGATCCCGACGCCTCGCTCTATTGGTTCTGCCGTATGCTGGAAGGCGGGTGCGACCC
>DASYAC010000346.1:0-12863 GCA_036501585.1 Steroidobacteraceae bacterium
CCCAGGATCGCGACAGTTCCATCGTGCACGGCATGCCCGGCGCGGCGATCGAGCTGGGCGCGGCCAGCCAGGTCCTGGGCGCAGACAAGATTGCCGGTGCCCTTATCGCGCGAATCGGGGGCAGACTCCCGTTCGCAGGAGAACTCGAGCCATGAACGCCACCCCCACACCGGGTCCGCCGCTGCACATCCTGATTGCCGAGGACAGCGCCACTCAGGCCCAACGGCTGCAGCACATCCTCGAGCAACAGAGCTACCGGGTTACGGCCACGGCGAACGGTCGGTTGGCGCTCGAAGCCGCACAGCGCAGCAAACCCGCGCTCATCTTCAGCGACGTCATCATGCCGGAGATGAACGGCTACGAGTTGTGCGGACGGATCAAGGCAGATGCACTTCTCGCCGATGTTCCGGTGGTTCTCGTGACGACCCTGTCCGATCCCCACGACGTGATCCGCGGTCTCGAGTGCCGGGCGGACAATTTCATACTCAAGCCTTACGATGCCGACCAGCTCCTGCGCCGCATCCAGTTCGTGCTGGCGAACAGCCAGATGCGCCGCAGCGAGCAAGCAGGCATGGGCTTGGAAATCGTCTTCAGCGGCCAGAGACACTTCATCACCGCGGACCGGCTGCAGATCCTCAACCTGCTGCTATCCACGTATGAAGCCGCCATCCAGCGCAATGCGGAGCTGATCTCCACCCGCGACGCGTTGCGGCAGACCAACGTGGAGCTGGAGCGGTTGGCCCGTGAGCTCGAGGACCGCGTCCTCATGCGCACCCGCGAGCTCGAGCTCAGCAACGAAGCGCTGCGGCAGGCGCAGCAGGCATTGATCCAACAGGAGCGCCTGCGGGCACTCGGTCAGATGGCGAGCGGCATCGCTCACGACATCAACAACGCCATCTCCCCGATCGCGCTCTACACCGAATCCATGCTGGAGCGCGAGACCAGCCTGAGTCCGGAGGCGCGCGATCGCCTGGTGACCATTCAGCGCGCCATCGACGATGTGGCCCAGACGGTTGCGCGCATGCGCGAGTTCTACCGGCCGCGCGAACCGGAGTCGGAGCAATCGGAGGTCGAGCTGAACCAGCTCGTGCAGCATGTCATCGACCTGACGCGCGCCCGTTGGAGCGACCAGCCCCAGCGGCGAGGCATCATGATCGAGCTGAAGACCCAGCTCGCGTCCGATCTGCTCAATGTTCGTGGCGCCGACCATGAGATCCGCGATGCGTTGACCAACCTCATTTTCAATGCCGTCGATGCCCTGCCCAATGGCGGCGTGATCGAGGTGCGCACGAGCATTCCGGCCGTCCCCGCACAAAGCGGCGCAGCCGCGCGGCAGGTGCGGCTGGAAGTGAGCGACACCGGCATCGGCATGGACGAGGAAACCCGCCGGCGCTGTCTGGAGCCGTTCTTTACCACCAAGGGCGAGCGCGGCACGGGCCTCGGTCTGGCGATGGTCTACGGGATGGCGCAACGGCATGGCTGCACGCTCGAGGTCGACAGCACGCCCGGCACCGGCACCACCGTACGGCTGGTCTTCCCGGTCGGCGCCGCGGCTTCGTCCTCCACCGCTCGAGCTCCCACGCTGCAACCAACGGCCCGCCACTTGCGCATACTCGTCGTGGACGACGATCCGGTGCTGAACGAGTCGTTGCGCAATACGCTTCAAGCCGACGGCCATCACGTGACCACAGCCGGCGGCGGCCAAGCCGGCATCGATGCCTTCCACAGTGCCCGGCAGACCTCTGAGCCCTTCGACATCGTGATCACGGACCTGGGAATGCCCTACGTGGACGGACGCCAGGTGGTCGACAGCGTACGCGCGTCGTCGCCGGATACGCCGATCATCATGCTCACCGGCTGGGGGCAGCAACTGGCGGCGGATAACGAACGGACCCCGCGGGTGGACCGCCTTCTCAGCAAACCGCCGCGCTTGCAAGAATTGCGCAGCGCGCTCGCCGAACTGACAGCCGATCGTGGCGGCCCCAAATGAGTGCCCACGGCACCCCCTGCTGCCGGTGGCGGTGGACCGCCTGCGCTACCGTGCGTTCTTCGCCGAGAGGCTGGGAGTGGTCCACAGCCCCCCGAGCGCCTTGATCAACGAGACACTCGTATCGGAGCGGCGGCGCGCGATTTCCGTGGCCGCACGTTCGTTGGCAAGCGCGGTGCTCTGCGCAACGATGACATCCAGATAGCTGACTGCACCGGCTTGGTAGCGGTTGAGCGCAACGTCGAGCGCGTGCTGGGATGAGCGGACGGCGCTCTCTTGCGCCTTGGCTTCCGCGGCGAGTGTCTCGCCCGCGGCCAGGTTGTCCTCGACCTCCTGAAACGAGGCCAGTGCGACCTGCCGATAGTCTGCGACCGAGGCTGCGCAGCCGGCCTTGGCCTTCGCGAGTTGCTGTTTGCGCCGTCCGCCGTCGAACACGGTGCCGAGCAACGCCGGCCCGATGGCCCAGAACCGGCTCGGCATGGCGAACCAAGTCGCCAGATTGGCGGATTCCAGTCCGCCCGAAGCGGACAGCATCAGGTCCGGAAAGAAGGCAGCGGTGGCCTGTCCGACCTCGGCGGTCGAGGCCGCTACCCGGCGCTCGGCGGCGGCCACGTCCGGCCGACGCTCGAGCAACTGCGAAGGGACTCCTTTGGGGATCGCCGGGGGTGCGACCTGGCTGCCGTCGGTCGAGAGAGAGAAATTCGAGGCGGGCTCCCCGATCAGCGTGGCGATCGCATGCTGGAGCTGCGCGTGCGCGACGTTCAGATCGATGAGCTGCGATTGGGTCGTCTCCAATTGCGTCTGCGCCTGCGCCAGGTCGAAATCCGATGCGATACCGGCATCGAAGCGATGTCGCACCAGATCCAGCGCCCCCCGGTATGCGGTCACGGTTTTCTGCAGAAGCCTGATTTCCGCATCGCTGTCGTGCAGATCGAAATAATCGATGGCGAGCTCTGCATGCATGCTCAGTTGTACGGATGCCAGGTCGGCCGCGCTCGCCTGCGCACGCGCGGTGGCGGCATCGACGGCATGTCCGACCTTGTCGAACAAGTCGGGCTCCCAGGACGCGTCCACCCCGGCCGAGTAATCGGATACGGTCTTGCCGGCGAGCTCAGGGCGTCCGATGACATTTGCCGACGTATGGAAGCGCTGCTCCGATGCTCCCGCCGTGACCGTGGGAAAGTAGCTCGAGCGTGCGACACCGACGGAAGCCCGCGCCTCCTCCAGCACGGCCACCGCTTTTTGGATGGTTTGATTCGACACTGAAACGCGCGACTCGAGCTCATTCAATTGCGGGCTCCCGTAGATTTCCCACCATGCTCCTCGATCCTGCGCGTCCTGCGGCACAGCCGCGGCCCAGCCGGGTGGCGGCGATGTCGGAGAGGAGGCGCCGCCTCCCTCCTTATAGGCCGTCGGAATGGCCACGGTCGGCTTCACGTAGGCGCCGCCGGCGCATCCCGACAGTACGGCGCCGAGAAGAAGTGCGATGAATGCGCTACGCATGGGGGCATGCCTCCGGGATTGAGTGATCTGAGCGCGGCCGCAGGTCAAGGCGAGGTCCCCGGTGGCGTGTTCTGAGCCACGGTGACGAATTCGCCCGAGGCAATCGCGTCATTGGGGTTCGATACGACGCGCGCGTGCTCATCCAGTCCGGTGGAAATCTCGATGCGCGTGCCAAAATCGCGGCCCAGGGTCACGCTTTGCATGGCCACGCGGTCGGCGGCATTGATGGTCGCGACCTCGACGCCATCCGGGCGGAACAGCAGCGCGCTGACCGGAATCGTCAGCCGCGGTTTGGCGTCCCTCGCCTCGAGGCGGAGGGTTGCATAGGCGCCGGGCAGGATCGCATTGTCCGGATTCTCGATATCCACTTCCACCCGCAGGGTGCGGCTGACGGGGTCGATCGCGTTGGTGGTTCGCGCAATGACGCCCGTGAAGGTCCGGCCCGGCCATTGCGGAAGAGTCAATGTCGCGGGCGTACCGATGACCGCGTCGGGCGCCGCATCCTGCGGTACGTCGACAAAGACCCGCAATTTGTCCGTTTCAACCAGATGAAACAGCTGTTTCACGGCGCCGGTCGCGCCGGCATCGATCAACGTACCGACATCGATGCGGCGGTCGCTCACGACGCCGGCAAACGGCGCACAGACCTTTTCGAAGGACTGCAACTTGCTCAGGCGATCGACATTGGCGCGCGCCGCGACCAAGGCTGCCCTGCGCGCTTTCATGGCCGAGCTATCCTGCTCGGCCTCCTGGCGGGACACCGAGTGGGTCTTGACCAGTTCCTGCCAGCGCTCCGCGGTGGTCCGCGCAATCTCGTAGTTCGCGAGCGCCGTCGCGGCATCCGCCTTGGCCTGGTCCAGCTCCGCATCCACTTCCGGCGCCTCGATGACCGCGAGCGGCTGGCCGGCGGCTACGTGCGTACCGATATCCGTGAACCACTTGCCGATATAACCGCTCACGCGCGCATCGATGGCCACGTCTTGATAGGGTTGAACGTCCGCCGGCAGATCGATCGGTTGCGCGAGCGGAAGCTTTTCGGGATTCACCACGGACACGGTCGGTATGGCGAGCGCCCGCGTTTGCACGCGCACCGCAGCGCGGGCCCGTACGCGGGGGAGGATGCCGATCGCCAGAGCCGCCAGCAGGACGACCGCGGGCGCGAGACGCCGCGACCATGTCTTGAGCTTCATCGATCGGTCCGCAGCCGGAGAAGGTGATGTGTTCATGGATGAATCCTAATGACTTGCAGGAGTTACGAGGGTGGAGAACGGGATGGTCGATCGCTGGCGCTTCTTCAGCCACGCGTGGACGCTGCCGAACACCACCGGCACGAATAGAAGAGTCGCCGGCGTTCCGATCAGCAGGCCGCCGATGACGGCGCGGCCGAGAGGCGCGTTCTGTTCGCCGCCGTCGCCCAGGCCGCTCGCCATCGGCAACATGCCGATGAGCATGGCGAGCGCGGTCATCAGCACCGGCCGGAAGCGGCTGATGCCCGCTTCCAGCGCCGCCCGCATCGGGGCATCGCCTGCAGCCAGTCTTTCGCGGGCGAAGTTCACCACCAGAATGCTGTTGGCGGTGGCGATGCCGATGCACATGATCGTGCCCGTCAGGGCCGGAACGCTCACGGTCGTGCCGGTGACGAAGAGCATCCAGACGACGCCCGCCATCGCACCGGGCAAGCCGGTGATGATGATGAGCGGATCGATCCAGGACTGGAAGTTCACCACCATCAGCAGGTAGACGAGCACGACGGCGAACACGATGCCCCTCAGGAGCCCGGCGAACGAGGACTGCATGGTGGCCACCTGACCGCGAATGACGATGCTCGAACCCGGGGCTAGCTCCTTTCTCGCGCCATCGACGATCCGGCCGATGTCGTGAGCCACGCCACCGAGATCTCGACCCTGCACGGAGCCGAAGATATCGATCACGGGCTGCACGTTGTAGTGCGACACGACGGCGTCTTGCGAGGCCCGCGACAGGGAGCCGAGCGAGCCGAGTATCTGCCCCTGCGCGTAGGGCGCCCGGCCGCCATTCGCGGAGGGCTGGCTGCCGCTCGCGGACGGCTGGCCGCCGCTCGCGGACGCCCGGGCGCCGTTCGCCAGCGGGATGTTCTTCAGAGCCTGCAACGAATCGATCTGGTACTGCGGGGACTCGGTCGCCAGAAGGTAGCTCACTCCGTTTTTCGGATTGAGCCAGAAATTGGGCGCCGTCTGCGAGCTGCCCGACAGGGCGATCAACAGATCCTGCGAGATCTCGCGCTGCTGATAACCCGCCTCGATCGCCCGGGTGCGGTCCACATGGATATTGATCGAGGGCGCATCGTCAGGTTGCTGGATGCGCGTATCGACGAGACCTTGCACGGTATGCAGACGCTGCAGGAGCGATTCAGCCAGCTTACGGTTCGCGTCTGCGGCGTTGCCGATGATCTGGATGTCGATCGGCGAGGGCAGACCGAAATTCACGATCTGGCTGATGATGTCCGCCGGCAGGAACGCGAAGGTCACGCCGGGAAAATCGGCCGCGAGCCGGGTGCGCAACGCCTGTACGTATTGACTCGTGGGTGCGTGTTTCGGGGTCAAGGTGACCAGAATATCGGCGTCGGACGTACCGATCGGCGAGGAGGAATCGTAGGTCAGATTGATGCCGCTCACCGGCAAGCCGATATTGTCCAGCACCGTCGCCAGTTGGTCCCGAGGGATGACCGAGCGGATGCGCTGCTCCACTTGTTCGGTCAGCCGGGCGGTCTGCTCGATACGCGTGCCTGTTTGCGCTCGCAGGTGCAGACGGATCTCGCCGGTATCGACCGTGGGGAAGAAGTCCCGGCCCAGAAACGAGGCCAAGCTCGAAGAGGCGATGCAAAAGGCCAGGAAGCCCATGGCGAACAGCCGCGGTCGGGCGAGGCACGTTTCCAGCAATCGATGATAGCGGCCGCGCAGCGCTTCGAAGAGGCGCTGGAAACGGTCGAAGAAGGTAACCCGATGCTCGGTGGGAAGATCGGCCCGGCGCTCGGTGGCCCGGCGCTCGGTGGGGAGATCCGTCTTGGGGGCATCGCGCAATAGATACATCGCCAACGTCGGTATCAAGGTCCGGGAGAAGAAGTACGACGCGAGCATCGCGAACACGACCGCTTCGGCCAGCGGAACGAACAGATAGCGCGCGACGCCGGAGAGCATGAACATAGGGACGAAAACGATGCAGATGGACAGCGTCGACACCAGCGTCGGCGTTGCAATTTCCGCGGAGCCCTCGAGGATGGCATCGTGTTTGGGCCGGCCTGCCTCGAGATGATGGCTGATGTTCTCGATGGCGACGGTCGCGTCGTCCACGAGGATGCCGACTGCGAGCGCAAGGCCTCCCAAGGTCATGATGTTGATCGTCTCACCGAGCGCCGACAGCGCGATCAGCGATGTGGTGATGGCAAGCGGGATGGATACCGCAACGATCAAGGTTGGCCGCCAGCTGCCGAGAAAAAGCAGGATCATGGCTGCGGTGAGCGCGGCGGCGATGAGGGCCTCACGCACCACACCGCCGATGGCGGAGCTCACGAAAACGGACTGGTCCGATACCGCCTTGATGCTCAAGGCCTTGGGCAAGCCTGCCGCGATCTTCGGCAGCATCGCCTTGACCTGCGCGATGATGGCGAGCGTCGAGGCGTTGCCGCTCTTTTCGACCTGCAGCAGCGCGGAGCGGTTGCCGTCCGTGTGTACGATATTGGTCTGCGGTGCGTAACCCATGCGTACATGGGCGACGTCCCTCATATAGATCACGCCGCCCGGCGTGGCCTTGATGGGCAGGTTATTGAGCTCCTCGACGGTCTGTGTGCTGCCGTTGAGGTTGACGTTGTATTCGAAGGTGCCGATTTTCGCGGTCCCCCCGGGCAGGATCAGGTTCTGGGCATTGACCGCATTCACCACATCGAGCGGCGACAGCCCCTTGGCCTGCAGGGCCTTGCTGTCGATATCGACCATCACCTGAGGAACCTTGCCGCCGAACGGCAGAGGCACCGCGGAACCTTGCACCGTGGCCAGCTGGGTGCGGATGAAATTGTTGCCGAGGTCGTAGAGGTCCTGCTCCGGCAGCGTTTTGCTCGAGAGCGCCAGTTGCAGTATCGGCACGGTGGACGCGTTGTAGGCGAGGATGGTCGGGGGCAACGTGCCCGGCGGCAGCAGTCGCAAAATCGACTGCGAGCTCGCGGACGCCTCAGCCATCGCGCGATTGATATCCGCACCCGGATGAAAGAAGACCTTGACCACCGCGACGCCGTTCATCGTCTGCGATTCGACATGCTCTATGTTGTCCACGTCCGAGGTCAGCGCCCGCTCATAGGGCGAGGTGATGCGACGGGTCATGTCGTCGGCGGCAAACCCGTTGAATGACCAGACGATGCTCAGCACCGGAATGTCGATGTTCGGAAAGATATCGGTGGGCGTCCGCAGAACCGCGAGGGGACCTATGATGAGGACCAGCAGTGCCACCACGATGAAGGTGTACGGCCGGCGAAGGGCAAGCTCGACGATCCACATGGGGCCAACCTCTTTGTCCTGACGGACGCAATGAACGTGGCGCCACTATGAGTGTCGGGCACTGTCCGCAAACTGACGGTGGACTGACAATTCTGTAATCGCGTGGGGGCCCCGGTCCGCGTATGCTTTTTGCCTGTCGAGAGGTCATATGCGATTACTGGTGATCGAAGATGAGCGCAAAACCGGCGAGTACCTCAAGAAGGGGCTCGAGGAATCCGGTTTTACCGTCGATATCGCGAGCAACGGTATCGACGGTCTGCACCTGGCGATCGAGGATGACTATGATCTGGTCGTGCTCGACGTCATGCTGCCGGGGTTGGACGGCTGGGGTGTGGTCAGGCAGCTGCGCGCCAAAAAGCGGACTCCGGTTCTTTTCCTGACTGCGCGCGACGACGTCGAGGACCGAGTCAAAGGACTCGAGCTCGGGGGCGATGATTACCTGGTCAAACCGTTCGCGTTCGTGGAGCTTCTCGCGCGCATCCGGACGTTGCTGCGGCGCAGTCCGGCCCGCGAGGTCGAGCAGCTGAGCATTGGGGACCTGGAGATCGATGTGATTCGACGCCGCGTGAAGCGCGCCGGGCAGCGCATCGATTTGACGCCGCGAGAATTCGCATTGCTGCATTTGCTCGCGGAGCGCCGCGGCGAGGTGTTGAGCCGCACGCAGATCGCATCGTATGTCTGGGACATGAACTTCGACAGCGACACCAATGTGGTGGAAGTGGCAATCCGTCGGCTGCGGGCGAAGATCGACGAACCCCATGCGCTCAAGTTGATTCACACCGTGCGCGGCATGGGCTACGTGATGGACACGAACGGGCACGGGTGATGCGCCTGTCACTGAGCGCGCGCCTTGCGCTGATTTTCTCGCTGATCGTCATTTTGAGCCTGTCGGTGGTCGGCGTGATCCTCTTCGATGCCTTGTCGGATCGGGTCTACGTGCAGGATGACCTGAATATCGTCCTGGCGGCCCGGCATCTGCGGCGTCTGGCCGCGGAGCTCGATACCACGGCGGGCATTCAGGAGCATCAGGAGCGCCTGGTGAGCCTCGTGCTCGGCGATCCCGCATTGGCGATGCGCGTCGAGGGGGCCGATGGCAGGGCGTTGATCGACTACGATCCTCCGCATATGCCGATGATCGACCTGCGGGCCACGCCCGCGACCCAGCGCGTGGTCAGCGAACAGGTGCAGGACTGGACCAGCACCGGCGGCGTGCCGGCTCGGGGGGTTGCGACCATGGCGACGCTGCGCGACGGCTCGAGCGTTAAAATCAGTGTCGCCCGCTCCATGAGCGATCGCGCCACCCTGCTCGACAACTATCGCGCCGTCATCTGGGGAACGGTGACGTCGGCCGCTTTGGCGGCGGTGGCCCTGTGCTACGTGCTCGTCCGGCGCGCGCTCGCCCCGCTACGGACGATCGCGGCGAGCGCGCATGGCATCACCGCCGAGCGCCTGGATTCACGCATCGATGTCAGCCGGGCGCCGCTCGAATTGCATGATCTCGCCGAAGCGCTCAACGCGATGCTGCGGCGTCTGCAGCTCGGGTTCGATCGTCTGTGGCAGTTCACGGCGGATCTCGCCCACGATCTGCGCACGCCGATCGCCAACATGCGCGGCGCCTCCGAGGTCGCTTTGACGCGCGACCGATCGACCTCCGATTACCAGGCCCTGCTGGCCTCCAACATCGAGGAATGCGATCGCGTCAGCCGCATGATCGAGAATGTCCTGTTCCTCGCGCGCGCGGAGAACCCGCAATTCGCCCTGCATCGCGCCGAGTTCGACGCCGGGGAGGAACTGCAGCGCATAGCCGACTATTTCGAAGGCATTGCGGCCGACAAATCGGTCCAGGTGCAGGTCTCCGGGCGGGCGCGACTGTACGCCGAGCGCGAGCTTTTTCGCCGGGCCGTGAGCAATCTCCTGGCGAATGCCCTGCGCTACACGCCCGTCGGCCAGACCATCACGATGGCGGCGGCGCAATCGGACTCGGGCGTCGCGATCACGGTGCAGAATCCCGGGGAATGCATACCGCCCGGCGAGCTCGAGAAGCTGTTCGATCGCTTCTATCGAGGCGACAAGGCACGCAGTAATTCGGGAACGTCGGCCGGACTCGGACTCGCGATCGTCAAGACCATCGTCGAGATTCACGGGGGTAACGCGCATGCCCGAAGCGACGCGCAGGGAGTGACGACGTTCGAACTGCAGTTCCCGGCCGCGTGATGTAGCAGCACTGCGACCCGGCCTTGGATGGCAAGGCGCGGCTCCGGGTTCCGCCGCAGTTCCGCCGCAGTTCCGCTCCAGCGCCCCCGCAGTGCCGCCGCCAGAATTTGCCCGAATTCCTCCACGGAACTGCCCGAACCGGCTCGCACACTGCTTCCTGTTGGGGGAATCAGGAGGGTGGCGATGTCTCCGGTTGATTTCGAGATCTGGCTGAATCACTTCGAATACCATGCGCAGCATCCGCGTCGTGTTCCACATGGGCTTGCCGATGTTCTCAGGCCCGATGAGCGGCGGCTCATTGCGAGCTCGATTGCGACGTTTCAGCTCGGGGAACAGTCCGAGGGACGTACGCTCCTGCGAGCGGCGCAACGCTTCGCCCACGGACACCGTATCCCCATGCTCGTGCGGATCACGGAACTGTTGATTCGCGAGGAGCAGCGTCACGCGGTGCTGCTCCGGGCCTTCATGGTGGATCATCATATCGAGCTCAAGAGAAGCGACTGGACCGATCGGGTGTTTCGTCTTGTACGACGGCTTGCGGGCCTGGAGCTCTACCTGTATGTACTCATCTGTGCCGAGCTGATCGGGATCGTGTACTACCGGGCACTCGAAGCGGCCACGGACTGCCGGCGCCTGACGGTGCTCTGCCGGGTCCTCGTCTCCGATGAGCTCGCCCACGTTGGATTCGAGTCGCAGCTGCTTCTGGCGCTGCGGGCGGGCCGGACGGCTCCGGCGCAGGCCCTGATGCGCCTGGCTCATCGAGCATTCTTCGCAGGCACTGCCGGCGTCGTATGGCTGATGCACCGTTCGGTGTTGCGCCAGCGGGGGTACGGCCCGCGAAGTTTCCTGCGCGCCTGTCAATCTCAGTACGCCTTCTACCTGGAGCCGGTGAACGTGACGCTCGCATCCACGTCGATCCCGTGACGAGACAGGTGGGCATTCTTCGAGCCGCGATCATCGGGTAGGCGCGGTCGCATGCGACGGCCATTCAGGCGATTTCCGCCGGCAGGGAAACAAAGCCCCGGAAACGCGCCCGCGCGCCGCGCTGCCCTTCGCCCCGCAGGCGCAGCTCGGGCAGCTTCTGCAGCATTCGGAACAGCGCGACCTGTGCCTCCAGGCGCGCCACTCCCATGCCGACGCACGCGTGTGCGCCGGCGGCAAACGCAAGATGCCGATTGGGCTTGCGGACGATGTCGAAGAGATCCGGCTGCGCAAACTCGACCGGATCGCGATTGGCTGCGCCGATGCACAAGGTGAGATACGTGCCCGCCTCCAGCACGAGGCCGCCGATGGTGACCCGCTCGCCGACCAGCCGGTTTCCGAGCTGGTTGGGGCTCTCCAGCCGCAGGCACTCCTCGATCGCAGAACCCGCCAGCGTGGGATCCTCGCGCAGGCGTTGCGCCGCAGCCGGTGTGCGCAGCAAGAGATGGAGGCCGTTGCCGATGATGTTGGTGGTCGTCTCGTGCCCCGCATTCAGCAGGAAGATGCAGTTCTGCAGCAGCTCGTCCTCCGACAATTCCTTTTCCCGCAACAGGCGCGTGAGCAGGTCCGTGTCCGGCCCGGGGTGCCGGCGCCGCTCACCGATCAGTTCGCGCAGGTAGCGCGTGAACTCGCTGACCGCCTCGTTGCCCCGCTGCCGCTGCGCCGCCGTGGTGACGGCCTCGAGGGCGCCCAGGATGGCCAGGGACCACCCGCGCAGCGGGCCGCGGTCCTCACGCGGCACGCGCAGAAGGTTGCCGATCACCTCCACCGGGATGTGAGCGGCGAAGTCCTCGATCAGATCGAACTTGCGCAGGTCCCGCAGACGCTCGAGCAGCGAGTCGACCAAGCTCGTGACAGTCGCCTCGAGTGCACGCACCACCGAGGGACTGAGCGCATCGACGATGGGCCGCCGCACACGCGTGTGGTAGGGCGCGTCGTTGAATACCAGGCTGGTCGTGTGATGCGCGTAGAGCGGCGACGTCACGCCGAACGCCGGACCGAACACGGCACGCTTGTCGGAGCTGAACCGCGTCCGGTCGCGGTACACTTGATCCAGATCCGCGTAACGCGTGAGGAAGTAGCTGCCATCGGCGCAGCGGTGCACAGGGTCCCACGCGCGCAGCGCGGCATACGTCGCATACGGGCTCTCGTAGAAGTCGGCGGTCAGCCGCTGTGGGTCGAATCTGCGAGCCAGCGCGCGAGCCTCCTCGTCGTCCCTCGGCGGACTAGTCGGCACCGAGCAGCCCTTCGATGAGCCCGAGCACGGCACGCGGATCCTCGACGTGCGCGTTGTGGCCGCCGCCTCGGATGTCATACGCCCTATGCGCATGAGCGCGCAACTCCTCGAACGACACCATGGGATCGCGTTCGCCCCGAGCCAGTACCAGCGGCGTTTGGGCAGCCGACGCGAGGGATGCAAACGGGGCGCCGGCAACGGCGAACGTGCCGGGATCCTGCGCCAGCCGCCAGCCGCCCGGCGTGTGCAGCACCCCGCGCGCGAGCGTCTCCGGCCCGGGTGCGAGTTCCTCGCCCAGCCTCGTGCAATCGCCGCTCCCACCGGATTCCTGCCAGATCACAGAGTCTGCCCGCATGGCGCGCGCCCGGGGATCGCACTGATGTCGCAAAACGATCCGTTCATGGGTCACGCCCCG
>DASYAC010000347.1:0-16887 GCA_036501585.1 Steroidobacteraceae bacterium
GGGACCTTCCACTCGGTGGGCAACAGGATCCTCAGGCTGTTCGCCAAGCAGCTGGGGCTCGATCCGAGCTTCTCCGTGCTCGACCGCGCCGATGCGGCCGACCTCATGGACGTGATTCGCCACGAGCAGGGGCTCTCGAGCAAGGACAAGCGTTTCCCGCGCAAGGACGCCTGCCTCGCGATCTACAGCTATCGAATCAACACGCGGCTGTCGCTCAAGCAAACCCTCGAGGAGCAATTTCCCTGGGTGGCGGAATGGGAACAGGATCTCACCCGCCTGTATCGCGAGTACGTCGGCCGCAAGCAAAAGAACAACGTGCTCGATTTCGACGACCTCCTGCTCTACTGGCACGCGATGATGAAGAACCCGGCGCTGGCCCAGAGCCTCGGCGGCAACTTCGATCACGTGCTGGTCGATGAGTATCAGGACACGAGCGCCTTGCAGGGCGAGATCGTTCAGGCGCTGAAGCCCGACGGCAACGGCGTCACCGTGGTCGGCGACGATGCGCAGGCAATCTATTCATTCAGAGCGGCCGCGGTCGAAAACATCCTCGGGTTCGCGGACCGGTTCAAGCCCAAGGCCGACATGGTGGTGCTGTCGCAAAATTACCGCTCCACCCAGCCCATCCTCGATGCAGCCAACGCGCTCATGTCGGAAGGATCCCGGCAGCATCGCAAAACGCTGATGGGGCTGCGCCAGGCCACGCAAAAGCCGAGCTACGTGACGCTGGAGGACGCCCAGTCGCAGGCGGAATACATCGTGGGCAAGCTCCTCGCCACGCGCGAGGTCGGCGGCTCGCTGAAGCGGCACGCCATCCTGTTCAGAAGCTCCCACCACAGCGACGTGCTCGAGGTCGAGCTCGCAAAGCGCAACATTCCCTTCGTGAAGTACGGGGGCCTCAAGTTCCTCGAGGCCGCGCACGTCAAGGACATGCTCTCGATCCTGCGGTGGATCGACAACCCGCGCAACGCCGTGGCGGGATTTCGCGTGCTCAAGCTCGTTCCGGGATTCGGCCCGGGCCATGCCAAGAAGGCGCTCGATTACTTCGAGGCGCAGGACCTGGCCGTCAAGAGCCTGGCCGACTTCGACGCGCCGCAGCTCAACAAGATGGATTGGAAACGATTCTGTACGCTCGTCGAGAAGCTCGCCGATCCCGCGACGCCCTGGGCGGGCCAGGCGGGCCTGGTGCGCGACTGGTACAAGCCGCAAATGGAACGCCTCTACGAGGCTGCCTTCAGCCGCGCCGGAGACATCGAGCAGCTGGAGAAACTATCCTCGCAATATCCGACTCGCGAGCGCTTTCTGACCGAGCTCACGCTCGATCCTCCGGCGGTCACCGGGGATCAATCGGGCTCGGCCACGAAGGACGAGGAGTACGTGGTCCTGTCGACCATTCACTCGGCGAAGGGGCAGGAGTGGGACTTCGTCTACGTGCTGAACGTCGCCGACGGCAATTTTCCGTCGGAGTTCGCGACCGGCAAGCCGGAATTGCTGGAAGAGGAGCGGCGTCTTTTGTACGTGGCGATGACGCGGGCGCGAAACGAGCTGCATCTGTGCGCGCCGCTCAAGTACCAGGTGACGCAGCAGGCCAGGGACGGGGACCGTCACGTGTACGGCGCCAAGAGCCGATTCATGACGGACAAGGTATTGGAGACTTTCGAGAAGACCACCTACCGGAGCCTGTCCGGCGCGGAAAGCCTGCGCGCCGGCGAAACGGCGACGGTGGACGTGGTCGCCGAGCTCAAGGAAATGTGGTGAGCGCGCACACGCGCATCCGGGGCTCCTGAACGGGGCCCGTTGTGCCCGCACTCCGTTGCCGTCGTCGTGATCTCGGCCGAGTCGACCGGCGATCAACCGCAACGAATCACCAGCGGCGAGGTCCGCCGCCGCCACCACCCCCACCGGGAGGTTTGGATCGGGGCGCTCGTTCCTGAGCCTCGTTCACGCGCAACGGCCGGCCGCCCATCTGGAAGCCGTTCGTTTGCTGAATCGCGTTTTGCGCTTCGCCTGCCGCCATGTCGACGAACGCAAAACCGCGCGGGCGCCCGGTCTCTCGATCGTTGATGAGCTTGACGGAATCGACTTTGCCGTAGCGCTCGAACAGGCTACGAACTTCGTCTTCGGTAGCGGTGAACGGCAGGTTGCCAACGTAGATCGTCGTCATTCAACTTGTCTCACTGAAGTTTTCCGACGAACCGATGCTACGCCAGGGAAATATCGTTGGCAAACGCGAAAATTACAGTCTTAAACGCGTTTTACTGTCCATTCTTCTGGCCGCTCTTCGGCGGCGTTGCGGCCGGGGTTTCAAGGGTCTGCTCCACCTCGAGGTAGGCGTAGCCGTTGAGCTCGTTTTCATAGAAACGCTTCACCGTCTGTGCCTCGGTGATCGACATCCGGCCCTCCTGGATCGCCCGCTCGCAGTCCCGGGCGATCCGGGGGTACAGCTCGTCCGTGTCATATTCCATATATTCCAGCACCTTGGTGGCCGTATCTCCCTTCACGACCTCCTCGATCCACCACCCCCCGTCCGGCTGCAGGCGGATGTGCACCACATGGGTGTCCCCGAACAGGTTGTGCAGATCTCCCAGGGTCTCCTGATAGGCCCCGACCAGGAATGCAGCCAGGTAGTAAGGCTGGTGCGCGCTGATCTCGTGCACCTCCAAGGTGCGTTTGGTGATGCGCGGATTGACGAAGCGGTCGATCTTGCCGTCGGAGTCGCAGGTGATGTCCGCGAGCACCGCGTTCCGGGTCGGCCTCTCCCCCAGGCGCTGGATGGGCATGATCGGAAAGAGCTGGCCGATCGCCCAGCTGTCGGGCAGCGACTGGAACACCGAGAAGTTGCAGAAATAGATGTCGCTCAGCATGTCCTCGAGGTCTTCGAGCTCTTCGGGAACGCGATTCTGCTTGCGGCAAAAGTCGCGGATCTTGGTGCAGGTCGCCCAGTAGAGCCGCTCGGCGAGGCCCCGCAGCTCGAGGCTCAAGTACCCCCAGTTGAACATCTGCAGCGCCTGCTCGCGCGCTTGCAGCGCATCGTGATAACACTCGACCAGGCGGCGCTCGTTCACCGATCGATAGCTGTCGAACAAATCCCGCACCGGCTGCGGAAGCTCCTGCCGTCCCCGGTAATCCTCCTCCGGCCGGCCCGTGATCTTGAATTGATCCAGCTTGGATGCGCCGAGCACGTCGAACACCAGGATGCTGTGCTGGGCGGCGATGGCACGGCCGGACTCGCTGACGATCATCGGGTGCGGGATGCTGCGTGCATCGCACACGCTCTTGATGCGGTACACCACGTCGCTCGCGTATTCGTTCAGCGTGTAATTCATCGAGGATTCGTAGTTGGTTCCGCTCCCATCGTAGTCGACGCCGAGGCCGCCGCCGATGTCGATGTACTCGAGCCCCGCGCCCATGATCTTGAGCTCGGCGTATACGTGGGCGAGCTCGTTGATCGCGTCCTTGACGCGACGGATGTCCTGCAGCTGGCTGCCGGGATGACAGTGCACGAGCTTGAGACAGTCGAGCATGCCGCGCTCCTTCAAAAGCGCATGCAGATCCAGAATCTCCGAGATGAACAGGCCGAACTTGGATTTCTCTCCCGCGGAATCCTTCCAGCGGCCGGCGCCGTCGCTCGCCAGCTTCACCCGGACGCCGATCTTGGGACGCACGCCGTAGCGCTCCGCGTACTTCAAGATCGCGTGGATCTCCGCGAAGTTCTCCACCACCGGGATGATGGTCCGGCCCAGCTTCGCGGCGATGATGACGGCCTCGATGTAGCTGTCGTCCTTGAAGCCGTTGCACACCACGATCCGGTCGGGGGCGTCCTCGGTGATCGACATGACCGCCAGGAGCTCGGGCTTGGAGCCGACTTCGAGGCCGAACCCGAATTCCTTGCCGTACCGGTAGACCTCCTCGACGACCAGGCGCTGCTGATTCACCTTGATCGGAAACACGGCGGCATAGCGATTCCTGTAGTCGTTCTCCTGGATGGCGGTGCCGAAGGCCTCCGCGAGATGCCGCAGCCGGTGGGCCAGGATGTCGGAGAAGCGAATGACGACCGGGGTGTGCAGGTCGCGCGCTTTGAGACCCTGAACCACCTCGAAGAGATCGATCTCGCGATTCGCCTCCATGCTCGGCCGGATGACGACGTGGCCCTCCGCGTTGATCGAAAAGTAGCCCTTACCCCACGCCTCCACTTGATACAGATCGAGAGACTCCTCGATCTTCCAGGCGTGATTGGCGGGAAGCATCTTCGCGGGTGTGTTCATGTGCGCGCACCATAACAAATTGGGGCTGCATGTAAATGACGGACGTCACCCGCGGGCGACGGGATGCTCGGGATCGCGAATCCATTCGCTCCACGAGCCCGAGTAGAGTCTGGCGCCGGAGAATCCCGCGATCTCCATGGCGAGCAGATTGTGACAGGCGGTGACCCCCGAGCCGCACATGGCGACCGTATCGGCCGGGGAAGCTCCGTTCAGGCGTTCGCGCCAGAGCCGCTCGAGCTCATTGTGCGGCAGGAAACGCCCGTCGTCGCGCAGGTTGGCGGTGAACGGATGGTTGACCGCGCCGGGAATGTGGCCCGCGACCGCGTCGATGGGCTCGACGGTGCCGGCGAACCGCTCGGGCGCGCGTGCATCCACCAGCAATCGGCGACCTTCCTTCAAGAGATCGACGAGCTCCGCGGTGCCGACCGCCGCATGCGGGTCCACTCGCGGCGCCGGGGCCGGCCGCGCGGACTCCCGGGGCGCGACCCCGGCGTCCGGGCCGATCGTTCCGCCCGACTCGACCGCGCCGCCCGCGGCGCGCCACGCCTTCATGCCGCCGTCGAGCACCGCGGCCCTGGAATGCCCCAGCCAGCGCAGCAGCCACCATGCCCGGGCCGCGAACGAACCGTTGACCTCGTCGTACAGGACCACCTGCGACTCGCCGCGGACGCCGAGCTCTCCGAATCGGGCCGCCATCCGCTCGGGAGCCGGCAGCGGGTGGCGGCCGCTCGCGGCGGTTACCGGTGCGGACAGGTCCCGGTTGAGATCGACGTACCGGGCCGTGGGGATATGGCCGGCGAGGTAGGCCAATCCGCCGGCGTCCGGCCGGGTCAAATCGAAGCGGCAGTCGAGGACTACCGGGAAGGAGCCCGAGCGAGGGGCTCCGAGCAAGGTTTGGAGCGCCGCGGCATCGATGAGGGTTTTGAACTCCATCGGCCGAGCTTAACGCGCAGCCCGAAGAACCGCATCCGCTACAATCGCCCTCCATGGCACTCACTCTTTATTGGGGCAGCGGCAGTCCGTTTTCCTGGCGGGTGCTGCTGGCGCTGGAGCACAAGGGGCTGCGGTACGAGTCCCAGCTGCTGCATTTCGACAAGCAGGAGCATCAGTCGCCTCCGATGCTGAAGATGAACCCGCGCGGCCGCCTGCCGGTCTTGAAGGACGGCGACTACGTGGTGTTCGAGTCCGTGGCGGTTCTGTACTACCTCGACGTGAAATATCCGCAGGTGCCGATCTTCGGGATGAGTCCCGAGGAGGCCGGCGTCATCATGCGCGTGATCTGCGAGTTTCAAACCTATGCCGAGCCCTCGCTGTCGAAAATCGTCCACGCGGTTTTCAGCGACGAGGTGGCCGGGGCGTTGGATGAGCTCACCGACGCCATGCACGTGGCGGGGCGCGAGGCGCGCACCATCGAGGGGCGCCTGAGCAAGGAGCTGTGGATCGTCGGCGACCGCTATTCCGCGGCCGACATGGTCATTTTCCCTTGGATCCAGATGCTGCGGCGGGCATTGAACAAGGCGGCGGCGGCGGAGCTCGGAGCACGTTTCCTGCCCATGGAGCGAAATTATCCTGCCCTCGCGCGCTGGATCGCGCGCATCGAATCCCTGCCGGGCTACGACCGGACCTATCCCCCTCATTGGCGCGAGCGCTGAACCCGGAATTTGGGATTCCCCACGCCGCCCTGTAGGCTGGCGACGGGCTCCCGGAGGGCCCTCTTCACTCAACAACGAGGTAACGAAAAAATGGGAACAACGTTATGAGCAGCCACGAAGTGCATGTGAAATTTGCGGGCAGGATCGTATTCGTCGGCTTCGGCAGCATCGGGCAGGGTGTCTTGCCACTGATCTTGCGTCACATAGGCACTTCGGCAGACCGCATCACCATCGTAACCGCTGAAAATGCGGGCCGGCCCGAAGCCGATCACTTCGGGGTCAAATTCGTCAAGACTGCCCTGACCCCCGAGAACTACCGCCGGACGCTCGAGCCCCTGCTCGGTCCCGGCGATTTCCTTCTCAACCTGTCGGTGGACGTATCGAGCAAGGCGCTGCTCGTGCTGGCGCGCGAGCGCGGCGCGCTGTATCTCGATACCTGCATCGAGCCCTGGGCGGGCGGCTATACCGACTCGAAGCTGTCGGTCGCCGCGCGCAGCAACTACGCCATGCGCGACGAAGCGCTGGCGTTGCGCAAAACCTCGGGCGGCGGGGCGGACGATCCCACGGCCGTGCTCACGCATGGCGCGAATCCCGGCCTCGTGTCCCATCTGGTCAAACAGGCGCTCCTCAATGTCGCGAAGGACGTGGGCCTCGAAGCCAAGGCTCCCGCCTCCCGCGAGCAATGGGCGAAGCTCGCGCAGACGTTGGGCGTCAAAGTCATCCACATCGCCGAGCGCGATACCCAGGTGAGCAAGCATCCGAAGAAGCTCAACGAGTTCGTCAACACCTGGTCGGTGGACGGCTTCGTGAGCGAAGGGGCGCAGCCCGCCGAGCTGGGCTGGGGCACGCACGAGAGGCATTTCCCGGCGGATGGGGGACGGCATGAGGCGGGATCCCGCTGTGCCATCTATCTGAATCGCCCCGGGGCGGGCACGGGCGTGCGCACCTGGACCCCCAAGGCGGGCCCTTTCCATGCGTTCCTGATCACGCATTCGGAGGCGATATCGCTCGCGGACTACTATACTGTGCGCGAAGATGGCGTGCGCGAAGATGGGGTCGGCGAAGGCGGACGCGCCATTTATCGCCCGACCACCCACTACGCGTATCACCCGAGCGACAACGCGGTGCTGTCCGTGTACGAGTTCGCCGGGCGCAACTGGCATCTGCAGGATTCGAAGCGAATCATGCTGGATGACATCACCGGCGGCATCGACGAGCTGGGCGTCCTGCTCGCGGGGCACAAGAAGAACGCCTACTGGTACGGATCGCAGCTGTCCATCGAAGAGGCGCGGAAACTGGTGCCCTACAACAGCGCGACCAGCCTTCAGGTCACGGTCGCGGTGCTTTCCGGCATGGTCTGGGCGATGGAGAACCCGCGCCGGGGGATCGTCGAGCCGGACGAGATGGACTTTCAGCGGCCGCTCGGCATCTGCATGCCGTATCTCGGCAAGGTGGTCGGCGAATACACCGATTGGACGCCGCTCTACCAGCGCGGCGAGCTGTTCGCGGAGGACCTCGATACCTCGGACCCCTGGCAGTTCAAGAACATCCGGGTCGTCTGAGCCATGACGACGGGCCTCAAGGACGAGGCCCGTAACTGATCCCGATCACCGTGAAGGTCTGATCGCCCGCCGGCAGCGCGACCGTCACCGAATCGTCGAGCCGTTTGCCCAGGAGGCTCGAGCCGAGCGGCGAATCCATGCTGATGTAGTCGCCGGCCGTTAACTCATCCGGTCCCACCAGCCGGTACCAGGACAGGCTTCCGTCGTCGCTTGCGAGCTGGACCCAGGCGCCGAAGTAGACCCGGCCGCCGTCGCGGCGCGCACCCGGCGCGGCGACGTCGACCACGGTCATGCCCTCGAGCCGCTTGCGCAGGAATCGAACGCGGCGGTCGATTTCGTGCAGCCGCTTCTTGCCGTAGGTGTATTCGGCGTTCTCGGAGCGGTCGCCCTGCGCCGCGGCAGCCGCAACGGCCGCGGTGACTCGCGGGCGTTCTTCGTGCCACAGCGCGTGCAGTTCGTCCCGCAGGCGCTTGGCGCCTTCGGGAGTGATGTACTTCGAGCCGGGCTGGGTGGGCGCTCTATACCTTGACACGATGCAATAGAGGTGAGTTCTTGCTAGGGGCGTGAACCGGTTCTTGGGCGAGCGCGGACGACTGAGCGGCCGTTCACAGAATCCGGGCGACTATTGTCACTAAGCTTTGTTCCATGAGCGCCAAATACTACACCCACTTCATCGCGCAGTCGGACGGCGCCATCGAGTACAGCGAGTATCGGGGCGTCGTGGAATTACTGGGATCTCAGGGCATAGCGCAGGGCAGCCGGGAGATCGCGCGAATGCTGGCACGCAGCTTCGACCTCGAGGAGATGGACATCCAAGTGCTGCAGTGGCACCAGCTGCACTGAACCGACATCCCCTAGCGGGCTTTACTTCCCTTCATTGAAGTCCGCATTTTCAGCCCCGAGCTCAATACTCGGGGCTTTTTTTTGCCGGTGGTAGACTTCGGCCTCACGTCCCCGTGTCGAGGGACTGAAGGGGACCTCAGATGCGCCTATCGTTTTTCCGGACGGGGGTATTGGCTCTCGGCATGCTCGCCGGCGTGCTGCTGTCGGGATGCGGCTACAACACGCTTCAGACCCAGGACGAGCAGGTCAAGTCGGCGTGGTCGGAGGTCATCAACCAATACCAGCGCCGGGCCGATCTCATCCCGAACCTGGTCAATACCGTGAAGGGCTACGCCGCCCAGGAACAACAAGTGCTCATCGGCGTGACCGAGGCACGAGCCAAGGTGGGCTCGATCCAGGCGACACCCGAACTGGTCAACGACCCAAAGGCGCTCGCCAAATTCCAGGCGGCGCAGGGCGACTTGTCGAACGCCCTGTCGCATTTGATGGCGGTGGTGGAGAATTACCCGCAGCTCAAGTCCGATCAGAATTTCCGCGACCTCCAGGCTCAGCTCGAGGGCACGGAAAACCGCATCACCGTCGCCCGCAACCGCTACATTCAAGCCGTGCAGAATTACAATGTCACGGTGCGCTCCTTCCCCGCCAACCTGACCGCGTCGATGTTCGGCTACCAGCCAAAGCCCAATTTCACGGTGGAGAACGAGGCGGCGATCTCCAAGCCGCCGGCCGTGGATTTCTCGCCCGCGGCAGCACCGCCGGCCGCGCCGTCCGCCGCGCCCCCATCGCCGCCCGCCGCGGCACCGCCGTCCGCCGCGCCCCCATCGCCGTCCGCCGCGGCACCGCCGCCTGCCGCGCCCCCACCACCCGCCGCGGCACCGTCGCACTGACCGCAAGCGTGAGCGCGCGGCAACGCTGTCGCCGAGCCGCCGCTGCTGCAGGCCTTTGCCTCGCCGTGCTCCTCGCGCGCGGGGACGTGCCCGTTCCTCCGCTCACGGCTCGTGTCATCGATCTCACCGGGACCCTCTCCGGCGGAGCGGTCAACCGGCTCGAGAGCGAGCTGGCCGCCCTCGAGGAAAAGAAAGGCAGCCAAATCGCCGTCCTGGTGGTTCCCACCACTCAGCCGGAGGAAATCGAGCAATACGGCATTCGCGTCGCGGACCAGTGGAAGCTCGGGCGCAAGGGTGTCGACGATGGCGCTATATTGATCGTCGCCAAGGACGATAGACGGGTGCGTATCGAGGTCGGCTACGGCCTGGAAGGCGCGCTCCCGGACGCGACCGCCAACCGCATTCTGGATGAGACCATCAAGCCGCACTTCAAGGTGGGCGACTACGACGGCGGCGTCGAGGCCGGCGTCGAGCAGATGATCGCCGTGGTCAACGGCGAGCCCTTGCCCCAGCCCGACCGCCGCTGGGAGCACCACGGCGGAGGCTTGGGGAGCGTGCTGCCGATTGCGCTGATCGCCGTCGTGGCGGTGAGCGGAGTGCTCCGGTCGATCTTCGGCCGGTTGTTGGGCTCGGTTGCAACGGGAGGTCTGGCCGGCGGCCTCGTGTGGCTGGTCAGTCATCTCATCCCCCTCGGGCTCGGGGTCGGTGTTCTGGCCTTCCTGTTCGCCATGCTCCTCGGCACGACCCGCAGCTGGTCGACGGGCCAGGGTGGCTGGGGCGGAGGCTTGGGCGGGTTCGGCGGTGGGTTCGGCGGGGGCGGCGGGTTTCGCGGAGGAGGCGGCGGAGGAGGCTTCGGCGGGGGCGGCGGGGGCTTCGGCGGCGGCGGCGCCTCGGGGAGCTGGTAGATGCAGCTTGGACGATTGCTGCGGCACGTTGTTGCGACGCACTGGCGCACCCGGATGCTGTTTCCCGCGACTACCCTCGATGCCATCGAGGAGGCGATCGGCCGTGCCGAGCGAGCCCATGGCGGGGAAATACGCTTCGCCATCGAGACCTCGCTCACTCCTCTGCATGTCCTCGCCGAGCTCACGCCGCGCGCTCGCGCGCTCGAGGTGTTCGCCCAATTGAGAGTGTGGGACACCGAGGCCAACAACGGCGTCTTGATCTACATTCAGGTCGCCGATCACAGCGTCGAGATCGTGGCGGATCGCGGCGTCGCGAAGCGGGTGGGACAGGCTGAATGGGATGGAGTGTGCCGGATGATGGAGGAACACTTCCGTGCCGGGCGCTTCAAAATGGGATCGATCGCGGGGGTCGATGCGGTCGGTGCATTGCTTGCTCGGCATTTCCCCGTCCAGGGGTTCAGGCAGTCGCCGGCCGGCAACCAATTGCCTGACCGACCGACTTTGCTGTAGATAGGTCCCCCATGATTGCCAAACTCGCGAATCTCTCCGGGGGCCGTATCGCCTTGGCCCTCGTTCTGGGCTTGAGCGCCGCAGGCTGCTCGTTATTCAAACCCGCGCCGCCCCCGCCCCGGCCGCCCCCGCCGCCGCCCCCGCCACCCGCGCCGGCATTGCCCAAGCCGACCGCCACCCACCGCTTCGAGTTGACCCCGGAAAGCGGCGACATCGTGGGCTATGTTCAGAAGACCACGGTCGGGAAGGACGACACGCTGCCGGATATCGCCCGCCGCTTCGATGTCGGCTACGAGGAGCTGTTGATGGCGAACCCGGGCGTCGATCCCTGGCTCCCGGGCGCCGGACGCGAGGTCGTCGTGCCCACCGAGTTCGTCTTGCCGGCCGCTCCGCACCAAGGAGTGGTGGTGAATCTGGCCGCGATGCGCGTCTTTTATTTCCCGCCGCACAAGAAGGGCGAGCCGCAGATCGTGTACACGCATCCCATCGGCATCGGCAGAGTGGGCTGGAAGACACCCGAAGGCACTACCAGGATCGTCGCTCGCGAGAAAGACCCCGTGTGGGTGGTGCCGGCATCGGTGCGCAAGGAGCACGCAGAGGACGGCGACATACTTCCCGCGGTCGTGCCCGCCGGAGCCGACAATCCTCTCGGCCAATACGCGTTTCGCCTGGGCTGGCCCAGCTATTTGATTCACGGCACCAACAAGCCCTATGGCGTGGGCATGCGCACGAGTCATGGCTGCATCAGGCTGTACCCGGAGGACATTGCAGTGTTCTTCGACCTGATCCCCATCGGGACCACGGTTACCGTCGTCAATCAACCCTATCTGTTCGGCTGGCGTGACGGCACGCTGTATCTGCAGGCATACGCCGTCATGGAGGACGACTCGCGCGACTGGAACAAGGACCGCAAGCGGCTGCTCGCCAAGCTCATGAATCCCAAGCAGCGGGCGAAGATCGGCCAGCGGATCGAACACGAGGATAAAGATATCGACTGGCAGCGCGTGGGCGATCTCGCGCACGCGGCACGCGGGATTCCGGTGCCCGTTACCGGCGGCCAAGAAGGGCTGGACGATGTGCTCGCGAAGTCGGTGCTGGTCGAGAACACCTTGCCCGAAGGGTCGAACTGGGACGGCAAGTCAGGCCTGTTGGTGGACGAGAAGACCTTCAACGAGATGATTACCGGCAAGAGCGAAGCACCGCCCGCCGCGCCGGCCGGTGCGGCGTCCACGGCCGGCGCCCCGTCCCGAGCCGGCGCGGCGTCCCCGACCGGCAGCCGATAGCGCGAGTCAAACGCATGGCCCGCTTCAATGTTGCGCGAGCGGCGATCGCCGCCGGGGCAGCCTGGATGCTCACGGGTTCCGCGGCCTTGGCCGCTGCCGGCGGCGCGGATCTCGCACCGATTCAGCCGGGTCTGGATTACCACTCGTTCGCCAACATCGAGCAATTCCGGGTCACCCGCCTCGAGTTGAATTTGCGGGTCGACTTCGTGAACAAGGTGTTGTTCGGCGTCGTCGCTCTTCAAGTCAAGCGGCTCGACCCGAACGCAACTCAGCTGGTGCTCGATACCCGCGACCTCGACATCCGCGACGTGAGCGAGAAGCCCTCGAGCGTCATGGGCGCGCTGTCGAAAAGCGAGACGACTTGGGTGAGCCGACCCTTTCATCTGGACCGGGGGGATCCGGTCCTCGGGAGCCCCTTGGTCATCGAGCTCCCGCCGGGCAAGAAGTCGACCGAAACGATCAAGATCGAGTACGTGACGTCGCCGACGGCGTCCGCCCTGCAATGGGTGACCGACAAGCAAACCGCCGGCAAACACCATCCCTTCATGTACACCCTGTCGTATCCGATCGGCGCGCGCAGCTGGATCCCATTGCAGGACACGCCGCAGGTGCGCGCCGGCTACTCGGCCGTCATCCTCACCGACAGCGACGTGATTGCCGTGATGAGCGCCGGTAACGACCCCAAGGTCAAACGCAACGGCGAGTACACGTTCCTCATGCGGGACCCCGTGCCCTCCTGTCTCATCGCCCTGGCGGTGGGTGATCTGCGCTTCCAGGGGACGGGTCCGCGCACGGGCGTGTACGCCGAGAAGCCATTGCTGGAGCAGGCCGCAAAGGACTTCGCCGACACCGGCGCGATGCTTCAGTCGGCGGAGCGCCTGTTCGGAACGGATCGCTTCGACCGGTACGATGTCGTGGTGATGCCGCCGAGCTTTCCGACCGTGGAAGTCGGCAATCTGAGTGCCCCGTTCGTCACGCCCACAGCCGTCACCGCGGACCGCAGCCAGGAGCCCATGGTTGCACGGGCCTTGGCGCGGAGCTGGGCGGGCGGACTCGTGAGCGTCTCGAGCTGGCGTGATGCCTGGATCAACGAGGGCCTGTCCCGCTACATGGGCAACCGCCTGACGGAGGAGGTCCTCGGCAGTCCGCGTGCGGCCGCCGCGAGCTGGTTCGAGATGCGTTCGCTGCGTGAGAACCTCGACAAGCAGAGCGCCGGGGACCAGGTGCTTGCGGCGGACCTGCGGGGCCGCGATCCCGGTGCCGCCTCGAGAGGACCCGCTTTCCAGAAGGCCGGCCTGTTCTTCACCTATCTCGATGGCAAGTACGGGCGGGAGCGGTTCGATGCCTTTCTGCGCGGCTACTTCGATCACTTCTCGCTGCGGAGCGTGGATACCGATCAATTTCTTGCCTATCTCAAGGACAACCTTCTCGACCGCTTCCCCGGCATCGTGACCCGAGAGCAGGCGCTCTCCTGGGTCGCCTCGATCGGCATCCCCGCCGATGCCTTGCTGCCGACATCGACGGCTTTCGACCCGGTCGATGCGGCGCGAAACGCCTGGCTTGCGGGCAGGACTCCCGCCAAAAAGATCGACACCCACGGCTGGGAGACCCCGCAGTGGTTGTATTTCCTCTCGGGCCTGCCGGCGACATTGCGCCGGGATCAGATGACGGAGCTCGATCAGGCGTTCGGCTTCGATCGCTCCGCGAACGCGCAGGTGGCGGGCGGCTGGTTCCTGCTGGTCATTCGCAGTGATTATCAGCCCGGCTATCAGCGTCTCGAGGAGTACCTGAAAACGACCGGCCGTACGTCGCTGGTCGTGCCGCTGTACGCGGAGCTCGAGAGAACGCCCGCGGGCAGCACCTTGGCGAAGCGGGTCTACCCGTTGGCGAAGCCCTTCTACCCGGCGCAGACCGTCGCCGCCGTGGATGCCGTGGTCCGCTCCGATGCCGAGAACGACGATGACGAGTGAGTGGATGAAAGTGATGCTCGAGGAGATCGAGCGGAAGAAAGCGGAGGCCGAGCAGGCGCGGATCGAAGAGGAGCGGCGCGCCGGCGAGCTCTCCCGGGAGCGCGCAACGGAAGAGGGGACGAGGGTGCGGACCGGTGCCGACAAGGGATGATCCCGCTCAAGGATGACAGTGCATCCGCCTCCCGCCCCTATGTCACTTATTCGCTGATCGCCCTCTGCGGAGCGGTCTTCATCTGGGAGCGACTGCTCGATGACACCGCGGCGCGGCATGCGGTCGTCGGGCTCGGCGCGATACCCGCGGTGCTCTTGACCGATGCCCGGCTGCCGCCGGATTTCGTCTGGATTCCCCGCTACGCGACGCCGTTCACCGCGATGTTCCTCCACGCCGACTGGCTCCACCTGCTCGGCAACATGCTGTTCCTGTGGATCTACGGAAACAACGTCGAGCATGCGATGGGGCACATGCGCTATCTCGTGTTCTATCTCTCCTGCGGAGTCGTGGCGGTGTTCGCGCAGGCAATCGCCGACCCGCATTCCGCCTATCCGATCATCGGGGCGAGCGGCGCCATCTCCGGCGTGCTCGGCGCCTATCTCGTGCTGTTTCCCCGCGCCAAGGTGTTGACCTTGGTACTGTTGCCGTTCTTCGTCACGACGCTCAGGGTACCCGCCATGGCGCTTCTATTGGTTTGGTTCGCCGCGCAGCTGTTGAGCGACGCGGCGGTGGCGGGCGGCGATGCCGGCGTGGCCTTTCGCGCGCACATCGGCGGATTCCTGGCCGGCGTCCTGCTGGTCACCTTGCTGAAGCGCCGCGAGGTCCGGCTGCTCGCACGGTAGCGCTTGCCCGCGGCATCTTCCGGCCCGCGCGGGGCGTTTGCGCAGCGAAGCCTGCGCGAGCTCGCTGTGCTAGAGTACCCGCGGCCGCAACGAGGATCATATTGGTGACGCCGAGCACCCTGGGGCTCCGGGTACAAGAAGAACCAGGCCCCGACCAGACTATCGCGCGATTGAGCACGGCACGCACCGCGTTCGTGGGACGTACGCTGCGCGGTCCGGTCAATCGACCCGTGCTCATCAAGAACTTCGCCGAGTTCCAACACACCTTCGGGGGCCTTTGGCAGCCCAGCCGGCTCTCCTACGCGGTCGAGCATTTTTTCGATAACGGCGGCGGCGAGGCGCTCATCGTGCGCATCGTCAACGGTGCCCGCGCGCCCACACTGACCTTGCGCGCCGGCAACGGCGCGCTCACGCTCACGGCGGCGAGTCCCGGAACGCGGGAGTTCCTGCGGGCAAGCGTCGACTACGACAACATTTCCGCGGGCGACGCCGCACGCTTCAATCTCACCGTGCAGCGGGTGCGAATGCAGGGCGGGAATCACATCGAGGACCAGGAGATATTTCCCGAGCTGTCGATGTCCCCGGATCATGAGCGGTTTCTGACGCACATTCTGGCGCAGTCCGAGCTCGTGCAGATCCGCGGCGATTTGCCGGCGCGGCGGCCGGATTGCACCGTGGACGGCGCCGGCGGATCGGGAGCGGCCTACGTAAGCTCCAATTCCGACGGCGACGACGGCGCGGCGCTCACCGATTACGACCTGATCGGCTCCAAGATCGGGCGCACGGGCCTCCACGCTCTCGAGGATTGCGATCATTTCAATCTTCTGTGCGTACCCCCGCCTTCACGCACCGAGGATGTGGGGCTCTCGCTCCTCCTGGTCGCCGAGCGCTATTGCAAGGAACGCAGCGCACTGTTGATCGTCGATCCGCCCTACGGCTGGCACACCGCGGACGATGCGCTCTCCGGTCTGCGCGACTTCCCGCTGCAGAGCGAAAACGCGCTGATGTATTTCCCGCGCATCCTGGCCCACGACAAGCTGCGCGGCCACTTCGAGTCGTTTGCGCCCTGCGGGGCCGTCGCCGGCATGCTGGCCCGGAGCGACGAAGCTCGGCCGATCTGGGGCGAACCTCGAATGGATGAGGCGGTATTGCGGCCCGGATATCGCCCGGTCTGCCTCGTTGCCGAAGACCGGCGCATGCGTCTGCTGCTCCGCGGCGTCAATACGCTGCAAGCGGTGCGCTCGGTGGGCCGGATCGGCAGCAAGCCGCGCACCCTGGCGGCGGGCTCCGCGGGAACGCAGGATTGGCAGAATCTCGCCGCGCGGCGACTGGCGCTCTTCATCGTGAACTCGATCGAGCGCGGAACGCGCTGGGTCATCGCGGCGGAGCCGGGGCCCGAGACCGCCCACCTGGTGACCGCCCAAGTTCGGCGCTTTTTCGAGGAGCTGTACCAGACGGGTGCGTTCGGCACGCGGCGCCGCGAGGAGTCGTACTACGTGGTATGCGACCGGCGAAGCGGCGCTCCCGGAGAGTTCCATTTCCTGATCGGCTTTGCAGCCGTGCGGCCCATGGAGTTTCACGGCTACCGCATATCGCATTCGGCGTCCGGCACGAAGGTGCAGCCGGCCAGCCTCACCCGGGCGACGCTCGCCGAATTCTGTCCCGAAGAGCTCGACTGGGTCGATAAGCTGGCTACCCAGCTCCAGCCGCCCTGATCGAGAGGCGCCGCTCGAGCTCGGCCGCCAACGAGCTCTTTGCGGGCCGACCGGCGGCGGCCGGCGCGGCCGCGAGCCGCGGCACGCCCGGAAGCTCCTCGAGGGCCCGCCGAGCGTAGCGATAGCCCGCCTCGATGGCGCGCTCGAAGGCCTGCCAGTTCAGCAAGTCGATGCTCGCGAGCGGCGGCCTCAAGATGGTATCGGCGAGCGCCCGCTGCGCCGCCGCGCTCGATACGCTGTTGATCATGCCGGCGTGCATGAGAACCCGGAAGATATTGATCCGCCGCCGGCCGCCGCGGCCGCGGGCGAAATATCGCCAGAGCGGCGGACCCTCGGCGGGAGCGAGCTCGGCGGAGAAGCTCCGATCCGCACCCGCGTCGCATCCGAGCACATACCCGGGCGCATGGGCGTGCATGATGTCCACGGGCAGATTGTTGATGGCCGCGCCGTCCACCAGCACG
>DASYAC010000348.1:0-19978 GCA_036501585.1 Steroidobacteraceae bacterium
CTCGACGTGCGGCTGAACAACGCGATCAACTCGCTCGGCGAGTTGACGCGCTTCGCGGCGTGCACGCCGACGACTTGCAACCAGCCCTATGTGATCCCGGTGCAGCCGCGGACAGTGTGGCTGCAATTCGGTCAGAAGTTCTGATTGGCAACGATGTGGGCGGACCACAAGGGTCCGCCCACGAATTCGCGAAGTAGCTGGCGCTGGCAGAAATATTTTTGCCGGCAAGCTTCGCCGGCGGTTGCGGCCGACCCGCCACGGATCGAGCTCAGCGACCGGTGATCAAACGCAATGCGTCGTCCACTTTCTTCAAGTGGTTCGCGCCCACGGAGCAATAGAGAAACATGAATCGAGCGTTGGAGATCGCGCGGATCTGGTCGATCAACAAATCCGTGTCGTATTCGAGCTCGCCTGTCCTCTGAATTCTGATGCGCAAGGGGAAGCGGTCTTCGGGCGGTAGTGAGTCCGTCCGACTCGTGCCGGGAATCACGATCGTCGTCGGGTGACTGGCCTTGTTGAGGGTGAGCTCTACGGAAAGCACCTGTCAAGATTTCGCCGCAGTAAAAAAAGGCGGGCGCATCGCCGCGGGCGCCCGCCAATCGCAAAACGGAGCGGACCCCGGTGGGAGAGCGGGCCGGGGTCCTCTCCGCGGGAGTCGCCCTAAGCGGCGAACTCGCCTTTCGCCCTCGCGGTGTGCGTCATGATGAGGCGGCCTTTGCGACCCCGTTCACTTTCACGGCGTTGGCGGCCAGGAGGTCCATCAGCGCGGGCGAGAGGCAATCGTACGGCTCGAGTTTGAGCTCCTTGAGGCGTGCGCGAATCGCGTTCATGTCTTCCGGTTTGGTGCCGGTCTCGATGACCGATGAGACGAACGCGGCAAACCCCGGGGCCGCCCAGCCGCTCTTGTCGAGACGTTCGGCATGCACGAAGGTCAGGCCGTTGAAGGCGTGTTTCGGGTTGCTGATCGGTCCATGCATGTGCACGCCGCAAACCGTGCAGGCGTTGCGCTGAATGGTCTTGGTCGGATCGACCACCTTCAGTTTCTGGCCGTTGGCAAGCACTTTGACCTTCGGAGTCGGCACGACCGCGATCATCGAGAAAAGCGCGCCCGCCGGTCTCCAGCACTGTGAGCAGCCACAGACATGGTTGAACAGGACATCGCCTTCGATCGATACTTTCACGGGATCGGTGGTGCACTTGCAGACCAAAGTGCCGCCGCCGAACCCGGGCGCGCCTGCTTTGACGCCGTTGTCCACGGCCGGATGAATCTTGACAGTCATGTTGAGCTCCTCATTGATTAATAAATGCACACGCTGCGGATCGACTCGCCTTTGTGCATCAAGTCGAACGCATCGTTGATTTTCTCGAGCGGCATCGTGTGCGTGATCAAATCGTCGATGTTGATCTTGCCGTCCATGTACCAGTCCACGATCTGCGGCACTTGCGTGCGTCCGCGCACACCGCCGAAGGCGGTGCCCTTCCACACGCGTCCCGTCACCAGCTGGAACGGACGCGTCTGAATGGTCTTGCCGGCGCCCGCAACGCCGATGATCACCGAGACCCCCCAGCCTCGATGACAGCATTCGAGCGCCTGACGCATGATGTCGACGTTGCCGATGCACTCGAAACTGTAGTCCGCCCCGCCGTCCGTGATGCCGACCAGGTGGCCGACCAGGTCCTCGCCCACTTCCTTGGGGTTCACGAAATGGGTCATGCCGAATTTCTCGGCCAGCGCCTTGCGGCGGGGATTGATGTCGACGCCGACGATCTTGTTGGCGCCCACGAGCTTCGCGCCCTGGATGACGTTCAGGCCGATGCCGCCCAAGCCGAACACGACCACGTTCGCGCCCGCCTCGACCTTGGCGGTATGGACGACCGCGCCCACGCCGGTGGTCACGCCGCAGCCGATGTAGCACACCTTGTCGAAGGGCGCATCCTCTCGGATCTTCGCCACCGCGATCTCGGGGAGCACGGTGAAATTGGAGAATGTCGAGCAGCCCATGTAATGGTGGATCATCTCCTTGCCGATGGAGAACCGGCTCGTGCCGTCGGGCATGACCCCTTTGCCCTGCGTCGCACGAATCGCGGTGCAAAGATTGGTCTTCTGGGACGTGCAGGACTTGCACTGACGGCATTCCGGTGTATACAGCGGGATCACATGGTCGCCCTTCTTGACGGAAGTGACGCCGGGTCCCACGTCCACCACGATGCCGGCACCCTCGTGTCCGAAGATGACCGGGAACAGACCCTCCGGGTCGGCGCCCGAGCGGGTGAATTCGTCGGTATGGCAGATGCCCGTCGCCTTGAGCTCTATCAACACCTCCCCGGCTTTCGGACCCGCGAGGTCCACGGTGGCGATCTCAAGCGGCTTGCCGGCCGCGTAACAAATTGCAGCTTTGGTTTTCATGGCGTTTGATCTCTCGATACTGGCGTTTAAGCGTAACCGACCGTGCGGAGCGGCCGAATTCCTCGACGCGTCAAAACTAACATCAACCTGCGACCTCAATACAGCGGTCGACACCGGCTTCCCGCTCCGTTATCGTGCAAATTACATGCCGGGGGCTCGGCAGGAGCGCGCGGCTCGTTGCGCGGCCGATGCCTCGAGCCACGAGGACTGCGCGTGCGCTCCTCGGGAAATGTTCGAGCGTCGCGGGTTGCATCGTTGATGTCGTCCCGTTTGCTCGGAAGAATTCCGTTACAAATTGCCCCGTCGCCTATCGAATCGTCGCGGAAACGGTACAAAACAAATTTCCGGTGTTCTCGTCTCCGAACGACGGGCGCCCCCGAGCGGAGTCGCAGGCACGTCGCGTTGCGTAACGAGTGTGAACCGTTGCATAGCCTCACGAACGGCGCAATCGCCGAACCGACTGTAACGTGCGTGGGACACTCCGTCTTCTGCGGCGCTTGGGTTGATCGATCGATGGATCGCAACCGGTTGATTTATAAAGATTCCTGTCCTAATGCAGTATTTCTTTTGCAATTGCCGCGGATGGCATAAGCATTGCTAATCTTAAGGCCAATCCAAGCCGGTACGTCGCTGACTTGGGATCAGACTGGTAGCGACCGGTGCAACCAGACAAAACAACGTATTGCGTATTGCTAAGGAGGGAGTTTTGCAGGCAAGACAATCAACAAGATCCGCTATTTTCCGTAGGCACCCAGGATCGAGCACTGTGTGCACGCCGTTCGCCACTTCAGCGGCGAAATGCTCAGACCTTAAGCAGGAGAATTGAGATGAAATGGCTCACAGCTAATAGTCAGGTCAAAGTCTTATGTGCCGTCGCAGCGCTAGTTACGACCTGTGGTGCCGCGTTGGCGCAGTCGACGGATTCAGAAGAGTTTCAGCGCTTCAAGGACCCGAACCAGTGGGGCGCACCGGCGGGCAATTTGGATTTGCAGCGCTATAGCGCGCTGAAGGAGATCAACACCGCCAACGTGAGGGGTTTGCAGATGGTGTGGTCGCAATCGAGCGGCACGCTGCGCGGACACGAAGGTCAGCCGTTGGTGATCGAAGATGTCGGCGGCAAGCCAATGATGTTCATGGAGAGCGGCTGGCCGAATATCGTGCAGGCGCTGGATCTCTCCGATCCGGACCATCCGGTGCAGGCGTGGAGCTACACCAAGACCAGCGGGCGCGACGAATCGGCGGTGCCGCGCGCGTGCTGCGATACGGTCAACCGCGGGCTGTCCTATGCGGACGGCAAACTGGTGTTCGCGACCCTCGACGGCTACGTGATCGCGCTCGATGCGGCGACCGGCAAGCAAGACTGGGTCGTCAAGGGCGCTTATCCCGAGCACGGCGAGACCATGACGTCGGCACCGATCATCGCCCACGGCAAGGTCATCATGGGCTTTGGCGGCGATGAGTTCGGCGCGCGCGGAGCGATGTGGGCTTACGACCTCGCGGACGGCAAGGTGGCCTGGCACTGCTATTCCACCGGCAGCGACAAGGATGTGTGCTTGACGAAGGAGACCAACAAGAATCATCCGAACCACGGCGTGGCCGGCAAGGACGTCGGCATCAGCAGCTATCCGGGGGATGAGTGGAAGCGCGGCGGCGGTGCGGCGTGGGGCTGGTATGCCTACGATCCGGATCTGCACATGGTGTACTACGGCACGGGCAATCCCGGCCTGTGGTCTCCGTCCTACCGTTGCAATCCGCCGGTCACCCAGGAGAATTGCAACAGCGGGAAGTCCGACAACAAGTGGTCGTTGACCATTTTCGCGCGCAATGTCGACACCGGCGAGGCGGTGTGGGCGTACCAGATGACCCCGTTCGACCAGTGGGATTATGACGGCATCAACGAAGTCGTCCTGGTCAACCTGGAAATCGACGGCAAGATGCACAAGTCTCTGGTGCATTTCGATCGTAACGGCTTTGCCTATGTGCTCGATCGCACCGACGGGACGCTCCTGCGCGCCCACAAGTACGTGACGGTGAACTGGGCCGAGAAGATCGACATGAAGACGGACAAGCCGGTGAAGGTGTTCGAGCACTCGCCGTTGAAGGTGGGCGACAACACGCAAGCCTGTCCGTCCGCGATGGGCGGCAAGGACCAGCAGCCGGTGGCGGTGGATCCGAACGATGCCGCGAACTTCTACGTGCCGACCAACAACTGGTGCATGGAAGACGAGCCGCAGACGCGCTCGCATACGCAGCAGGGTACGGTATACGTGTTTGCCAACGTCTACATGTATCCGGAGAAGCCGGGCGTGACGGGCAAGTTCAAGAAGTTCAACGTCGTCACGGGCAAGACCGAGTGGGAGATTCCAGACCAGTATCCGAACTGGGGCGGCGGCTTGGTGACGGCGGGCGGTCTGGCGTTCTACGGAAGCCTGGGCGGAGACTTCCGCGCGGTCGACCGGAGTACCGGCAAGATCCTGTGGTCTCGCAAGCTGAGCTCAGGCATCATCGGCAACCCGATCGCGTATTCGGTCAAGGGCAAGGAGTACGTGTCAATTTGGTCGGGCATTGGCGGATGGATCGGCCTGCCGGTGACGGCGGGATTGGATCTGAACGACAAGTTCGGCGCCATCGGTGCGACCGCGATGACCAAGGCGGCGGGTCTGAATCACATCCCGCAGGGCGGCACGTTGTTCACCTTCCGGGTGGGCGATGCGGTGCCGGACAGCCCGACGGCGGGGGCGCCCACGGGGCCGGCCGCAGGACAGTAAGTACTCAATAGTTCGGACGATAACGACCGCCCGGTGCCGCAAGGCATCGGGCGGTTCTTATGTCGATGCGGGGACGCGCTCGCGCTTGAAACCTCCAAGTTGGGCCGGAGTCTCATTCAGGAGGAGCGTCATCCAGGAGTTGAACATGACGAATAAAATCGGGCGTTGGGCTGCGCTGTCGGCGCTGCTCGCGGGCTGCGCGCTGGCCGGAAGCGCCGCGTGGGGAAGTCAGTTGCATTCGCTCACGGTGTGCGCCGATCCCGGCAACATGCCGCTGTCCAACCAGAAGGGCGAGGGGTTCGAGAACAAGATCGCAGAGGTTCTCGGCAAGTCGCTCGGCACGGGCGTGCAGTATTACTGGCGGCCCTCGGTCGAGCGTGGGCTGATGCGCACCACGCTGAGCGCGGGCAATTGCGACCTGTGGATGGACATGGCGACCGATACCGAGGGAGCCGAAGTGCTGACCCCTCCGTTGTATCGCTCCACTTTCGTTCTGGCCTATCGCAACGATAAAGGAATCGATATCAAGAGTTTGGACGACCCCGCGCTCAAAAAACTGCGGGTCGGCGTGTTCGAGGTGTCCGCGGTTCGCGAGGCGTTGATGGAACACAATGTGATCAGCAATACGGTGATCCATTACGTGAGTCATAACGCGGACATCGATACCGAAAATCAACCGTCCTATCAGGTTCAACAGGTCATCGACGGCGCTCTCGATGTCGCCGCGGTGTGGGGACCGATGGCCGGATACTACAAGACGGTGAAGCATGCGCCGTTGGTCATCCAGCCGGTTAATTTGATGGAGGACAAGGTGCCGATGGAGTTCGACATGGCGCTCGCCGTACCGAGGGGCCGGCCCGAGATCAAGGAGGCGGTCGAAGGTGCGCTCGCGCAGAGCAAGGCCGAGATCAAGCAGGTCCTCGTCGATTACGCCGTCCCGCTGGTCCAGTGCACCGAATGCCTGATCTCGGGCGATCTGCCGTCGCATGGTCCCTACAAGGCACAGCCGCCGCCGGTGGAGTCCGCCGCCAGCATCGAGAAAGTGCGCCGCGCGCGGATGGCCGAGATGAAGAAATCGCTGGCGCAAGGGGCCAATCCCGATGACGAGTTGAGCAATGCCATCGTCGCCGACGATATGGACCGCGTGCGTTATTTGTTACGACACGGCGCGCAGATCGACTTCAGAGATGGTGAAGGCAATACGCCTTTGATCAACGCCACGCGCTTCGGTTACGCCGATGTGGCGACCTATCTGATCGAACACAAAGCCGATGTGAAGCAGGCCGACCGTACCAATTGGACGCCGTTGATGTTTGCCGCCTGGACCGACGATCCGGGGCTGGTGACGATGTTGATTCACCATGGATCGGGTCTCGAGAAGAAAGACGCCGATGGGCTGACGCCGCTCGCCATTGCCTCGCAAAACGGCAAGGTCGAGGCCGCGCAGGTTTTGGTCGACGCCGGCGCCGATGTCAATGCCCCCGTCGCGAAGGGTGGCTATACGCCGCTCATGCTCGCTTCAATTTCGGGTTCCACCGATCTTGCGGATGCGCTCATCAAACACGGTGCGCAGGTGAACGCCGTGAATTCGGGCGGGGTTACCGCGCTGATGATCGCCGCCGCCGGCAATCATTCGGGGGTCGCCGCCCTGCTGCTCAAAGCGGGGGCCGATATCAATGCCCGCAGCGAAGACGGCCGCACGGCGCTCAGCATCGCCCAAGCGAACAACAATGAGCCCGTGATCAGGTTGCTGAAGGACGCCGTCCGGCACAACGGCGGGGCGAGTGGTTGATTCCGGGCACCCAAGCAACGTCCCCAGCAACGTGGAGAATGGTAGATGAGAAGAAGCCTTTCAATCGCAACCGCCGTGGTCATGTTCGCTTCGCTGGCAGGAGTTGCCACGCTTGGCAAGGTCATGGCCGACGCCAAGCCCGACTTGACCAAAGTGACTCCGCCGGATCTCGAGAAGCAGACCCCCAAGGGGAAGCTCAGCAATCCGTACAAGGACACGCAGGCGGATATCGTGGCGCAGGGCGAGTCGTTGTTTCGAAGCTATAGCTGCAGCGGCTGCCACGGCGGCACGGGCGGCGGCGGCATGTGCCCACCCGTGACCAACGATACCTGGGTGTACGGCGGCGACGATGACACGTTGTTTCGGCTCGTCACCCTCGGCAGCGATTCGTTGCAGAAGGAAGGCTATACCCGCACCGGCCGCGAGAACGTCGTGGGTCCCATGCCTCCCATGGGAAGCATCGTCAAGAACGCCGACGATCTATGGAAAATGATTACCTTCATCCGAGCGCACTACGACGGAGACCCCGCCTACAAGTACGGCACCCCGAAGTCGGAACAATAAGCAACGACGTTCCGTCAGTGCTGCAACAAAGGGCGCGCCGCGCCCCTTTGTTGCAGCGCATATTGCGACTTTACTTAAAACGGCACAGGCTTCCGCTCGAGCTCGCTGGTAGAGTGGCCGTTGTAGAAAAGCTACAAAGACGATCCCATACGCGGCGTAGGATGCGCTGTGGCGGCCACGGATGATGCTCAATTCAAGGGGGAGTGCTTGAAGCAAGAAAGACTGGTGACGAGCCACGCGTCCCACATCATTCAAGTGGTCGAAAGCGGACTTCAACCCGCCGGCATCGAGCCCTTGGTTACCCGATCCTGGCATCGATGCCTGAGGGAATACGGCATCGAGCCTTCGGCCCCGCGAAAGAACATCATCCTCAATCCCCAATCCCTCAAGGAATTGCAGCAGCGCCTGGGCGAGCTTCTGCCCGTCGCGCGCGCCGAGATGGAAAGCCTGTACGAGCAGATCGCCGGTTCCGGATTTGCGGTGATTCTCGCCGACACGCAGGGGACGGTGCTGAGCACCATCACCGACCCGACCCTGCAACGCGAGTTTCGGCATGCCGGCCTGTCGTTGGGCGCCCTGTGGGATGAGCGCCACGAAGGGACCAATGGCATCGGTACCTGTGTCGCGGAAGCCAGTTCGGTGACCGTGCACCGGGAGGAGCATTTTCGAGGCTACAACGTCTCGCTTTCCTGCTCCGCCGCGCCGATTCTGGACCCACATGGGGGAATCATGGCGGTGCTCGATGCATCCACGGCCAATTCGAGCGACAGCCGGCTCATCCAGCGCCATACCATGGCCCTGGTCAACATGTCGGCTCATCTCATCTCCCGCTGGAACTTCCTGAGCGAGTACGGCGAATCCTGGATACTGCGTTTTCACAGCCGTCCGGAGTTCGTGGGCCTGTTGCACGAAGCGCTCATGGCCATCGACGAAGGCGGCAGTATCCTCGCGGTGAACGAGAGCGCCCTGGTCCAGTTGGGGTGCTCCAATCGCCAATCGCTGGTCGGCGAGCCGATCGGGAGATTCTTTCAATTCAATTTCTCGACGCTCGAACAGCGGGCGAGGTTCGAGCCGAGCGCGATCTGGCCGGTGCGGGACGTTGCGCACGGCCGGCGCTTCTTCGCCATTGCGCGCGCTCCGCTGCACAACTCCGTGCGCGGCGCGGAGCTCTCCCTGCCCGGACGGATCGGCGCGGCGGCCGAGGCGGCGAGCCATGAGCGCGAGCATGTGGGCGAGGACGTCCAGATGCGCAAGAATCTCGCGTGCGGGCGGCAGCTGTTCGCGAAACAGGTGCCGATTCTGCTGCACGGGGCCACCGGCACCGGCAAGGAGGCATTCGCCAAATCTCTGCACCGCACCGGACTCTGGTCGGACAAGCCTTTCGTGACGGTCAATTGCGCCGCCATTCCCGAGAGTTTGATCGAGAGCGAATTGTTCGGCTATACGCGCGGAGCATTCACGGGGGCGGCGAAGGAAGGGCGCGTCGGCAAGATTCTCCAATCGAACGGCGGCACGTTGTTCCTCGATGAAATCGGCGACATGCCGCTGATGCTTCAGACGCGGCTGCTCCGCGTGATCGAGGAGCGCGAGGTGGTTCCGCTCGGAAGCGATCAGCCGATTCCCGTCGACCTGCACGTGATCAGCGCCACACACCGCGACGTCCATCAGATGATCCGGGAAGGCCAGTTCCGCGAGGACCTGTATTACCGGTTGAACGGCATCACGCTGCATCTGCCGCTGCTTCGGGACCGCGGCGACAAGGCCGACCTGATTCGGGCGTTGCTCCGCGAGGAGAACGGAGGCCAGGACTGCGTCCGGATCGAGGAGGACGCGTTCGTCAAATTGATGGAATATTCCTGGCCCGGCAACATCCGCCAGCTCCGCAACGCCCTGAGGACCGCCTCCGCCCTTTGCCGCGACAGCATCATCCGCTCCTCGAATCTGCCCCAGGAGATTCTCGACACGGGCATAGCGGCTCCGCCGACGGCCGCGGTTGCGGCGCCCGCGCCCGCGTCCCCGGAGCTGAGCGGGGCTGCGCCGGCGGAGAGCTCGCCGTCCGCCGCGCTTCGCGAGGCGGAGTGCGCGGCGTTGCTGCGCGAGCTCGAGAGAATGCGCTGGAACATCAGCCGCACCGCGCAGACGCTCGGCATCAGCCGCAACACGCTGTATCGCAAGATCCACAAGCACAGGATCCTGCTGGAGCACTAGAACTCGATCACCGTGCGGATGGTGCTGCCTTCGTGCACGAGATCGAAGGCCTTGTTGATTTTTTCGAGCGGCAGCACGCGGCTGATCAGCGGATCGATCCGGATGCCGCCCTCCAGGTATCGCTCGACGTACGCCGGCAACTGCGAGCGTCCCTTCACCCCGCCGAATATCGAACCGCGCCAGAGGCGGCCGGACATGAGCTGGGAGGGGCGCGTGGAGATCTCCTGACCCGAGCCGGCGACGCCGACGATCACCGATTGACCCCATCCGTCGCGGCAGCATTCGAGCGCCGCGCGCATGGCGTGCACGTTGCCGATGCACTCGAACGAGTAGTCGACCCCGCCTCGAGTCATATCGAGAATGACGGACTGGATCGGGCTGTCGTGGTCCTTGGGATTGACGTAGTCCGTGGCCCCGAGCGCCTTCGCCACCGTCCATTTGACGGGGTTGAGATCGACCGCGATGATGCGTGCGGCCCGGGCCATGACGGCGCCCTGCACGACCGAAAGACCGACGCCGCCCAAGCCGAAGACGGCGACGGTGGAACCGGCGCTGACTTGCGCGGTGTTGAGCACCGCACCGACGCCGGCGGTGATGACGCAGCCGAGAAGGCACACCTTGTCGAGCGGCGCCGCGGAATTGATCCTGGCCACGGCGATTTCCGGCAGCACGATGTGTTCGGAGAAACTGCTCGTGCCCATGTAATGCAGGATGGGCTTGCCCTTCAGAGAGAATCGCGACTTGCCGTCCGGCATCAATCCGCGCTTTTGCGTCTCGCGGAGCCTGGTGCATAGATTGGTCCTCATCGACAGGCACGCCTCGCACGTCCCGCATTCGGGTATGTAGAGCGGGATCACGTGGTCGCCGGGAGCAACGCTGGTTACTCCGCGGCCGACCTCCTCGACGATGCCGCCGCCTTCGTGTCCCAGGATCGCCGGAAACAGTCCTTCGGGGTCCGCGCCGGACAAGGTGAACGCGTCGGTTTGGCAGACGCCCGAGGCGACGATTCGCACCAGCACCTCGCCCGCCTTGGGGCCGGCGAGATCCACCCTTTCGATCGTCAAAGGTCTGCCGGCTTCCCAGGCAACTGCCGCTCTCGTTTTCACATGGGTCGAGCTCCGTGCGTGCGCACCCACCCGGATCAAGCAGCTTGCGTGCCAGCGGGGAGCGGGGAGGTACCCAAGCCTTCGGATCGATCAATTGCGGGGCCCCATGGCGGCGGCCGGGATACGGCCGCGCCGACACGGCCGAAGTGTCACACAGTGTGCCGGGCCGGCCGGGCCCTGCTCTGTTCCTAATACAAGACAGAGTGCGACAAATCTGGCCCTTGGGCGGGACAGTCCGGCGGCCGCGGGCTGGGTCTTCGCAGCATTGCGGCGTTTGCGTCAAAGCCACAGATTTCCCCAATCGACGCGCTGCTCCGGGGACTGCCCCCTGGGCGGGAATTCGCTGAATTCTCACGCCGGCCAATAGGCTTCCGATGCCGTCAGAAGTCGGGTTTGGGCCGCCCGCACACCTCCGTGGCGTCATTGGTACAGCTCTTGCACGCATACACCCAGGCTGCAGGGGCGCGGTCGAGCCCGGTCTTCAACGTCAGGTCTTCAACGTCAACCAAAGAACCCGAGTACCCGAAACGGAGGGAGTTTATGAAAGCGCGAATCAAGCATGCGATCGCCATCGGCGCGGCAATCTCGCTGGTGCCACTGGCCCAAGCGGTCGCTGCAATCGATATCGAAGCCGGCGATTGGAAGTTGGATTTCTCCGGCAACATCAATGCGTTTTACGTGGATGCGAGCTGTGACCACGGCGAAAACACGGCGGTGACCGGTGGCCTCGCCTGCACCGGCGACAATGCAACCTCGGTACGCAACGGTCTGTTGCCCGCGGCATTTGTATTCACCGCGAGCACGCGGCAAGACAACCTCGATATCAGCGCGACCATCGGGCTGTATCCCGGCATCAACAGCTCCGCTGCCGCGGGCGTGAACGGCGCGGGCCTACCGGCCGCGCTGCAAACTCCCGGCATCGACGCACGTCAGGAATTCCTGACTTTCGGCGACAAGAGCTGGGGGACGGTGAAGATGGGACGCGACATCGGCATTTTCGGCAAGGACGCGATTCTCGACGACATGACCCTTCTCGGCGTCGGCTCGACGGGAGGCAACGCCGCGCCCGGTAACACCAGCTTGGGCCGCATCGGCCTGGGCTACATCTACACGGACTGGATCCCGCAGATCACGTTTACCACGGCCAACTACGGGGGCTTCACGGCATCGGTGGGTGCATTCACGCCGTTGGATGACGGCAACTACACCACGCATAGTACGCCTCAGTGGCAGGCCGGCGCCGCCTACACCTGGGGCGATCCGAAGAGCGATTTGGTCACCGGCAAGGTGTGGGTGGATGGGGTCACCCAGAGTGCGAAGGCACCCACCACGTGCGCCACCGGAAGCACCTTCTGCGTCCCCGACAACATCGCGGCCGGCATTTCGAACGACACCCGCGGCTCGGGGGTCGACGCCGGAGTGAAGGTCGATGTCATGGGCTTCGAGGGCGTGCTGTACGGCTATTACGGCAAGGGCCTCGGCACAACCGGCTTGTACGTCCTCGCCACCTCGGCGGCGGGCAACGAGCGCAAATCGAACGGCGGCTACGCTCAGCTCACTTACAAGATCGATCGTCTGAAGGTCGGCGTGAGCTACGGCATCTCCACGCTGGAGCTTGCCAGCGACGAGCGGGCGTACGGCGTCAATCCGGTCACATTCGCGTCAACCGGGACCTTCGCCAGCGACCTCGTACATCGCAACGAGTCCGGGGTGTTCGGCCTGTACTACAGCCTGACCAAGAGTCTGACGCTGGTGGGTGAGTACAGCCACACGGAAGCGCAGGCCTGGAACGGGAACGAAGCCCTCGAGAACGACGCCATTGTCGGCGGCATTTTGTTCTTCTGAGGCTCGATTCGGTGTGCGCGGCGGCGCGATGTCAGCGCCGCCGCCTCACCCTCCGGGAGGCCGCGATGAGGCTCTAATGCCGTTCGTTCAATTTGCGCCAGCCGGCGCGGGCGCGTTCGATGTTGTAGTGGGGGCGATCGAGAAAGTACTCGAGCGACGTTCCGCTGGAAAAGCAATAGCGTGCCCCGTCGTCCGGATTGATCCAGTTGATGGAGCAATCCGCGACGATCCTTGCGCCCACGGCCACGCCGATGGGATCCAGATTGTCGAACTCGCCTTTCATCGGTTTCAAGGGCACGGCCGCCTTCCAGATTCCGCCCTTGGGAACGACGCCCATGCCCGGGGTACCGGACGCCGAGCCCGCGCTCGCCGAGCCCGCGGGGGTCGAGCCCGCGGCGGCCGACACACAGGCCATCACGCTCAACGCCATTGCGAAAAGTCGCGCATTCATGGGGCATGATATTGCCATGGGTCATGGGGAGCCGCCATTCGCCTTCACCGGGGGGGTCCAGTTTGTAGTACGAGCCGGACGCGGTATGATCAATCGGATAATTTCCCGTCCATTCAGGTGAATTTCCCGTTGCCGCCGGGATGCGGATCACGATCATGAATCACCGGATCAGGCGCGCGCTGAACCTCGCGATGTACACGACGCTCGCCGTGTCGTTCTTCGCCTGGGGCGATGAGGACGATGCACCCCCGCCGGGCGCTCAAGCCACGGTGCCCACGCTCAATGCAGAACAGCAGCGCGCGGTCGGCCTGAGGATCACCCATCCGGTCCCGGCCAAGGCCCCGGAGCGCATCGATGCGCTCGGCACCGTGCTCGACCGCACTCTCCTGCTGGCCGACGACGGTGAGGTTGCCGTAGCGTCCGCGCAGGAGCGCGCTGCCTCGTCGGAGCTCGCCCGCCTGCAGGAGCTTTACAGGGGCGGCGCCGGCGCGTCGCTCAAGATGCTCGAAACGGCAGAGGCCGAGGATGCCAAGGCCGGCGCCGACGCCCGCCTGGCCGCGTCGCGCTTCGCTCAGCACTGGGGACCCGTGGCCGGCCAACGCGTAGAAGTCCGCCGCAAGCTCCTGGATGCCGTAGCGTCGGGACATGCGGCGCTGGTGCGCGCCGACCTGCCCGGCAGACACGTCGTGGGGTCGCTTCCGGCCGAGGCGATGCTCGATCTGGACGGCATCCAACTACCGGGACGGGTACTCGGCGCGCTCGAGCAGCCGAGCGACCTGCAGAGTGCGGGCCTCCTGATCGAAGTACGCAATCCGCCCGCGGGCCTCTCCCCGGGCGCGCGAATTCCATTGACGTTGTTGAGCAATGACCGCTCGGGACTCCTGCTGCCGAAAGATGCCTTGCTGTACGGCGAGGACGGGGTCTACGTCTACAAACAGGTCGCTCCCAGGACGCCGGCCGGGAAGGTTCAGTACGTGCCGGTGAAAGTAACGCCGCTCGTGCCCTACGGCGACGGCTGGCTGGTCAAGGGCGTGGACGATGATGATGAGATCGTCGTGCACGGCGCCGGCGTCCTCTGGTCCCTCGAGGGCATGGGCGCCCACCCGGTCGACGACGACGACGATTAGGACGCCCGGTGCTGGCTGCCATCGTACGCGCCTCGCTGGCGCATCCCCGCGTCGTGACCGCGCTCGCCTGCTTGATCGCCGCCTTGGGACTGGCGGCGCTGCTTTCCGCGCGCTTCGACGTCTTTCCCGATTTCGCGCCGCCGCACGTATTGGTCCAGACCGAGGCCCCAGGCCTCGATGCGACCCAGGTCGAGGCGCTGGTGACGCGTCCTCTCGAGGAGCTTCTGGCCGGAACCGAGAACGTGAAAACGGTCCGCTCCACCTCGAGCCAGGGCTTGTCGGCGATGCAGGTGGTCTTCGACCGGACCGGCGACCCCTATCGGCAACGGCAAGTGGTCACGGAGCGCCTGGCGGAGTTCGCCGGCCTGCTGCCCGAAGGCGTCGGCGCTCCGCTCCTGTCGCCGCTCAGCTCCTCCATGGAGTACCTGGTCCACTTCGGCTATACCAGCAACCGCTTGACGCCGGTGCAGCTGCGCGACATCGTGCAATGGATCGTCAAGCCGCAGATCCTGGCGGTGCCCGGTGTTGCCCAGGCGCAAATCTTCGGCGGAGAAGTGCGTGAGCGGCAGATCGCGGTGGATCCGGTCAAGCTCGCGGCCTCCGGATTCACGCTGGACGACGTTCTGGCGACCGCCAGGCGCGCGACGGCCCTGATCGGCGGCGGCTACTTCGAGACAGCTACTCAACGCATCGTGATCCGCGCCCAGGCGCCGGCTGCGACGCTCGATGCGCTGTCCGGGGCGGTTCTCGGCACGCACGCCGGTTATCCGGTACGCCTCGGCGACGTGGCGACGGTGCGCGAAGGGTGGGAGCCGCGCTTCGGCGACGCATTGATCGGGAGCAAGCCGGGCATTCTGATCGAAACCTCCACGCAGTTCGGGGCGAACACGCTCGACGTGACGCGCGCGCTGGAGGAGCGGCTCGAGGCGATCGCTCCCGAGCTCGCCAAGGAGGGCGTCGAGTACCATCCCGCGCTGCTTCGTCCCGCCAGCTTCATCGAAAGCGCGATCGAGAAGCTGCGCAACTCCCTCGCCATCGGCGCGGTGCTGGTGGTTGCGCTCCTGCTGATCATGCTGCGCGATTGGCGCGGCGCGCTGGTCTCCTTCAGCGCCATCCCGCTGGCGCTCCTGACCACCGTATGGATTCTCCAGGCGCTCGGGCTGTCGCTCAATACCATGACTCTGGGCGGACTCGTCGTCGCGCTCGGGGTCGTCGTCGACGACGCGGTGATCGACGTGGAGAACATCCTGCGCCGGCGCCGCATGTCGGGTCCGGGGGCGAACATCGTTCAGCTCTTCACGAGCGCATCGCTCGAGGTCAGACGCCCGGTGTTCTACGCCACGGCCGCCGTGGCGGTCGCGTTCCTGCCGATACTCATGATGTCGGGGCTGCAGGGCGCATTCTTCCGGCCGCTGTCGATCGCCTTCCTCCTCGCCGTCGGCCTGTCGCTCCTGGTGGCGATGAGTGCGACTCCCGCCATGAGTGTCCTGCTGATGGCGCAGCACCAGCCCCGGCCCGAGGCGCAGTTTCTGGCTTATTGCAAGCGCCGCCAGCTGCGAACCATCGAATGGCTCCATGCACGTCCCCGTGCGGCTCTCGCCGTCCTGGCGGCCACCGGGATCGCCGGCATCGTGTGCCTGCCGCTCCTGGGTGCACGCCTGTTGCCGGATTTTCGCGAGAACTATCTCATCGCCCATGCATCGCTCCGTCCGGGAATATCGCTCTCCGAGACTTCCCGCGTGGGGGTCGAGATCTCCAAGGGGCTCATGGCCATTCCCGGCGTCAAGAGCGTGGCCGAACAGATCGGCCGCGCGGAGAACGGCCAGGATCCGGATGCGCCCAACAAGAGCGAATTCGAGGTGCAGATCGATCCCCGGACGGGCCATAGCGCGACCGATATCGACGCGGCGATCCGCGATGTCTTCGACGACTATCCCAATCAGCTGGTGGAAATCTATTCGGTGCTCGCCGAGCGTATCGGCGAGACGCTGTCCGGGGAGTCCGCTCCGTTCACCATCAGCGTCATGGGGTCGGATCTCGATGTCGATGACCGGGTGGGTGCCCAAATCGTCGAAGTGCTGCAGCATCTTCCCGGCAGCGGCAGCGTACGGCTCACCGTGCCGCCGCGCGAGGTGGAAATGCACTTGCAGCTCCAGCCCGACAAGCTGGCCATCTACGGACTGCAGGCCGCGGATGTACTGCAGACCGTCAACGCGGCCTACCACGGCACGGTGGCCGCGCAGCTCAACCAGGCGGACCGGAGCGTTCCGGTGGCGGTGCGCATCGCGGGCGCCGGCACCGACCCTGCGGCCGTCGGCGCGCTTCTGCTGCGCGGACGCGACGGTGCCCTGACGCCGCTGTCCTCGGTGGCGAAAATTACCATGGAGCTTTCCCGGAGCCTGGTCGACCACCAGGACGGCTTGCGCCGGCAGATCGTCGTGGCGACGCCCCGCGGGGCGGACCAGGCCGGGTTTGCCGCGGCCGCACGCAAGGCGATCGCGGCCAAGGTGGCACTGCCCGCCGGCGTTTATCTGCGCTATGGAGGAGCCGCCGAAGCGCAGGCGGCGGCTGCGCGGGAGCTGCTGCTGCATTCCGCAGCGGCGTTCGTATTGATCGTCCTGCTGCTCGGCCTGGCGTTCGGCTCGTCGCGTCACGTGCTCCTGGTGCTGGCGGCGCTGCCGAGCACCTTGATCGGCGGCGTGGCGGCCGTCGCCCTGACCGGCGGGACGCTGACGCTCGGTGCCATGGTGGGCTTCGTCGCATTGTTCGGCATGGCCGCGCGCAACACGATTTTGCTGATCTCCCACTACGACCACTTGGTGGCCGAGGAGGGCGAGAGCTGGGGCATCCGCGCCTCGATGCGCGGCGCCGAGGAGCGCCTGACTCCCGTGCTATTGACCGCACTGCTCACGGCGTTGGCGCTGCTGCCGGTCGCACTGCAGCTGCACGAGCCGGGACATGAAATAGAAGGTCCCATGGCGGTCGTTATCCTCGGCGGACTGGTATCCTCTACACTCGTGAGCTTGTTGTTGATTCCGCCTCTCGCGGCGCGCTGGCTGAAGCCGGCCGCGCCTCACCTCGGATAATGCTCATCATGAACGTCCTCGATTGCTTTCATCCCGCCGTTGCCGCGTGGTTCACGCGGACCTTCGATGCGCCGACACCGGCGCAGGTGGCCGCTTGGCCGGCGATTCAATCGGGACAGGATGTGTTGGTGGCGGCTCCCACGGGATCGGGAAAGACCTTTGCGGCTTTTCTTGCCGCCATCGATCAGCTCGTCAAGGAGGGATTGGCGGGGGGATTGCCGGATGAGACGCGAATCGTCTATGTCTCCCCCTTGAAGGCGCTCTCCAACGACATTCATCGGAACCTGGAGGCGCCGCTTCAGGGCATCGGCGAGGAACTCGCGGCGATGGGTCTTCCCGAAGTGCCCATCCGGTCGGTGGTGCGTACCGGAGACACACCGCAGACAGAGCGGGCCCGCATGCGGCGCACCGCCCCCCATATCGTGGTGACCACGCCGGAGTCCCTGTACATCCTGCTCACCTCGGAATCGGGCCGCGCGATGCTGTCGACTTGCCGCACCGTGATCGTGGATGAAATCCACGCCATCGCGGGCAACAAGCGCGGAGCTCATCTGGCCCTGTCGCTCGAGCGGCTCGAGGCGCTGGTCTCGAGACCCTTGGTGCGGATCGGGCTGTCGGCGACGCAAAAGCCGATCGAGGAGGTAGCGCGGTTTCTCACCGGCAGGCCCTGCACGATCGTCGACGCCGGACACACGCGGCGCCGGGATCTGGCTCTGGAGCTCCCGCCCATGCCCCTCGAAGCCGTCATGTCCGGCGAGGCCTGGACGGAGGTCTACGATCGGCTGGCGGAGCTGGTACGCGATCACCGGACGACGCTCGTATTCGTGAACACGCGCCGGCTGGCGGAACGCGTGGCGCGGCATCTGTCGGAGCGCGTGGGGGAGGAGTTCGTCACCGCGCATCACGGCAGTCTTGCACGCGATCGGCGCCTCGACGCGGAGCAGCGCTTGAAGCGCGGCGAGCTGAAGGCCCTGGTCGCGACCGCCTCGTTGGAGCTCGGCATCGACATCGGGGACGTGGATCTCGTCTGTCAGATCGGTTCGACCCGATCCATCAACGCCTTCCTGCAGCGTGTCGGGCGGGCCGGACATTCCGTCGGCGGCATCTCCAAAGGCCGTTTGTTCCCCCTGTCCCGCGACGAGCTCGTCGAATGTGCCGCGCTTCTCGATGCGGTGAGGCGCGGCGAGCTCGACCGGGTCGACGTGCCGCAGAATTTGCTCGACGTGCTGACGCAGCAGATCGCCGCCGAGGTGTCCTCGCAGGAGTGGAACGAGGATGCTCTGTTCGACCTCGTGCGCCGCGCGTACGGCTATCGCGACTTGCAGCGCGCCGAGTTCGATCAGTGCGTCGCCATGCTCGCCGAGGGCTTCAGTACGCGGCGCGGACGTCATGGAGCCCTCATCCACCGCGACACCGTCAACCGGCGCGTGCGCCCGCGCCGCGGCGGGCGGCTGACGGCGATTACCTCGGGCGGCGCGATTCCGGACAACGCGGATTACCGCGTCATGCTGGAGCCCGAGTCGCAGCTCGTCGGTACCGTGAATGAGGACTTCGCGGTCGAGAGTCTGCAAGGCGACATATTTCAGCTCGGCAATACGTCCTATCGGATCCTGCGGGTGGAGCGCGGCACGGTACGGGTGGAAGACGCCCATGGCGAGCCGCCCTCGATTCCATTCTGGCTGGGCGAAGCGCCGGGCCGGAGCGAGGAGCTGTCGATGGCGGTCTCCCGGCTGAGAGCCGGCGTCGAAGAGCGCCTGGTCGATCACGGTGTAGGCGAGGCTGCCGGCGCGGGCGGGGCTGCCGGCGCGGGCGAGGCTGCCGGCGTCGCCGCCGCGGCGGGCGTGCAATCGGCGTCGGAGTGGGTGGCGGAAACCTGCGGTATCGATGAAGTCGCGACCTCGCAGCTGATCCAGTATCTCGCCGCCGGGCGCGCCGCGCTCGGTACCCTGCCCAAGCTCGATACCATCGTGTTCGAGCGCTTCTTCGACGAGTCGGGCGGCATGCAGTTGGTGATTCATTCACCCTACGGGAGCCGGGTGAACCGGGCCTGGGGCCTCGCGCTGCGCAAACGCTTTTGCCGGACGTTCAATTTCGAGCTGCAGGCCGCGGCGACGGAAGATCAGATCATCCTGTCGCTCACGCACGCGCATAGCTTCGAGCTCGCGGAAGTGTCCCGGTATTTGAATTCGAAGACGGTTCGGCAGGTGCTCGTTCAGGCGCTCTGTGCCGCGCCCATGTTCGAGGTGCGCTGGCGCTGGGATGCGGGGATCGCGCTCGCGCTGCCGCGCTTTCGCGGCGGCAAGAAGATTCCGCCTCAGATCGCGCGGATGAACGCCGAGGATCTGTTGGCCTCCGTGTTTCCGGACCAGGTTGCGTGCGCCGAGAATCTGCCGGGCGAGATCGAAGTGCCGGATCATCCGCTGGTGCGGCAGACGATCCGGGACTGTCTCGAGGATGCCATGAATGTCGAGGCCTTCGAGGCGCTGTTGCGCGGGCTCGAGAGCGGCGCCGTGCGGGTGGTCGCCCGGGATTTGACCGAGCCGTCGCCTCTGGCGCTCGAAGCCCTGACCGCGCGCCCGTACGCCTATCTCGACGATGCGCCATTGGAAGAGCGGCGCACCCAG
>DASYAC010000349.1:0-3054 GCA_036501585.1 Steroidobacteraceae bacterium
AAGGAAATGGTATGGACGCCTCCCACCTAGATGACTCGGAAGAGGTGGGTGACTCGAAGAGGACCCGCCGGTGCCGACGGCATCAAAGTGCCTAAGGTGGAAGATAAAATCCTCGCAGGCAACCGGAGGGTCCGAGATGAAGCATAGCGTGGTCGGAATCGATATCGCAAAGCGTGTTTTTCAACTGCATTGGGTGGAGGTCGAGAGCGGTGAGATGGTGAGTTTGCAGCTCAAGCGGGAGAAGTTCTTGGAGCACTTTGCGAACCGCGCGCCGTGCCTGATCGGCATGGAGGCATGTGGCGGCTCGCAGCACTGGGCACGGGAACTGCAAAAGCTTGGGCACCAGGTGAAGCTGCTCTCGGCGCGGATGGTCAAGCCGTTTGTGGGTGGGAACAAGAACGATGCAGCGGATGCACGCGCGATTTGGACGGCGGTGCAGCAGCCCGGGATTAAGGCGGTGGCGGTCAAGAGCGAGGGACAGCAAGCGGTGCTGGCACTGCATCGGATGCGCGCGCAGCTGGTGAAGTTTCGCACCGCGCAGATCAATGGACTGCGGGGACTGCTGACCGAGTACGGGGAAGTCATGCCGCAAGGCCGGGCCGGGATCCGGCGCGATATCCCCGCAGCTCTCGGGCGCATCGCTGAGCGCTTGCCTACCGTCGTCATCGACACGCTGCGCGAGCAGTATGCGCGCCTCGGCCAGCTCGACGAGCAGGTGCAGGAGATTGAGCGGCGCCTACGGCAGTGGCATGCCCAGGACGTAGCCAGCCGGCGGATTGCCGAGATCCCCGGAGTGGGGCTTCTGACCGCCACGGCGGCGATGGCCACTATGGGGGATGCGAAGATATTCAAGTCTGGCCGCGAGTTCGCCGCCTGGGTGGGGCTGGTGCCGCGCCAGAGCGGTACAGGCGGACGTGTGCGACTGCTCGGTATCAGCAAGCGCGGCGACACTTACCTGCGAACGCTTTTGATCCACGGAGCTCGCTCCGTGATGACCAACAGCAGAGAACCGCCCGAGTGGGCAAAGAGTATTGCCGAGCGCCGCCCAAAGAATGTCGCGATCGTGGCGCTCGCGAACAAAATGGCACGCACGATCTGGGCAGTATCGGCCCACGAGCGCGCGTATCAAGCGGGGTACGTGAATCAGCCTGCATAGGGTGAGCACGTGCGATTCATCAATTTAAACTGAACAAGGAAGGCCGCCAAAGGTTAAGCAAGGTTGTCAAAAACATGTGATGGCAAACAGGTCAGACCGTGACCCGCCAAGCCTGAATGAGTGTTTGGGCTTCGAGCCCACTAAGGAAATGAGGCGCGGGTCAGCGAAATCCATCAGGGCCAGTGGGCTTCGGCCTGCAAAACAGGCCGGATATAAAACTGCAGCCCGATCCTGTAGACCATCACATCGAGAAATAACCTTGCTATCGGGAGGCGTCCATATAATACTCATGGCTAAAACGGTCGGTGACTTCTTCTGGGAGCGACTGCATGGCTGGGGCGTCCGCGTCGTGTTCGGCTATCCGGGGGATGGAATCAACGGCCTCTTGGGCGCCATGAACCGCGCAAAGGGCAAGATCAAGCTCGTACAGGTCCGCCATGAGGAAATGGCGGCGTTTATGGCCTCGGCCTACGCCAAGTTCAGCGGGCAACTGGGCGTCTGCCTCGCGACTTCGGGTCCCGGTGCAACGCATCTCATCACCGGCATGTACGATGCGCGGCTCGACCATATGCCGCTTCTGGCGATAGCAGGTCAGCAGGCGCGCTCCGGCTTGGGCGGCCACTATCAGCAAGAGATCGATCTTCAAAGTGCGTACAAGGATGTCGCCGGCGCTTTCGTGCAGCAGGCGAGCGTTGCCCCGCAAGTGCGTCATCTCGTCGATCGCGCGATCCGCATTGCGCTGGGCGAGCGCAGGGTGACTGCGGTAATCCTCCCCAACGACCTGCAGGACGAACCCTATGAGGAACCGCCGCGCGCGCACGGCACGCTTCATTCGGGGATCGGATTCACGGCGCCGAGAATTGTGCCATATGAGGAAGATCTACGCCGCGCGGCGGAAGTATTGAACAGCGGAAAGAAGGTCGCGATCCTGGTTGGAGCCGGAGCGCTGCATGCGACCGACGAGGTGATTGCGGTCGCCGATGCGCTGGGGGCAGGAGCCGCCAAGGCGCTTCTCGGCAAGGCGGTTCTGCCGGACGATCTTCCGTGGGTGACGGGATCGATCGGGCTTTTGGGCACGAAGCCCAGCTGGGACATGATGAATGAGTGCGACACGCTGCTCATGATCGGGTCGGGATTTCCATATGCCGAGTTTTTGCCCAAGGAGGGCTCCGCGCGGGGCGTGCAGATCGATATCGCCCCGGACATGTTGAGTCTTCGCTATCCCATGGAGGTGAACCTCGTCGGCGACAGCGCGGAGACGTTGCGGGCGCTTCTACCACTCCTCACCCGCAAAGCCGAGCGCGCGTGGCGGGAGGGCATCGAGAAAAGCGTCGCCGAATGGTGGAAAGTTCTCGAGGCACGTGCGCACACGTCGGCCGAGCCGATCAATCCCCAACGAGTCACCTGGGAGCTCTCCTCGCGGCTTCCCGACCGCGCGATCATCACGAGCGACTCGGGCTCTTGTGCGAACTGGTATGCGCGCGATTTGAAGATCAGGCGCGGCATGTTGTGCTCGCTGTCAGGGGGACTTGCCTCGATGGGCGCCGCGGTTCCATATGCCATCGCCGCCAAATATGCGCATCCGGATCGACCCGTCATCGCTTTAGTCGGCGATGGGGCGATGCAGATGAACAACATGGCCGAGCTCATCACGGTCGCCAAGTACTGGCGCGAGTGGGAGAATCCCCGTTGGACGGTGTGCGTGTTCAACAACCAGGATCTCAACCAAGTAACCTGGGAACAACGCGTCCAGGAGGGCGATCCCAAGTTCGACGCCTCTCAGGACCTCCCGGATGTTCCTTATCACAAATTTGCCGAGCTGATCGGACTGAAGGGCATCTTCGTCGATAATGCCGAAAGAGTGGGACCGGCGTGGGACGAGGCGCTTGCGGCCGATA
>DASYAC010000350.1:0-6115 GCA_036501585.1 Steroidobacteraceae bacterium
GACGGAGATGGTGATGCCGGGGGACAACATCAAGATCGTGGTGGAGCTGATCGCACCGATCGCGATGGAGCAGGGGTTGCGCTTCGCGATCCGCGAGGGCGGCAAAACCGTCGGCGCCGGCGTCGTATCGAAGGTCATCGCCTGATTTATTTTTTATAGGGCAGTAGCTCAATTGGCAGAGCGGCGGTCTCCAAAACCGCAGGTTGGGGGTTCGATTCCCTCCTGCCCTGCCACTCGAGCAGGTCCCAAGGTCTAACGGCAATGGCTGAAGTGCAAACCTCCGAAGCAGCGTCCGCGAAAGACACGGCGCTCATGGCGCTGTCGATTCTCGTGCTCTTTGCGGGAATCGTGGCGTTCTACTGGTATGACGAAGACGCCCTGGCGCTTCGCTTGGGAATGGTCGCCGGTGGGCTGGCGGTCTCCGGGGGGCTTCTCTGGATCAGCTGGTATGGCCGCGAATTCCGCCAATTTGCGCAGGCCGCGCGGGTGGAGCTTCGCAAGGTGGTCTGGCCGAGCCGCGAGGACACGGTCAGGACCACGGTCATGGTGATTCTGTTCGCCATTGCGATGGGCCTGTTTTTTTGGGTTCTCGACATGATTTTGACCTGGCTGATCCGGTGGCTGACCGGCCAGCCGCCCGCCTGAGGAACTCGGAGAGTCTATGTCTCTGCGATGGTATGTAGTTCACGCCTACTCGAATTTCGAGCACAAGGTGTCCGAGTCGCTCAAGGAGCGCGTCAAACGCGCGGGCCTGGAAAGCAAGTTCGGCGAAATTCTCGTGCCGACGGAGGAAGTGGTCGAGATGCGCGACGGCCAGAAGCGCAAATCCGACCGCAAGTTCTTCCCCGGCTACGTGCTGGTTCAGATGGAGATGGACGAGGACACCTGGCATCTGGTGAAGGAAGTCCCGAAGGTGCTGGGCTTCATCGGCGGCACGAGCGACAAGCCGGCCGCGATCACCGACAAGGAGGCCATGTCGATCCTGCGCCGCGTCGAGGAGGGCGTCGACAAGCCCAAGCCGAAGGTGCTGTTCGAGCCCGGCGAGGTGGTGCGCGTGACCGACGGCCCGTTCAACGACTTCAACGGCGTGGTCGAGTCCGTCAACTACGAGAAGAACCGGCTTCAGGTGGCCGTACAGATTCTGGGGCGCTCGACGCCCGTGGAGCTGGATTTCTCGCAGGTCGAGAAGGGTTGAGTGGTCTCACTAACTTTTAGGACGGGGTCGCTTCGACCCCGTTGAATGTTGCGCGAAGCGCATGGGAAGGGCTGATCGATGGCGAAGAAAGTCACCGGGTATATCAAACTGCAGATCCCTGCAGGGCAGGCGAACCCGAGCCCGCCGGTGGGTCCCGCGTTGGGCCAGCAGGGCGTGAACATCATGGAGTTCTGCAAGGCATTCAATGCCCAGACGCAGACCTTGGAAAAAGGATTACCGACCCCAGTAGTGATCACGGTGTACAACGACCGCAGCTTCACGTTCATCATGAAGACGCCGCCGGCGTCCGTGCTGATCGCGAAGGCCCTCGGCATCCCGAAGGGCAGCGCCACGCCGAACACCGCCAAGGTGGGCAGGATCTCGCGCAAACAGCTCGAGGACATCGCCAAGTTGAAGACGCCGGATTTGACGGCGGCCGATCTCGAGGCTGCTGTGCGCACCATTGCGGGAAGCGCGCGCAGCATGGGCGTCGACGTGGAGGGAGTGTGACATGGCGGCCGTAGCGAAACGCACCAAGAATTGGAAGGAAAAGCTTCCGCCGGGCAAGACGTATGCCATCGACGAGGCGCTCAAGCTCGTGAAGGAGCTCGCCACCGCGAAGTTCAACGAGTCCATCGACGTGGCCGTGAATCTCGGCGTGGACGCCACCAAGTCGGACCAGCAGGTGCGCGGCTCGACGGTCATGCCGCACGGTACCGGCAAGACGGTGCGCGTGGCGGTGTTCACCCAGGGCAAGAACGCCGAGGCCGCCAAGGCGGCCGGCGCGGACATCGTCGGTTTCGAGGATCTGGCGGAAAAGGTGAAGGGCGGACAGATCGATTTCGACGTGGTCATCGCGAGTCCGGATGCCATGCGCATCGTGGGCCAGCTCGGCCAGATCCTGGGTCCCCGCGGCCTGATGCCGAACCCCAAAGTGGGCACGGTGACGCCGGACGTGGCGGGTGCGGTGAAGAACGCCAAATCGGGCCAGGTGCGCTATCGCACCGACAAGGCGGGCATCGTGCATGCGCAGATCGGGCGTGCGAATTTCGAGCCGACGGCGCTGAAGGAGAACCTGATCGCGCTGATGGCGGATCTTCAGAAGATCAAGCCGGCGACGTCGAAGGGTGTGTATCTGAAGCGGGTGACGCTGTCCTCGACCATGGGTCCGGGCGTCGCCGTCGATCAGACCAGTCTTGGGCTTTCATAGATATAGGACGGGGTCGCTTCGACCCGGTTAATGTTGCGCGCAAGCGCATGAAAAGCGCGTGAGCGCATGACGGAGATGGGTTGCGCGGGCTGCACGGCTCACGCATTCACCGTCGAAGACCGCAGGCGAGCCGGGCTCCTGATAAGGAGCAGCACAAGGGCTCTTAAGCAAGGCCTGCGCAGATGGTGGGACCCGAATCAGGATGGCCTGGTGACGGTCGCACTTGAGGGTACGGCGGCGTACCCGCCCAAGGATGGGCAAGAGTGGGCGGGAGCGGCGGCGCTTTCGTCCGGTGTGACGCTTCTAACCGGGAGGACTCGATGGCACTCAAGTTGGAAGACAAGAAAGTCGTGGTGGCGGAGGTCAACGCGGTGGCGGCTAAAGCGCTGTCCGTGGTGGGCGCCGAGAATCGTGGCTTGACCGTGACGCAGATGACCGAATTGCGGGCCAAGGCGCGCAAGGAAGGCGTGTATCTGCGAATCGTCAAGAACACTCTCGCGCGCAAGGCCGTTGCCGGCACGTCTTTCGAGTGCATTTCTCCGGCGCTGAAAGGACCCATTGTCCTCGCATTCTCCAACGACGATCCGGGCGCGGCGGCGCGCATCGTCAAGGCGTTCGCGAAGGACAACGACAAGCTGGTGACGACGCTGGTGTCGCTGGGCGGGCAGATGCTCAAGGCCCAGGACATCGACCGCGTGGCTTCATTGCCGACGCGGGCGCAAGCGGTGTCGAAACTGCTGGGTGTCCTGCAGGCGCCGATTTCGAAGTTCGTTGGAACGCTGGCGGCTCCCAACTCCAAGTTGGTGAGAACGCTCGCTGCAGTGCTCGAGGCCAAGAAGAGCGCTGGAGCTGCGGCAACCAATTGAACCTCATCATCAACCTGATTCGGGTCGAAAGACCTTTTGGAATTTTTTCTGGAGACAACGATGGCTGTTACTAAAGACGAAATCCTCGATGCGATTTCCAAGATGTCCGTCATGGAAGTGGTCGAGCTGATTGCCGACATGGAAAAGAAGTTCAACGTCACGGCGGCTGCTCCCGTGGCGGCGGCGGCGGGCGGCGGCGCGGCCGCGGCCGCGCCGGCTGCCGAGGCGCAGACCGAGTTCACCGTGACCATGACCGAGTTCGGCGCCAACAAGGTCGGCGTCATCAAGGTCATCCGCGAGATCACCGGGCTGGGCCTGAAGGAAGCGAAGGACCTGGTCGAAGGCGCGCCTTCGACGGTCAAGGAAGGCATTCCGAAGGCCGATGCCGAGACCATCAAGAAGAAGCTCGAGGACGCCGGCGCCAAGGCTGCTATCAAGTAGTGACCGCCGTCCATACGCGCAGCCCGACGGAGGCCGCCATGACGGCGGCAGCCGCCGGCTGCGCGTTCGATTTCAATTCGCATTTGGATTCCTTTGCCCGCGGAGCGGGCACTCTCGGACGGGGTCGCCTCGACCCCGTTGATGTGGCGCGTAGCGCCTGGAGATACTAGATATGGCTTACTCTTTCACCGAAAAGAAGCGCATCCGCAAGAACTTTGGCAAGCGTCCGAGCATCCTCGGCACGCCGTACCTGCTCGCGATCCAGTTGGATTCGTACCGCCGGTTCTTGCAGGCGGATACGCCGGAGACCAGCCGCGACGACGTGGGCCTGCATGCCGCCTTCGACAGCGTATTTCCGATCTCCAGCTATTCCGGCAACGCGACGCTCGAGTACGTGAGCTATCGCCTGGGTGAGCCGGTCTTCGACGTGAAGGAATGCCAGCTGCGCGGCCTCACCTACGCCGCGCCGCTCCGCGTGAAGGTGCGGCTCGTGGTGCTCGACAAGGAAGCGAGCGGGGCCAAGAAGCCCGTCAAGGACGTTCGCGAGCAGGAAGTGTACCTGGGCGAGCTGCCGCTCATGACCGAGAACGGCACCTTCATCATCAACGGCACCGAGCGGGTCATCGTCTCGCAGCTGCACCGAAGCCCCGGCGTGTTCTTCGATCACGACCGCGGCAAGACCCATTCGTCCGGGAAGCTGCTCTTCTCGGCCCGCATCATTCCCTACCGCGGCTCGTGGCTGGACTTCGAGTTCGACCCGAAGGACTGCGTTTTCGCGCGCATCGACCGGCGCCGCAAGCTCCCGGTCACCATCATCCTGCGCGCCTTGGGCTACACCGAGGAGCAGATCCTCGACATGTTCTTCGAGAAGAACGTGTTCCATCTGTCCAAGAAGGAAATCACCTTCGAGATCATCCCGCAGCGTTTGCGCGGCGAGACGGCCTCGTTCGAGATCCGCGTCGGCAAGAAAGTGATCGTCGAGGAGGGCCGGCGCATCACCGCCCGCCACGTGCGCGATCTCGAGGAGGCGGGCGTCAAGCAGCTGCCGGTGCCGATCGAGTATCTGCAGGGCAAGGTGCTGATGCACGACATCGTCAACACGGAGACCGGCGAGATCCTGGCGAAGGCCAACGAGGTGCTCACCGTCCCGACGGTCGGCAAGCTGATCGAGAACGGCATCGCCGAGATCCGCACGATTTTCGTCAACGATCTGGACCGGGGCCCCTACATCTCGGACACGCTGCGCATCGACCCGACCAAGACGCGTCTCGAGGCGCTGGTCGAGATCTACCGCATGATGCGTCCCGGCGAGCCGCCGACCAAGGATGCCGCGGAGAACCTGTTTCAGAACCTGTTCTTCAACTCGGAGCGCTACGACCTGTCGCCCGTGGGCCGCATGAAGTTCAACCGCCGCGTGGGCCGCGAGGATATCACGGGCTCGGGCGTGCTCTCGAAGGAAGACATCATCGAGGTCATGAAGACCTTGATCGACATCAGGAACGGCAACGGCCAGGTGGACGACATCGATCACCTGGGCAACCGCCGCGTGCGGAGCGTGGGCGAGATGGCGGAGAACGCCTTCCGCATCGGCCTGGTGCGCGTGGAGCGCGCCGTGAAGGAGCGCCTCACCATCGCCGAGAGCGAGCCCATCATGCCGCAGGAGATGATCAACGCCAAGCCGGTGGCGGCCGCGGTGAAGGAATTCTTCGGCTCCTCCCAGCTCTCGCAGTTCATGGACCAGAACAACCCCCTGTCCGAGGTCACTCACAAGCGCCGCGTGTCGGCGTTGGGCCCAGGCGGCCTCACGCGCGAGCGCGCGGGATTCGAAGTGCGCGACGTGCATCCGACCCATTACGGCCGCGTGTGCCCGATCGAGACGCCGGAAGGTCCGAACATCGGGCTGATCAACTCGCTCGCCGTGTACGCGCGCACCAACGGCTACGGGTTCCTCGAGACCCCGTATCGGCGCGTCTCCAACGGCAAGGTCACCGATCAGATCGACTATCTGTCGGCAATCGAGGAAGGCCAGTACGTGATCGCGCAGGCGAACGCTACGCTCAACGAAAAGGGCGAGTTCGTCGACGATCTGATTTCCTGCCGTACCCAGAACGAGTTCACCCTGTCGGCCTCCGACAAGATCGACTTCATGGACGTGTCGCCGAAGCAGATCGTCTCCGTGGCGGCCTCGCTGATCCCGTTCCTCGAGCATGACGACGCGAACCGCGCGCTCATGGGCTCGAACATGCAGCGCCAGGCGGTGCCGACGCTGAGGTCGGAGACGCCGCTCGTGGGCACGGGCATGGAGCGGGCGGTGGCCATCGACTCCGGCGTCACGGTGGTGGCGCGGCGCGGCGGCAGCGTCGACTCGGTCGACGCCTCCCGCATCGTGGTCCGGGTGAACGA
>DASYAC010000351.1:0-2844 GCA_036501585.1 Steroidobacteraceae bacterium
AGTGCGGATGCTGGTCGACGCCGTCGGTGAGGAGCCCGCCCTGGTCGAAGCCCACATAACCGGGCGGCGCGCCAATCAGCCGCGAGACGGTGTGGCGCTCCATGTATTCCGACATGTCGAAGCGGATGGTCTCGACACCTAGCGTAGCGGCGAGCTGCCGCGCCACCTCGGTCTTACCGACACCGGTCGGCCCTGAGAAAAGATAGCAGCCGATCCGCTTTTCCGGCTCGCGCAGGCCGGCGCGGGCGAGCTTGATCGACGCCGATAGCGCCTCGATCGCCTTGTCCTGGCCGTAGACCACGCGCTTGAGGGTGTCCTGGAGATGCTGGAGCACTTCGGCATCGTCCTTCGACACCGCTTTCGGCGGAATCCGCGCCATGGTGGCGATGGTGGTCTCGATCTCCTTGATGCCGATGGTCCGCTTCCTGCGGCTCTCCGGCAGCAGCATCTGCGCGGCACCGGATTCGTCGATCACGTCGATCGCCTTGTCGGGCAGCTTGCGGTCGTGGATGTAGCGCGACGACAGCTCCACCGCCGCCTTGATGGCTTCGTTGGTATAGCGGAGCTTGTGGTACTCCTCGAAGTACGGCTTCAGTCCTTTGAGGATTTCGATCGCGTCCGGGATGGTCGGCTCGTTGACATCGATCTTCTGGAACCGCCGCACCAGGGCCCGGTCCTTCTCGAAATATTGGCGGTATTCCTTGTAGGTGGTCGAGCCCATGCAGCGCACGGTGCCGGAGGCGAGCGCCGGCTTGAGCAGGTTCGAGGCATCCATGGCACCACCGGAGGTGGCGCCGGCCCCGATCACGGTATGGATCTCGTCGATGAACAGGATGGCGCCCGGATAGGCTTCCAGTTCCTTGATCACCTGCTTGAGCCGCTCCTCGAAGTCGCCGCGGTAGCGGGTGCCGGCGAGCAGCGTGCCCATATCGAGCGCGAACACCGTCGAATTGCGCAGCACATCCGGCACCTCGCCGTGGACAATGCGGCGCGCCAAGCCTTCGGCGATGGCGGTCTTGCCGACGCCGGCCTCGCCGACGAACAGCGGATTGTTCTTCTGCCGTCGGCACAGCACCTGGATGGTACGGTTGATCTCGGCGTCGCGGCCGATCAGCGGATCGATCTTGCCCTCGCGGGCCTTCTTGTTGAGGTTGACGCAATAAGCGTCTAGCGCATCGCCCTTCTTCTTCTGCTCGTCGCCCTGCTTGCCCTCGTTCTCTTCCTCGGAGCCGCGCACCGGGCGCGCTTCCGACATGCCAGGCCGCTTGGCGATGCCGTGGCTGATGTAGTTCACCGCGTCGTAGCGGGTCATGTCCTGCTCTTGCAGGAAATAGGCGGCGTGGCTCTCGCGTTCCGCAAAAATCGCGACCAGGACATTGGCGCCCGTCACCTCTTCACGGCCCGACGACTGCACGTGGATCACCGCGCGCTGGATGACGCGCTGGAAGCCGGCGGTGGGCTTGGAATCCTCGGCGCCATCGGTGACGAGATTGTCCAGCTCGGATTCGAGGTAGGCGATCAAGCTGCGGCGCAGCTTCTCGAGGTCGACATTGCAGGCCCGCATCACGGCCGCGGCGTCCTGGTCCTCGATCAGCGCCAGCAGCAGGTGCTCCAGCGTAGCGTATTCGTGATGGCGCTCATTGGCGAGCGCGAGCGCCCGATGGAGCGACTGTTCGAGACTGCGCGAGAAGGTTGGCATTTTCAATTTCTCTTCACTTGTATTGGACGCGTTCCCCCCAAAGCCCGGTCTGCAAGAATCGTTCCCCCAGAATCACTTCTTCTCCATGATGCACTGCAAAGGATGCTGATGTTTGCGGGCAAAGTCCATGACCTGGGTCACTTTTGTCTCCGCCACCTCATAGGTGAACACGCCGCATTCGCCGATTCCGTGCTGGTGGACATGCATCATGATCCGGTGTGCGCTCTCGTGGTCCTTATTGAAAAAGCGCTCCAGCACGTGAACCACGAATTCCATCGGGGTGTAGTCGTCATTAAGCAGTAGCACCCGGTAGAGGTTCGGCCGCTTGGTCTGCGGCTTGGTCTTGGTGATGACCGCGGTCCCGGGTCCGTTCTGATCGCCTTTGCGCTTGCGGTCATCATCGGCCAGTCGGACTGGCTGCGCGGCGGGATGAGAGTCGATCGACGGCATTGCCTGGTCTGTCTTCCGAATTCGTTCCCGGCGCGGTTTGTCCGCGAGGGCCGGCCGGGAGCCCTCACCCCCGGCGCTAGCGATACACTATCATAGAGTTTGAACCGCGCGCCTGCCAGATCGCAGACCCACCGCATACCATGGAACTGCCTCCCGGGCAGGAATGGCTGCTGCTGGCCGCTCGCCTGTCGGGCGCCATTGCGCTGCGGCACCACGGTCGCCGCAATCGAAGTTCGGACCGATCGCCTCAAAGTTGGCGCGCCCCTTCTGCTGAGCAACAGAGACCAGGTCGCAAAGCTCGATTTGCGCCAATGCTCCGGTTCAACAGCAACGCGTCATCGCGTCATTCGGTCCCGACGCCTGTGCAGGATATTCGCGGCGGAGAACTCTGCCGAAGGAGATCATTCCGCCGCGTAAGATATGTCGCGCCGCCAGCCGCGCAATGGCTGCGCGTCCGTAGCCGTCGTCACTAGATTGCCGCGCCTTTGGCCATCACGTCTCCGAACGGCTTGTAGGCTTCCTTGGCGAGATCGGCATACAGCTCACCGAGCTTGCTCGCTTCGGCGACGAAGTCTTCGTACGAGGACTTCAAGTACGCGCTCTGAATCGCCATCGCGTTCTCCAGGGTTTTGGCGCCCAAAAGCTTCTCCCACGCGGCGGCGGAGCCTTCCGCCGACTTTTTGGTGTAATCCGCG